>NZ_CP049270.1:947049-1262732 GCF_003048595.2 Campylobacter concisus | reverse complement strand
TATGGATGATATCTGGCAGTTTCCTCAAGGCGGAATAGACGAAGGCGAGAGTCCAAAGCAGGCCTTAAAAAGGGAGCTCAAAGAAGAGATCGGAACTGACAAATTCGATATCTTAGAAGAGTATCCAGAGTGGCTAAGCTACGACTTTCCAGCAAATGCGGCAAAGAAATTTTACCCATTTGATGGGCAGACGCAAAAGTATTTTTTAGTTAGACTTAAAAATGGTGCCAGCGTAAATTTAAAGACAGAGCATCCTGAGTTTAGCGAGTATAAATTTGTAGATTTTGGTAGAAGTTTAGAAAATATAAATCACTTTAAAAAACCTATTTATGAAAAGGTTTTGAGTTATTTTAAAGAGAAAGGATATTTTTGATGTTAATCGTTCAAAAATTTGGCGGAACTAGCGTAGGAACACTTGAGCGCATCGAAGCTGTGGCAAATAGAGTCATCGAGACTAAAAATAGCGGTGCGGATGTGGTCGTGGTAGTTTCTGCGATGAGCGGAGTTACAAATCAATTGGTTGAATATAGTGAATATTTTTCAAAACACCCAGATGGCATCGCCACCGATATGCTTTTAAGCTCTGGAGAGCAAGTAACCACCGCGCTTTTGACGATTGCGATTAATGCAAAAGGCTGTGCTTGTGTGGGTATGACAGGTGCAATGGCGGGTATTATTACCGATAATGTACATACAAAAGCTAGAATAGAAAAGATAGATACACAAAGGCTAAAAGCTGAGCTAAAAGCTGGTAAGATCGTGGTTGTAGCCGGTTTTCAGGGTATAGATGGAAAAGGTGATATTACGACACTTGGTAGAGGTGGAAGCGACCTTAGTGCGGTTGCTTTAGCGGGAGCACTAAAGGCTGACCTATGCGAAATTTTTACCGATGTTGATGGAGTTTATACAACTGATCCAAGGATAGAAAAAAAGGCAAAAAAACTAGAGCAAATAAGCTATGATGAGATGCTTGAGCTCGCCTCTGCTGGTGCGAAGGTACTTCAAAATCGCTCAGTCGAGCTGGCAAAAAAACTAGAAGTAAAATTAGTCACAAGAAGTAGTTTTAATCACAACGAAGGTACATTAATAGCAAAGGAAGATGACAATATGGAAGCAGTTTTAGTAAGCGGAATAGCACTAGATAAAAATCAAGCAAGAGTAACACTAAGAGGCGTAGTTGATAAGCCTGGTATTGCAGCAGAAATTTTTACAGCTCTTGCGCATGAAAATATAAACGTAGATATGATAATCCAAAACGTAGGGCACGATGGTACTACAAATTTAGGCTTTACAGTACCACAAAATGAGCTTGAACTAGCAAAAGAGACTATGCAAAAACTCTCAGCTGCAAAACATATAGAATTTGATGACGCGATCGTAAAAGTTTCAGTTATAGGCGTCGGTATGAAGAGTCATAGCGGCGTAGCATGTCTAGCATTTGAAACGCTTGCAAAAGAGGGTATAAATATCCAAATGATCTCAACAAGTGAGATAAAAATTTCAATGATCGTTGATCAAAAATATGGCGAGCTAGCAGTTCGCGTACTTCACGATGCTTATAAGCTAGATCAGTAATGCAAGACTTTATTCAGTGGACGTTAAAGGCTATTAGGGATGAAGGTCCTTTGATGAGCTGGATGGAGGAAAGGCGTGTTGAATGGACGCCTTTGCTCGCATCTAGGCTTAAATTTTTACTTGAAGGAAGGGCTTTTATAACTATAAGTGATGAAGAGCGAAGATGGTTTGAAATTTATCTTTTAAAAAAGATGAACCATTCAAAAAGTATAAGGCCATTTTTGCCATTTTTTAGCCTAAGATCGCTTTATCCATCGCTTGACGAGATAGAGACAAATGAGCAAAAACAGCTTCTAAAAGATATGCTCAGTCTTGCTTTTCCAAACGGATACTTGTTTTTTTATATCGGAAAGAGCCTTGATAGATATGCGAATTTAGCTAAAAGCGATGAGGATAGTTATATGTGGCTATTTGACGAGCAGGCACAAAATAGCTTTACTCTTAGCTCAAGCGATGAAAATTTAGACATTAAACTAATAAGTCTTTGCAAAATTTTTGATAAAAGTATCGATGCGGCTCTCTTTGCAAAGGTGATACTCTAAATGCTTAATAAAATCGTCGTTACAAGCGATTTTGAAAATTTAAAAGCCAACCTTGAAGATGAGTTTGGCACTAATAATTTAAGATTTTTTATAAGTGATGATTTTTTGCTAGAAAATGCAAAGGAGGTCATCGCAGAAGCATACATTGCTGAAAAAGATGAAAAAATTTTAGTAATACATGCTAATTCTTTTAGAACAGAGGCTCAAAATGCACTTTTAAAGATCATTGAAGAGCCTCCAAGAAATATCAAATTTATAATAGTAACGCAGAGTAAAAATTTACTTCTATCAACGATTAGATCAAGAATGCTCATAGAAAATAATCTCACAAAAAAGCCAAAAATAACCCTTGATCTAAATTTAAAATCGCTTAGCCTAAAAGAGCTAACAAGCTTTATCGATCAAAAGATCGCAGACGAACAAGCTCAGAAATTTGGCAAAAACGAGTTAAAAGAGCTTGTTGGCGTTATCGTGACAAAGGCGGTTGATAGCGGGTATAAATTTAGTGGCGATGAGATGGATTATTTTTTCTCGCTTATTAAGCTTGCGGATCTAAATGCCAAGTCTCACGCCGTGCTAACGCCGCTACTGCTTACTATATTTCAAAAAGGACGACGTTGAAATTTTATAAGATAAATAATAAAAGTGACTTTGAAGAAATTTGCAAAGCCATCTCTCCAAGCCCTGCTGGTGCGAAGCTCATGCATGAAAAGAGCGAGATAAATTTTATATTTATAGATGAGATAAAAACCCCAGCAGCAAATATCCTAAAGCAAGATGCACTTAGCGTTGGAGCCGAGCTTGTGACGCATAAAGATACGATTTTGGGCAAAGAGAGCCTAAATAAAGCCTTACTAATAGCGACAAATGCGCAGCTTAGACAGCTAGCTAAAAAAGAGAAGTTGCAAGACTTCGGACTTAAAAATTTAGCAGTCTTTTTGGATACAAAATTTATAAAGCCAACAAAGCCTCTTATAATGGGCGTTGCAAATATAAACACAGATAGCTTTAACGAACAAAGCCGCATAAATACGCAAAATGGCATAGCGAAAATCGAAGCCATGATAGAAGCAGGTGCAGACTACATCGATCTTGGCGGCGTTAGCTCAAGGCCAGGGAGCGAGTATTGTGGCCGCGAAGAGGAATTTGGGCGTATAAAAGATATTGTGGAGGAAATTTACAAGCTAAATTTACATGAAAAGGCGAAATTTAGCCTTGATAGCTTTGATCCTTATTGCCTTGAATTTGCTCTAAATCACGGCTTTAAAATGATAAATGACATCACGGCAAATATAAATTTAGCCCCACTTGCTGCAAAATACGATGCTGAGTTTTGCATGATGCATATGCAAGGCGATCCTGCGACTATGCAGGTCGCGCCAAAATATAACGACTTAATCGGCGAGATAGCAGACTTTTTTGAGCAAAAGATAGCCCTAGCAAAGGAGCTTGGCACCAAAAAACTAGTGCTTGATGTGGGTATTGGCTTTGGTAAGACGGCCGAACAAAATTTATTGCTTATTAAGCATTTGGAACATTTTTTAAAATTTGACTGCCCACTACTAGTTGGTGCTAGCCGCAAATCAGTTATAAATCATTACAGTCCAAGTGAGGTTAAAGACCGTTTACCAGGCTCGCTTTACCTACACTTAAAGGCCTTCGAAAACGGCGCACATATCATCCGTACACACGACGTGGCCGAGCATAAGCAGCTTTTTAATATGCATGAGGCGATGAGTCAAGCCACGCTTTGGTAGAGTGTAAGGCTAAAAAGGCTGAGTGCTTTGGTGATAAAGAGGCTTTGGAGCAAATTTTATCCGCTAAAGATCCAGCGTAGATGAAGGCGTTTGGTAGGCAGGTGCGTGGCTTTGACGCTAAGGTCTGGGATGAGGTCAAATTTGGCGTCGTGTTAAATGCGAGCTATCTAAAATTTAGCCAAAATGCCCCTTTGCGAGACTTTTTGCTCCAAACTGGGAGTAAAGTTTTGGTTGAAGCAAGCCCACTTGATAAAATTTGGGGCATAGGTTTGGCTGTAAGCGATGAAAATGCACAAAATCCCATGAAGTGGCAAGGGCAAAATTTACTTGGCTTTGCGCTAATGAGAGCTAGAGACGAGATAGCAAAGGTCTATAAAAATGTCCATTTATGTGACGCCAGAGAGCTAAATTTAGATCATTTATAAAGTATGTTTAAGATAAAATGCGGTGTAAATTTGGAGCAAAAAATGACAAAACAAGAGTACGAAAAAGCGGTAGAGACGCTAAATACGTGGGCAAAGGCCTACTACGACGAGGATGAGCCACTTGCAAGTGACGAGGAGTATGACGCGCTATATCACGCTGTGCTTGAGTATGAGCAGGCAAATCCAAGCGAAATTTCTATCTTTTCACCTACAAAACGCGTGGGCGGTACTGTAAAAGAGGGCTTTAGCAAGGCCAATCACATCAAACGCATGTGGAGCATGGAAGATATTTTTGATCTAGCCGAGCTTGATGCGTGGCTAAAGCGTGGTGATAAAGAGAACTTAACCTTTGTTGCTGAGCCAAAATTTGATGGAGCGAGCTTAAATTTGCTTTATGAAAACGGTGTTTTAGTTAGGGCGATAACCAGAGGCGACGGCGTTACAGGCGAGGACGTGACGCAAAATGCAAGGACCATTAGCTCGGTGCCAAAGAGCATTAGCTACAAAGGGCTCATTGAAATAAGGGGCGAAGTCGTCATAAGAAAAGATGACTTTGAGCTATTAAACGCAGAGCGTGCAAAAGAGGGCGAGGCGCCGCTTTCAAACCCTAGAAACGCAGCCGCAGGCAGTCTAAGACAGCTTGATAGCGCGGTCACTGCTAAAAGAAAGCTACTTTTCATACCTTGGGGCGTGGGCGAGCAGAGCCTTGGGCTAAAAGATCACAGCGAGGTGATGAAATTTGTGCGTGATCTTGGCTTTGAAAGAGATGAATTTTTTAAAATTTTAAAAAAAGATGAGCTTGAGACTGCGTATAACGAGCTACTAGCCAGCCGCGAGGCAAAGAGCGTGATGATGGATGGCATGGTGATACGTGTAAATGACCTTGTGCGCTGTGAGCAGCTAGGCTACACGGTCAAATTTCCAAAATTTATGGTGGCATTTAAATTTCCAGCCATTGAAAAGGTGACTAGGCTAAGAGATGTGGCACTTCAAGTTGGCAGAAGTGGCGTAGTAACGCCTGTTGGCGTGCTTGATGAGGTAAATATAGATGGTGCTAATGTAAAATCCGCCACCCTTCATAACTTTGATGAGATCGAGCGCCTTGGCGTTATGAAAAACGACTACATCGGCATCATCCGCTCAGGCGACGTCATACCAAAGATCACAAAGGTTTTTAAAGATAGGCGAGATGGTAGCGAGCAAGCGATAGAGAGGCCTAAATTTTGCCCAGTTTGCGGCTCGCACCTGCTTGATGAAGGGGTCTTTGTAAAGTGTCAAAATTTAAGCTGCAGGGCAAGAGTGGTGGGCTCGATAATCCACTACGCATCGAAAAAATGCCTAAATATCGATGGCCTTGGCGACGCAATCGTAAATTTGCTATTTGATAAGGGGCTAATTTCCTGTATAAAAGACATTTACGGCCTTAAATTTGATGATCTCATTGTGCTTGAGGGCTTTAAAGATAAAAAGGTAAACAACCTTTTAAGCGCTATCGAAGCTAGCAAAGGTGCGGAGCTATCGCGCTTTATCACCGGCCTTGGCTGTGAGCACATCGGTGAGGTGGCGGCTAAAAAGCTCGCAAGTAGCTTCGGTTTAGGCTGGCTTGATGCTAGTTTTGAGAAGCTTGTCTCGCTTGAAGGCTTTGGCGTGGAGATGGCAAACAGCTTAATAGACTTTGCCGAGGTAAATAGAGATGAAATTTTAGCTCTTAGCCAGATCGTGCAGCCAAGCGTGACGCAGGTGCAGAGCATCTCAAATGCGCTAAGTGGTAAAACGGTGGTGATAACTGGCACGCTAAGTCGCCCAAGAGATGAGATAAAGGCGGAGCTTGAGAGTTTTGGCGCAAAGGTTTCTAGCTCAGTTTCTAAAAAAACGGACTTCGTCCTAGCTGGCGAGGAGGCTGGCAGTAAGCTAGGTAAGGCGAATGAGCTAGGCGTGCGAGTGATCGATGAGAGCGAATATGAGAGGCTAAAACTTGAGGTTTGATAACTACGTCGCAAGCGTTTTAAACATCAGCAGAAACAAGGCGAGCGAGCTGATAAAATCTGGCAAGGTGCTTTCAAACGGCGAGATTTGCACCAAGGTTTCAAGCGAGGTTAGTGAGGCTAAAATTTCGCTGCTTGATGAAATTTACGTTGGGCGAGGGGCGCTTAAGCTAAAAAGCTTTTTGGAGACGATGAAATTTGATCTAACTGACAAAAATGCGCTTGATATAGGTAGCTCGACTGGTGGCTTTATGCAAATTTTGCTTGAGCGTGGCGTAAAAAGCGTGACTGGTGTGGATGTTGGCACCGATCAGTTAGATGTCAGCCTAAGAAGTGATGAGCGAGTGAAAATTTATGAAAAAACTGACGTCAGAGAGTTTGCCAAGCAAGGGCAAGATAAATTTGATCTAATAACTTGCGATGTTAGCTTTATCTCGTTGGCCGAAATTTTACCAGCCATATTTGGGCTTGCAAGCACAAATTCGCTCATTATCACGCTTTTTAAGCCACAATTTGAAGTGGGTGTTGGTGTAAAACGAAATAAAAAAGGTGTTGTCACTGATATGAAAGCTATAAATTTAGCAATGAAGCGCTTTGAAGTGATGGCTAATGGCTTAGGATTTAAAATGATAGCTTGCAAAGAGTGCGAAGTAAAAGGGAAAGAGGGAAATGCCGAATTTTTCTACGCTTTTAACAAAAGATAACATCACTGCCGTTGCGATCGGGCACTTTGACGGCGTGCATAGAGGGCACAAACAGCTTTTAAAGCAGCTTGGCGAGTTTGGCGGACTTGTCGTGATTGATAAAAATAAAGCCAACATCACGCCAAAGCTAAAGCGAGCCGAGTACTCAAACTATCCTTGCTTTTTGTACGATTTTGAGAGTATAAAAGGGCTTAGTGGTGAGGAATTTATCGCGATGCTAAAACATGATTTTAAAAATTTAAAAAAGATCGTTGTTGGGTTTGATTTTAGATTTGGCAGAAATAGAGCGTGGGATAAGCACGATTTGAAAAGAATTTTTGATGGTGAGGTGGTCGTCGTTGATGAGGTTTGTTATGACGGCATGGGCGTGCATAGCTCATCCATTAGGGAGCTGATACGCCAAGGCAACATCGATGAGGCAAACAGGCTAATAGGCAGGGAGTACTCGATCGAGGGCAACGTGATAAAAGGGCAGGGCATCGGCGCAAAAGAGCTGGTTGCCACGCTAAATTTAGATATAAAAAGCTATCTTTTGCCGCGCGAGGGCGTCTATGCGACAAGAACGAGAATGGGCTCATACACCTATGGCTCGGTCACTTTTATAGGCAACAGACTTAGCACGGATGGAAATTTTAGCGTTGAGACGCACATCTTAGACGAGGTCGCGCCAAAAGTGACAAAGCACGTTGCCGTTTGCTTCATAAAACGTTTGCGCGATAATAAAAAATTTAACTCTCTAAGCGAGCTAAAAGAACAGATAAAACGCGATATAAACGAGGCTAGGCAGTGCGTGGGCGTGTGCGATCTCTTTTTTGGAGAGACGATGAGATACTTTGACGGATATGGAGCTGGTATATGAGAGATGAAATTTTTAAAGAGCCTATAAGTAAGCAGTTTGAGTTTGATGACTTTGTGGCGAGCGTTTTTGACGATATGATCTCGCGCTCGGTGCCATTTTACGACGTTAGCTCAAATTTAAATGCAAAGTTGCTGGCTAAAATTTTGCCAAAATCAGCAAAAGTGTGCGACCTTGGCTGTTCTACGGCAAATAGCCTACTTTTGCTAAACAACCTTAGAAACGACCTCGTGCTAAGTGGCGTGGATAACTCTGAGGCGATGCTTGCAAATGCAAAAAACAAGGCAAAGGCTTATGGAGCTGATATTGAATTTATTTTAGATGACATTTTAGAGTGCGAGCTAGAGGGCTTTGACGCGGTTTTGGCAAACTATACTTTGCAGTTTATAAGACCGCCAAAAAGGGCTGATCTGGTGCAAAAAATTTATAACGGACTAAATGAAAATGGTGTTTTTTTGTTTAGTGAAAAGATCATCTTTGAAGATAAAAAGCTTACTAAAAGCGTCATAGAAATTTACGAGGACTACAAGCAAGCGCAAGGCTACTCACGCTACGAGATCGCCCAAAAAAGGGAGGCGCTTGAAAATGTGCTTGTGCCATACACTGAAGAAGAAAATAGAAACTTAGCCCTAAATGCTGGCTTTAAGCGTGTCGAGAGCACATTTAAATGGGGAAATTTCATGAGTTTTTTGGCGTTTAAGTAAATTTAAAAATATCTGCTTTTGTATTTAAATATAAAATTTAATCATAAACATTGAATTTAAAATTTAGATTTTGCTTTGCAATGTCAGCATTTTTGGATAATGAAATTTAGCGGGATAGCTCCCGCTAAATTTACTCATTTATCGCTGCGTTTCCATGGTGGTGGAAGTCATCGTAGATGATCTTTGAAGTTTGGAATTTCTCGCGTTTTAGCTCGCGAACTCGTAAAAATTCCTCTTCATCGATCTTTTTGATCTGAATAGCTGCTTTAAATGTCGGAGTCTTACTGATGTAGTCCCAGCCACTGCTTGTTAGCTCATTGCAAGAGCTCTCCCAGTAGTGGAAAGTCATCTGGATGATGCCATCAGGCACGATGTCTGTTACTTCAGCTTTTACGACGATGTAGCCGTATCTACTCCATGCTTTGATGAAGTCGCCTTGTTTTAAGCCATATCTTGCTGCAAGTGCTGGATTCATTTCGGCGATAGGTCCGATGCTATCTCCGCCTTCTTCAATCGCTCGTGAGCGTCTTGTCATGGTGCCAACGGTGTATTGATAGACCTTTCTTGTAGTTAAAAGCTGTATCGGATACTCATCGTCAGTCTTTTCATCGACTGAGCCAGCCATGATAGGATACTCAGGCGACATATTCATCTTCTTAGCAAACTCAAGTTTTGCGCTCTCGATCTTATCGGCCTTATCCACAAAGAGGCATGGCACAAAACGACCTTTGCCATCAGGTGTGAAAAATTTCTTATCAAGATAGAGGCTCTGACCGCCCATGTCATCTTCATTTGGACATGGCCAGTGTAGTCCGTGATATTTTTTGATACGATAATAACTCATACCGCCATATCGTCTTGGGTCGCATTTTCTAACTTCTTCCCAAATTTCTTCTGGTGAGTTGAAGTTAAATCCATCAGTTGCTCCTAAACGGCGTGCGATCTCACAAACGATCCACCAGTCTTGTCTAGCATCTCCTGGAGGTGTAATGACTGCTTCGTTGTGCTGTACGCGGCGCTCTGCGTTTGTATAAAGTCCTTCTTTCTCGCTACTTGCAACGCCAGGAAGTATGACGTCAGCTTTTAGTGAAGTCTCGGTTAAGAATAGATCTTGCACGACGTAGAAATCAACATGAGCGATACCTTTTAAGAAGTGGTTTGTATTTGGCTCAGAGATGACCGGATTTTCGCCGATAGTCCAGAAGAAATGCACTTTGCCATCAAGGATCGCATCAGGTACTTCGGTTTTGTGAACGCCTATTTTTGAGCTCAAAAATCCAGGTTCTAGGTGCCACATTTTTTCAAACCAAGCTCTTTGCTCTGGATCAGTTACTGAGCCAAGATTTGGGAATATATTTGGTAAAACACCCATATCGCAGCATCCTTGAACATTTTCTTGTCCACGTAATGGTAAGTCACCTGTGCCAAGCTCGCAGATGTTGCCAGTGATCAAGAATAAATTTGATACATCGCAAACTCCGCCAACGCCGTGGTTAAAGTGAGTCACGCCCATGCCGTGAGTGATGACAGCTGGCTTTGTGGTAGCGTACATTCTAGCAGCTGCTCTGATATCCTCTGGATTTAGCCTTGTGTATTTAGCCACGACCTCTGGAGCATAGTCTTTTACAGCTTCTTTGACATACTCAATGCCTATTGTGTGATCTCTTACAAATTCTTCATTTACAAGGCCTTCTTCTATGATAGTGTAAAGAAGTGCGTTGATAACTGGGATATTGTGCTCTGGCTCTAGTTGTAAGTGAATGTCGGCTCTACTTGCAAACTCGGTCTTGATAGGATCAATAACGATAAGTTTTGCACCGCGGTTTAGCGCTCTTTGGATGTGCATAGCTGCGATTGGGTGACCATTTTCTGGGTTTGAGCCTATCATTAATATACAGTTACTATAAGTGCCAATCTCCGTAAAGCTATTTGTGGCAGCTCCGTTTCCGATTGTTTTAGCAAGTCCTGCTACTGTCGGAGCGTGTCAAATTCTAGCACAGTGGTCGACGTTGTTTGTGCCAATTACAGCGCGCATTAGCTTTTGTGCGACGTAGTTGTCCTCAAGCGTACAGCGTGCTGAGAAATTTCCTGCTAGTGAGTTAGGACCGTATTTCTCTTTGGCTTCTTTCATCTTTTCTACGACAAGGTCAAGTGCTTCGTCCCAGCTGGCTTCCTCAAAATCACCATCCTTTGAAAATACGCCATTTTTCTTTCTGATGAGTGGTTTTGTAAGTCTATCCGGGCTTGCTACATAGTCCCAGCCGTAAAAGCCTTTTAAGCATAAATTTCCTTGATTAACTGGATTATCTTCAACGCCAGTTGCGGCACGAACGACGTTATTTTCCACATGCAAGGTAACCTGACAGCCCGTCCCACAATAAGGACAGATGACTTTGCCTTCTTTCATCATTTTCTCCTTTGCTATGCAATATTTGCATATTTCTATATGGGTAATGTTACTAGCCAAATTCTTAATCTTTAATAAAAATTCTTTACCTATAAAAATAAATTTCTAATTTAAGTTAGAATTAATATAGTTCCACTAAAGTCAATTGTCTAGGGATTTTAAAATTTATTTAAAATTGATAAATTTATTATAAAAGAAATAAAGATATAGAGATTTAGCTTTTTATATAAAATGAAGAAATTAATTCTAGTTTTACTTTATTTAAAAAGGTTAGTCATATTGTGAGTAGATAAATTAATACTAAAGATGGAAAATTTTAAAATAGACTGCAAAATTTTGAATAAAAGAAATGTATAAATGAAATTTAGTAAGGAGAGCAGATCGCTCTCCGTGGGATTATTTATCTCTTAAGCCAAGCTCAGAGATTAGTTTTGAATATGTAGTGTAGTCTTTGTTTTTAAGATACTTTAAAAGTCTTTTTCTTTGACCAACTAATTTCAAAAGACCTAAGCGTGATGAAAAGTCTTTTTTAAAAATTTTAAGGTGTTCTGTAAGTTCAGTTATTCTAGCTGTTAAAAGAGCTATTTGAACTTCTGGAGAGCCTGTATCTCCATCTTTTCTAGCGAATTTCGCAACTATTTGAGCTTTTTTAGCCGAATCCAAAGCCATAATGACCTCCTGATTGGTGAATTTTGGAAGAGCGATTATAGCATTTAAAACATAAAGTTAGATAAAACTACGCTTTTTAAAAATTAATGAAAAATGCAGTAAAAATTTAATAAAATTAGGGCTATTTAAAGACTTAAGGAAGATAAATGCTTTTTACAAAGGCAAGCGAATACGCTCTACTTTCACTTATTTTAATATCTCAAAAATCATCTCCAGTTGATGTTGATACGATCTCAAATGAACTTAAAATTTCAAAAAGCTTTTTAGCTAAAATTTTACAAAATCTTGCAAAAGATGGAATTTTAAAGTCGTTTAAAGGGGCAAATGGCGGTTTCGCGCTAAATAACGAACCTGAAAATTTAAGCATAAAAAAGATAATAGAGTGCGCTGAAAAACGTGAACTTAACGTCTTTGAGTGCTCATCTTCTGCGGATGGCTGTCCGTCAAATAAAGCCTCAAGCTGTCAAATTTGGTCGATGTTTAGCGGCCTTCAAAGCAAGATCGACGAGATGCTTGATGCGATAAAACTAAGTGATATCGTTAAGAAGTAAAGTTGGCAAAGCAAAAAAATAATATCTTAACTCTTGTTGCGCCGTTTCTTGCGCCAATTGTTAAGTTTAAAAGCCTTAGCATCGTTGGTATCATTGTTGCCATCCTTGCTATCATCATCGTACCGCTTCCAAGCGCGGTGCTTGACTTTTTTCTGGCACTTTCTATTTCTATTTCTGTGCTTATAATTTTAATTTCGATTTATGTGCCAAAGCCAACCGATCTTAGTACATTTCCGACACTAATTCTTATCGTTACGCTTTTTCGCCTCTCGCTAAATATCGCAACCACACGTATGATCTTAAGCGAAGGTCATAACGGTCCAGAAGCGGTCAGTGAGATCATCTCAAGTTTTGGAAATTTCGTAGTTGGCGGCAACTTCGTTATCGGCACCATCGTCTTTTGTATCTTGGTTCTCATAAATTTCATGGTCGTAACAAAGGGCTCAACCCGTGTGAGCGAGGTGCAAGCGCGTTTTACACTTGATGCGATGCCTGGTAAGCAAATGGCGATAGATGCGGATCTAAACGCAGGTTTGATTGATGAAAAAACGGCGCGCGAAAGACGTCAAGCCATCATCGGCGAGGCAAATTTCTATGGCGCGATGGATGGTTCGTCTAAATTTATAAAAGGTGACGCCGTCGCTGGCATAATCATCACTATCATTAATATCATCGGTGGCTTTGCTATCGGCTCGTTTCAGCATGGCCTTGATATGGCGACATCGGCTCAGTATTATACGATCCTAACTATCGGTGATGGACTTGTGAGCCAGATCCCAGGGCTTATCACATCAACAGCGACTGCTATCATCATCACAAGGGCTAGCAAGGACGATGAGGACTTTGCAGAAGGCACGTTAAATCAGCTATTAGGGGATTATAAAACCTTACTGATAGTGGGCTTCATACTATTTATGTTTGCCCTTGTGCCAGGTCTGCCAACCCTATCTCTTGGCTTTATAGCACTGCTATTTTTGGGACTTGGCTACATCATCAAGCAGACCAAAGATGGCGGGCTAAATTTAAGCCTTGCGCCAAAAGACAAAACAGCTTCTAAAAAAGCTGGAGCCGCTACGCAAGGTGGAGCAGGGGCAGCTGCTAGTGGTGCCACTACTAAGGTGCCAAAGAAGAGCGACGAAGAGATCGCAAGAGAAGAAGAGACTAAGATAAACGACATCTTAAAGCTTGAAATTTTAGAGCTCGACCTAGGATATGGTCTGCTAAAGCTAGCTGACGTGGATCTCATTGAGAGGATTCGTGCTATGAGGCGAAACATCGCTTCAAGTCTTGGCTTCTTGATGCCAAAGATAAGGATCCGCGACAACCTTCAACTACCGCCAAACGAGTATCGCTTTAAGCTAAAAGGTATCGTGATCGGTCAGGGTGAAATTTATGCTGATAAATTTCTAGCGATGGATAGTGGCCTAGTTAGCGAAGATATCGAGGGAATTCCGACAAAAGAGCCAGCTTTTGGGCTGGACGCACTCTGGATCGATGCTAGCGTCAAAGAGGACGCCATACTTAGCGGCTACACGATAGTTGATCCTGCAAGCGTCATCTCAACGCACATGAGTGAGCTTATCAAGCAAAACGCAGCCGAGCTTCTAACCCGCCAAGAGACGCAAAATTTATTAGACAAACTAAAGATCGACTACCCAGTTGTGGTCGAGGATACGCTAAGGATCGCACCTATAAATTTGATCCAAAAGGTTTTAAAAGCGCTGCTTAAAGACAATATCCCGATCAAAGATCTGCTTAGTATACTTGAATCAATTAGCGATATCGCCGAGGTTAGTAAAAACCTAGATATGATCATCGAACATGTGCGCGCAGCACTCTCACGTGTCATCACTTCGCTTTATGTCGATGAGAAAGGTCAGCTAAATTTTTACATTTTAGATAGTGCCGCACAGCAAAAGCTTATGGACGCGGTGCAGTATAAAGACGGTGCGTATCATCTTATGATAAATGTGGCTCAAACTTCATCGATCGTTCAGGCTCTAAGGCATGAAAAAGAGAAACGTCCGATGAGTCAGCACGGTGAAATGGTGCTTTGTGTGGAGCCAAGTCTAAGAAAATTTATAGCAAATATCTGCGCAAATTTTGCCATCGACATCGTGGTGCTAAGCTTTGCTGAGATCTCGGCAAATACGCCATTTGAAACGGTTGGCGTCATAGAAATAGAAAATTTATAAAGGAAAACGATGAAAATTTATCACCTCTCACACACCGATCTTGACGGATACGGCGCGCAATACATAACAAATTTTTACTTCAAAGATGTGAAATTTCTAAACTCAAACTACGGCAGAGAGATAGATGATAAATTTGCTCAAATTCTATCTGAGATAGATGTCTCCAATGATGATAAAAACGTCATTTTAATCACTGATCTAAATTTAACTCTAGCTCAGTGCGAGAGCTTTGAGGAGATGATAAAGGGTAAAAATATAAAGCTATTTTTGCTAGATCATCACCAAAGCGGTGCCGAGTGCGCGAGCGCTTATGCTTGGTATTTTTTAGATAGCTCAAGATGTGCTACAAAGATCACTTATGACTTTTTTGCAGGCATTTTTGGTAAAAACAAAGAGCTTGAAATTTTTAGTGACGTCGTAAATGCCGTGGATATCTGGCTAAAAGATGATAAAAATTTTGAGATGGGAAAGGTTTGTTTGGGACTTGTGGCAAATGCTAAAGAGATAAACAAGGTAATGTTTGAAGCTGAAAACAACCTCTATATGGATCACATCCTAAAAGAAGCAAGCAAATTTTTTAACGAAAAAAACGACTATATCGGCCTTGATATGCAGGTGCATGCTATTAAGAAGTCATTTTTCAAAGAGGATAAAGACGACACGCTAAGCAACCTGATCTCAAACTACGTCGTAAAAAAACTTAGTGAAAATAAAGAGAAATTTAGCATAAACTATAAAGATCATAAAGGAATTTTAACCTACAATGTCGGCAACGTTTCGGTTATTGGCAACGACTTTTTAGTGGCAAATCCTGAATTTGACTTCTTTATCGACGTGACAAACAAAAAAACGCTAAGTTTTCGTGCAAATGGCAAGCTAGACGTTAGTGCCATGGCAAAACACCTAGTTGGCGGCGGCGGGCATGTTAATGCAAGTGGTGGGCTATTTGCAAATTTCAAAGATGGCTTTAGTTATGAGCCGATTAAAGCCCAGATAATCGATCTAATAACCAAAAAAACACAGGAGGAGATATGAAAGAAGAAGAGGTGAGCGTAGAGGAGCTTAGCTATGAGCTTAGCATGGTGCTTGAAGCGATGTTTTACTATGCTGGCGTGAAAAAAGATAAGCTTGAAGAGGCAGCAAATCTCTATGTCGAGTGCATCGACGATGCGCTAGAAAACTCTGATGCTAGCGGCAGCGACGAGGTCATAGAGATAGTTGAATATATGAAAAAACACCATCCAAAGTTATTTAAATAAGGAGAAAATATGAAGAAAATTTTAGTTTTAGCGGCGGCAGTTTTTGCGCTAAATGCTATGGCAAATGAAAATTTAGACAAGGCAAATGAGCTTTATGCAAAGAAAAATTTCAACGAGGCCTATCTTGCTTTTAATAAAGCATGCGGCGATGGCGAGAAAAAAGCTTGCACGATGAATGCGATCATGCTATTTAACGGCGACGGTGTGGCAAAAGATAGAGTTCAGGCTGAGAAAATTTTTACAAAAATGTGTGATGAAAACGAGGGCATGGCTTGCGAAAAACTAGGTGAAATGATCGCTTATGGCCTTGTAAAAGATAAAGACGCAAACGAAGCAAAGAACGAAGAAAAAGCAAAGGCTTTATTTAAAAAAGCTTGTGATAACGGCTACCAACCAGCTTGCGACTTCGTAGCAAAATAAATTTAAGAGGCTTAAAATGGGCTACAAACATAAAGATTTGATAGGAACTAGAGAGCTTAGCAAGGAAGAAATTTTATATTTTTTAGAGGCGGCGAAAGAGTTTAAGGAGCTAAATTTAAGCCAAGTGAAAAAAAATGACTATCTTCGTGGAAAGACCACGATCAACGCATTTTATGAAAACTCGACAAGAACTAGAACATCCTTTGAGATCGCAGCAAAGAGACTTGGAGCTGATACGATAAATTTCAGCTCGTCAAGCTCTAGCGTGACAAAGGGCGAGAGCCTAAATGACACGATGAATAACATGGCTGCTATGAGAAGTGACATCATCGTACTTCGTCACCCAAGCTCTGGAGCGGCGAAATTTGCAGCTGATAGGACAGAAGCTAGCGTCGTAAATGCAGGGGACGGCACAAATGAGCACCCAAGCCAAGCTTTACTTGATCTTTTCACGCTAAGAGAGCATGGCAAAATTTTGGATAAAAACCTAAACGTGGCGATCATTGGTGACATCGCCAGAAGCCGCGTGGCAAGGTCTGACATCTGGGCGATGAAGAAATTTGGCATAAATTTAAAGCTCTTTGCGCCAAGGATGATGATGCCAAAAGACGCTGAGGTCTTTGAGTCTAGAATTTGCAAAAATATGGAGGAGGCTTGCGAGGGCAGTGACGTCATCATCATGCTTCGCATCCAGCTAGAGCGTGGCGGTGCGGACGTGGCATTTCCAAGCTCGAGGGAGTACTCGAAATTTTTTGGACTAAATAAAAATAGGATAAAGCTAGCCAAACCTGATGCGATCGTGTTGCACCCAGGACCGATAAATAGAGGCGTGGAGCTAAACTCAGATGTGGCTGATGGCGCGCACTCAGTCATACTAAATCAAGTTGAAAACGGCGTTGCTATAAGAATGGCGATACTAAATACGCTTGCAAAAAATAGGGGCTAACGATGAAAATAGCAATAATTAACGGCACTATCGTAAATAGCGACGAGAAATTTAAGGCAAATATCCTAATAGAAAACGGCAAAATAGCCAAAATAGGAAGTGAGAAATTTGATGCTGATAAAGTCATCGACGCTACAAATAAGCTCGTCATGCCAGGACTTATCGACATGCACGTGCACTTTCGCGATCCTGGTCAAGAGTATAAAGACGACATCATCTCAGGCTCGCAGGCAGCGGTGGCTGGAGGAGTGACAACCTGCCTTTGCATGGCAAATACAAACCCAGTAAATGATAACGCCTCGATCACAAGGGCGATGATAGAAAAGGCTAAAAACTGCGGACTGATCGATCTTTTGCCAATCGCGGCCATTAGCAAAGGGCTTGGTGGCAATGAGATCGTTGAAATGGGCGATCTTATAGATGCTGGCGCAGTTGCATTTAGTGACGATGGCCTACCAGTGACTAGCTCAAGCGTGATGAGGGCGGCGCTTGAGTACTCAAGCATGTTTAACAGCTTTTGCATAAGCCACTCAGAGGACTGCTCGCTTTGCAGGCAGGGCGTCATGCACGAGGGCAAGGTCTCAGCCATACTTGGACTTCGCGGCATGGCGAGAGAGAAAGAGGAGATCGCAGTGAGCCGTGATATGCTGCTTGCAAAGCTCACTAAAGCGCACATCCACATCGCTCACGTAAGCTCGGAGTACTCGCTAAAGATCATCGAAATGGGCAAAAAAGAGGGCATAAACATCACTTGCGAGGCCACACCTCACCACTTTAGCTTTAGCGACGATGAAATTTTGAAAAATGCCTACGATACAAATTTCAAAATGTCACCGCCACTTCGTGAGATAAGCGACGTAAAAGCGGTAAGAGAGGCGCTAAAAAGCGGTCTCATAGACGTTATCGCCACAGACCATGCCCCACATCACACGGACGAAAAGATAGTGGAATTTGACAAGGCGCCATTTGGTATCATCGGACTTCAAACTCTTGTACCGCTTACTTTAAAACTCGTAAATGAGGGCGTTATAAGCCTAGAGCGCATGGTGGAGCTAACATCTACAAATGCGGCTAAAATGCTAAATTTAAAAGACAAAGGTAAGCTCGCAGAGGGCATGCTGGCTGACATTGCGGTGATAGATCCTGAGATCGAGTATATCTACGACGAAAAGATAAACCGCTCAAAATCTATAAACTCTCCACTCTTTGGTAAAAAACTAAAAGGCGCAGCGACTACCACGATAAAAAGTGGCAAGATCGTTTATGAGTTTGGAAAATAATATATAAATTTGCTCGTTCTCAAGAGCAAATTCTCAATCTATAAAAACGCAGAATCAAAATTTGCTAGAAATTTCTAGCAAATTTTGGTTTGGATTATGAGTTATATTTTTTAACGATACCGCGAACAACTTTCTCGATGAAAAGTGCTGAGGCGACTTCGCAGTGCTCTCTTGTTGAGTGCGGTGAGTAGATGTTTGGTCCAATAGAACAAGCACTAAGACCCGCTTTTTTCTCTAAAAGTACTCCACACTCAAGACCTGCGTGCACGGCTGTTATCCTAGCTTCTGGCTTATAAATTTTAAGCTCTTCTAAGATATCGTTTGCAAATTTATCATTTATAGGTTTCCAAGCTGGGTTTCTATCTTTACTGATAACGCTAAAACCAACCGCTTTTGCAAGCTCTGAAATTTCAAATTCCATTCTATTTAGACCGTCTTTACTCATTGATCTTGCAAAAAACTCCACTTCAAGTGTGCCATCATCTTTGATCTTTGCAAGTGAGAGATTGACACTATCTTGTGGTATGCCTAGCTCGCAGTTATAGGCTCTTACACCTTGAGAAAATGAGTTAATAAGAGCTAAAATTTTCTCGCCATTTTCTAAAATCTCATCTCCCGTGCCAAGCTTTTTCACGCTTAAATTCTCACACTCGCTCTTTAGCTCTTTGTCGCTTAAAACTAGCGCAGTTGCGCTACTTGGGATAGAGTTGCTTCGCTCGCCACCTTCAAATTTAACAAGTTTGCAGCCATTTTTAGTGACAAATGTGGCCAAAATCTTGATCGCATTTGGGATATTTTTGTGTATCTCATTGCCAGAGTGACCGCCTGGTAGGCCGCTTGCTTTTACTTCATAAAGTGTACTCTCTTTTGTTTTTTTACTATCTAGCGCGATAGTGGCAAATAAATTTATGCCGCCAGCACAGCCGATAGTGACGCGGTCGTCCTCTTCGCTGTCTAAATTTAAAAGCTTATCGGCTTTGAGATCGCCACTAAAGCCAGTAGCTCCGATCATGCCAACTTCTTCGTTGTTTGTAAAGAGGCACTCAATGTCGTCAAATTCGCTTATCATCTGCATCATGATAGCCACGCCGATGCCGTTATCTGCGCCAAGAGATGAGTTTTTGGCTCTCATGTAGCCATCATCGCCATAAACTATCTCGATCTTTGGAGCATCGCCCATGCAGACCATATCGTAGTGGCTTTGTAAGCAAATTTTTGGTTTGCCTTTAAACGCGTGAATGTTGCCAAAGCTATCGACTGTGACCTCACAGCCCTTATCTTTTGCATAGCTAGCTAGAAAATCACGCATCTTATCAGTCTCATAACTGCAGTGCGGTATCGTAGTAAGTGTCTCAAATTTCTTTAAAATTTCACTCTTTGACATATTTGCCTCCGTAAAAAAATTATTTTATCTCGCCCTTATAGCCAGTCGCATCGACTGCTTTTAAAAGCTCTTTTTCATCGAGCTTATCATCTGCTATAACGACAGCTTTTCGCTCTTTTAGCGATACATCTGCTTTTTTTACGCCCTCAACGCTAAGGGCGGCCTTTCGCACTATCGCTGTGCAAAGCGGACAGTGCATGCTAGGCACTGAAATTTCTATCTTTTTATCAGCGTAGCTTGCAGCCACCAAAAGGGCTAAAACTAAAATTTTACGCATAAATTTCTCCTAAAAGCTCCGGATATGTAAGGAGCAAAAGTAGTATCACTCCAAAAAGTATATATATAAGTATCCATTTTTTCTTTTTGTAGCTTAGGTTGCAGCTTTTTGGCTTGTAAAATAAAGCCACACCTGAGATCACAAAGCAAATGACCGCCACGACGCTCAAAGGGATGCGGTACTCGTATAAATTTTGTGTCCAAGATAGAAATGAAAAAGACGTGCCAAAAAGTAAAAAAAGAAGTGCCGGTAGGCAGCACAAGGTAGCGCCGATAGCACTACCTATGGATGTTAGTATCAGCCAAAAGGCTCTCATTTTAGCTCTGTTGAGGCGTAGTCGTAGCTAAATTCTTTTGGCGAATAATAATTTTGTGTGTTTCCATCAACTTCAGCGTATGGATAGCCAAAGTTATTTAGAGGAGTTTGCTCTGGGGTTGGCTTTAAGATAAAGTCGCGTCCGTAGTTAAAGCCTATCCAGCACATCTCCCAGTTACCAAAGCAATAATCTCTCACAGCTTTGATCTTAGCATCGTCATTTGTTAGCTTCTCGCCCAGTCTTACCTTTGTAACATCTGCTGGATCAACCGGTATCCAACCATAGCCTTTTAGGTAAAATTCGGCCCTGCAGTGTTGTCCGCCTGAAATTTTAGCCACACCGTCTTTTGCACTGCCCATTTGATCTGAAAATCTAGACTGACCAACTCTAATACCAAAAATTTCTCTTGCTGGGATGCCAACTGATCTGCAAAGTCCAACAAAAACCGAGTTTATATCGGTGCATTTGCCAACTAGTTTGCCACTTTCTAGGATGGCTTTAACGTCGCCTGTGCCGCATCCTAGGATGCTGTTATCACGCTGCATAGTATTTGCAACCCACGTATAGATTGCTTTTGCGCGCTCTAAATCGCCTTTAGTATCGCCGATAATCTCTAGCGCTTTTGCTCTTACGACGCCGTCAGTTGGGATGTGTGAAGTTGGTTTTAAAAACTCTAAAACTGCAGGATCAACCTTCTCATTTGGATCGTAATTTACCTTGCTAAAGTCAGTATTACGCTCTATTGTTTGAATTTTAAACTGCACATTTAAGATAGGTCTTGGCTCATTTTCTTCAAAATCAGCATACATTGTTGGTATTAGCGTATCTGAAATATAAACGTTTTTAGCTGTTGTGTTTATGACGTAGTCTTTGGTTAGTTGCTGATAAGTGGTGCTTAGTGGGAGCGGTAGCCAAATCCTTGAGCTTTTGCCCTTTTCAAGTAAGAAATGTTTGAAATTTACGTCGAAATTTCTAACTACTGGGTTTGCTGGTTCATCGCTAGCTAGAGTGACACTTGGAAGCAGACTCGCTGCACCTAAAAAACTACTGAATTTAAAAAAATCTCTTCTTTGCATAAAATGCCTTTTTTGCTTAATATTAGCCAAACTTGGCTCTAAAACTGCCTGCTATTCTAGCATAAAATTTTTATTTATGATAAAATCCGCCACATGAAAAAGATTATATTTTTAGGCTTTATAGCGCTATTTTGCAATGGTTGTCTTTATATGAACGAGCGTGGAGTTTCGACTCAATATTATAATGATTGTAAAGAGTATTATGACGCGACTGGCACCTACCAAAAAGAATGTCCGCACAACATCGTCGACTGGAAATAGCGTGGATCTTAGCAAATTTAACGAGCAGCAAAAGCAAATTTATAATAGGATAGAAAATTTAGCAAATTTTGACTGCGAGCTTGAGCTAAAAGATAGTGTAAATGTGAAATTTAAAAATTTAGACCAAGCCAAAAAAGATGAAATTTATGATCTAGCCCTTAGCCTAAAGCCTTGGCGAAAAGGACCATTTTTACTTGATGATATATATATAGATAGCGAGTGGCAAAGTTTTATTAAATTTAATATCCTCACCCCACACCTAAATTTAGCTGGCAAAAGCGTGGCTGATGTGGGTTGTAATAATGGCTATTATATGTTTAAGATGCTTGAATATGCCCCAAAAAGCATAACCGGCTTTGATCCTAGTGTGCATACATATTTGCAGTTTAAATTTTTAAACAAATTTATCCGCTCAAATATCACTTATGAGCTTCTTGGCGTTGAGAACTTGCCTGAGTATGGAGCTAAATTTGATACGATTTTTTGTCTTGGGGTGATATATCACAGAAGTGATCCTATCAAGATGCTAAAAGAGCTAAAAATGGCTTTGAATCCTGGAGGCGAGCTATATTTAGATACAATGTATATAGATATGGATGGCGACTTTGCGCTGAGTCCGAAAGATAGATACTCAAAAATTTCAAATATCTACTTTGTGCCAACGCTTAGTGCGCTTTGTAACTGGTGTGAGAGGGCTAAATTTAAGGATTTTACCCTGCTTGATACAAAGGCCACTGATCTAAATGAGCAGCGAAAAACGCAGTGGATAGATGGTGAGAGTCTTGGAAATTTCTTAGATCCAGACGATAATACAAAGACCATCGAGGGCTACCCAGCGCCAAAAAGAGCATATGTTAGAGTTAAAATTTAAGGATAAAAATGGCAGAAGAAAATATCTATGATATAAAAGATGAATCGCAAATAATCTTACCAGAAGATGAAAATCCACTAAGAAATGAGATCAAAACCGCTCCACTTACAAAGCTAAATTTTAGTGGAACGGCATTTTTACTTGAAAAAAATCACGCAAAGACTAGATTTTTTACTACGGATGATATGGTGTGCGATACTGAGGGGCTTATTCATAGCGGATTTATTTTTATGGGCGCAAATCATGCCGCTCTTTTAGCCATTAATGAAGAATTTTGCGTTAGTATCGGGGCTAGGATAAATTTCTTTGGGCCACTAAAGCTTGGTGACGTGGTGGAATTTGACGCGCAAGCAAGATTTGAAGAGAGCAGAAAAAGAGAAGTGAAAGTACTTGGATATGTTAAAGATATAAAAATTTTTGAAGGAATATTTCAACTTGTCACACTTGAAGAGCATATCTTCTTGGCTCAACAAAAAAATATCCAAAAAGAAGCTGCTATAAGGCAGAAAAAAGAACGAGAAGAAGCTAAAGATAATAGCTAAAAGTAAGTAAAAATTTTTGATTTTCTTGCAATTACTTCCAAATAAAACGAAATTTTAAAAAGACAATCTTTATCTCATTATCCTATTTTGGTAAATAATTGGTAACATTTTTTAAAATTTTAAGGAAAATTAAGCAATAAAATTAATTTTCTATGATAATATCCTTTCAAAACTTTTTATCAAAAGGAGATTTAGATGAAAATTACAAAAGTTAGCTTAGCTGCTTTGGTTGCTTTAGGTGCATTTTCAAGCGTTGCAAGTGCAACTCCACTTGAAGAAGCTATAAAAAATGTAGATCTTTCAGGATTTGCAAGATATCGTTATACAAATGATAGTACTAAAAATTCAAAAGTTAATGATACTGTAAAAGGTAGTAGTGCTGGCCATGCGTTTAGAATGGAAACAGCATTTAAAGCTGCGATAGACGATAACTTTTTTGGTGTTTTGAGACTAAGATATTCTGCTACAGATGGATCTGGTGATAATGCAGGAGCTGGCACAGATAAAACAAATACAACAGGCACTTTTGGTGTTTATGAGATGTATCTAGGCTACAAAGTGGCTGATACTACCATCACAGCTGGTAAACAACTTGTCAAAGGTTTCTTTATCGATAGCGATATAGCTGGCACTGGTCTAAAAGTAGTAAGTACTGACGTACCTGGTCTTACTTTAACAGCTGCTGCTTATGATGCTATTGATAACGATGCTGAAATATTAAAAGACAAAAATGGCAATACAGAATATGATAAATTTGGACACATTAAATATAAAGCTAAAAGCCCAGATATAGATGGCCCATTATTGTCAAGGCTTGGCAGTGATGAATTTAGTGATGCTGCTGGTAACATCTATAACTTAGGTGCTATGGGTAGTTATGATCCAGTATCATTCAAAGTAGCAATTACGAATATCCAAGAGGTTGCTACACTTTATGGTACTGAAGCTGGTGTCAGCTTTAATGTAACAGATGATATAAACCTAAACTTAAAAGGTCAATATGCTTATAGTGACTCAGATCATAAAAAAGTAGCTGATGCAACTTTCTGGGCAGTACAAGCTGGCACAAAACTATTTGGTGCTAAACTTAACGCTGGTTATTTAGACTTTGACGCTAAAAACAAAGAAAATGACGCTAAAAACAAAGACAAAATCGCATTTACATCAATTGATGGAAATGGACAGTTAATCAACCCAACTAAGATCTTAAATGGTGTAATGAGTGGTGGCCAACAATACTACAATAACATCAAGGGCAATAACGACTACTGGTTTGTTAATGCTGGGTATGATATAGATAAATTTGGCTTTGGTGCTGGATATACTCAAGGTAAGGGCACAAGTTATGCGCTTGGCAAAGAGAGAGCAAAAAGAAACGAATGGTCACTTGACGCTAGCTACAAATACAGCAAAAAACTTACATTCCTTTCTTGGTATGCGGCTGCTAAAGACAAAAAAGATGGTGCAAGCTACAAACAAGATCGTATAAGATTTGAAGCAAAATATAGCTTCTAAAAACTTTCGCCCGAGCGAGTTTTCGCTCGGACCTCTTTAAAATTTAATAGACTCCATATAAAATTTATCTACCCTTTTTGATTGACTCTTAGTTTTATAAAAATATAAATTTTTAATAGCGATTAAGTGTATTTTAAAAGTTTGAAACTTGAAATTAATACCACTGAAATTTTTAGCTATTTTTTACTATATCTATCCAATAATTAATATTATTTTGCTCGGCCTCTAGTGTACTACTTTCTCCGTGCCCTGGATAAAGTGCGAAGTCGCCCTTTAGATTTTTACACTTTTCTAAACTAGCTAACATTTCGTTTTTATCTGAAAAAGGAAAATCCCAGCGTCCGATGCTACCTTTAAATAAAAAATCTCCACTAAACATCACATCTTCTATCTCTATCATCGAGCAACCTGGTGTGTGTCCAGGAAAATGATGAAATTTAACGCAAAAATCATCAATCTGGAAATTTTCATCGTTATTAACTAAAACATCTGGCTTAAATACATTTTTCATATAGTCAAAAATATCATTCTCACACATAAAAGCGTCAAATTTATTAATGTAAACCGGAATTTTTAGCTCATTCTTTAGTTCGCCCACATCAAAAATGTGGTCAAAATGTCCATGAGTACAAAGGATGGCTTTTAAATTTGTGGCATTTTGTAAAACCCACTCTTTTGCCCCATCTCCTGGATCTATTACTAAACTTGAACCATTTTTTGTAACAATATAACAATTAGTACCAAAATCCCCAAAACTTTTATGCATTACTCTCATTTTTTATCCTAAATTTATCATTTTAAAAATTTTTACATCTTTTTACTTAAACTTAAAGAAAAATTTTAAATTTACTTAGTATAATTTTTGCAAAAAGGAAGCAAATTTAGGCAAAGGGATAATGAAGGAGTATCAAAAGATCGAAGAAACTTTAGTTTTTAGCTTAAAAGATAAAACTAAAGATAAGAAATTATTGCTCGGTGTAAGTGGTGGTATTGATTCTGCTGTGGTAGCGACTTTGTGTGCTAGAGCAAAACCAGATGAGACTTACGCACTCATCATGCCAACAGTATCGTCAAGTAAAGAAAATATGGATGATGCCTTAAATTTATGTGAAAAATTAAACATAGAATATAAGGTTTTATCCATAGAGGGTATTTTAAATGCCTTTTACGAAACGATAGATGTAAATTTAAGCAATTTAAGAAAAGGGAATTTAGCAGCTAGAGTTAGAATGAGCTTGCTTTATGATTATTCATCTAGTATAAACGCTCTAGTTATCGGAACAAGCAACAAAAGTGAGCTTATGCTTGGATACGGTACGATATTTGGGGATTTAGCATGTGCGATAAATCCTATCGGAGAGCTTTACAAAAGTGAAATTTTTGAATTTGCAAAACATCTTGGGGTTGATAAAAATTTTATCAACAAAGCACCTTCGGCTGATTTGTGGGATGGACAAAGTGACGAAGGCGACATAGGTTACAGTTATGCTGTTATTGATGAGATTTTAGAAAATTTAGAAAATAACAAGGAGCAAGTCATCAAAAAGTTTGGATTAAAAGCAGTATCGGATATAGAAAATAGAGTTGTTTCAAACAGGTTTAAACGACAAATGCCGTTGATAGTGAAAATTTAAAGGATTAAAGATGAGAGAGATTCCGTTTTATAGACCAACTATCACTGAGCGTGAAAGTGAGCTTATTGAGGAGGCTTTGCACTCTGAAAATACTACTAATATCGTTGCTAGATTTGAAGAGAAGTTAAAAGAGTATTTTGGTGCAAAATTTGTAGTTACCACAAATAATATCGCAGCCGCACATCACTTGGCACTAAGTGCGCTTGACACTAAACGCGGAGATAAGGTCATTTGCTCCATAAATGCCTTTCCTAGCATTGCACAAGCTGTTAGACATTTTGATGCTGAACCTATTTTTGTGGATGTTGATGAAGAAGATTTTAACATCTGCCCAGATGCCCTTGAGAAAGTACTAAAAGAACAAAATCACAAAAAATTAAAATGTGCTTTTATCTCTCATATCGCAGGTCAAAGTGCTAGGATGGATGAGATAACGGCGGTTTGTGAGAAATACGGCGTAAAAATTTTAGATGATGCAAATCGCGGTATGGGCTTAACATACAATGGCAAAAAAGTTGGATCAGACTCCTTTTTATCATGCTTTCAAACACATTCGCGTGTGCAAAATCCTATATCAACGGTTGGATTTTTTACGACAAATGATGAGGAAATTTATAAAAGAGCAAAACTACTTCGCAACTATGCTCTTGTAAATGGCATTGATAAATTCGGTAGCTTGAGTTATATTTATGATGTCGTCGATATTGGCTTAAAGTATGATATAAACTCGATAAATGCAGCATTTTCTATTGCGCAGCTAGAAAGAACAGATAAGCTCATACAAAGAAGACAAGAGATCGCAAAAATTTATGATAAAGAGCTTGGTGAGTGCCGCAATATAACAATCCCTGTTAAAAAACGCGAGCACATTTACACTCAGTATATTATTAAGATAAACAAAAATCGTGATGGCTTTGCTAGAGAGCTTTTGGAGCATGGCATTCACACATCATTGCACTACATACCGATACATTTACTAAGTTATTATAAAAATAAATACTCACTTAAAGTAAATGATTTTCCAAATGCTTTAAAAAATTATCAGCAAGTGTTGTCACTGCCTATTTATCATAGTTTGAGTGACGAAGAGGTGCAATACATCTGCAGCAAAGTAAAAGAAATTTCTAAAACTCGTGTTTAAGAAATTAAATATTTTCTTGCATTCTTGGGCGAATGACTACTTTTTTCGCCCAAATTTCTTTCAAATTTTACTAGCATTTTTACTTTTGCCATTAAGTTTTATCTATTTTCTTATTGTTGTGCTTAAGAAATTTACTGCTAGAAAAATAGACTTTGGCATAAAGGTAATAAGCGTTGGAAATTTGACCCTTGGAGGAAGCGGGAAGACTCCACTTTGCGTGGCAATTGCTAAAAATTTCGAGGGCGCTTTTATCATTCTTAGAGGCTATAAAAGAAAAAGCAAAGGCATACAAGTTGTCGCTCGAAATGGCGAAATTTTACTTGACGTAGCAGCAAGTGGCGATGAAGCGATGATATATGCTACAAGCCTTAAAAACGCAAATGTAATAGTAAGCGAAGATAGGAAATTAGCTATAAAATATGCCAAAGAGCATGGCGCAAAGTATATCTTACTTGATGATGGATTTTCTAAATTTGATATAGCAAAATTTGACATCTTAGTGCGTCCAAACCCAGAGCCAAAGCTAAAATTTTGTCTACCAAGCGGAGCTTATAGATATCCGTTTGGCTTTTATAAATTTGCAGATTTTATCGCCTGCGAGGGGCAAACTCACTTTAGAAAGAGTGAAATTTTAAATAAAAGCGAAAAAATGGTGCTAGTTACCGCCATAGCAAACCCAGCCCGCCTTGAGCCATTTTTTAGCGAGTGTGTGGGACAGGTCTTTTTTCCTGATCACTACGACTTTTCAAAAGAAGAGCTAAGTGAAATTTTGCAAAGTTACGCTGCCACCTCACTTTTGATGACGCAAAAGGACTATGTAAAGGCAAAGGATTTTGGGCTGAGAGTATCGCTTATCACGCTTGAAGTTACGCTAAGCGAGGAGTTTAAAAAGGTTTTGGCACAGCAAATTTAAGCCCATTTTGTTATAATGAGCCACTTTTTAAAAGGAAATTTTGATCAAAATGAGAATTTTAATCACCTCAGTCGCAAAGAAAAAAGAGGCAAAAAAACTAAGCAAAAAGCTCGTGAAAAAGGGGCTTGCAGCTTGTGTGAGTAGCTTTAGCGCAAAGAGTCTATATCTTTGGCAAGAAGAGCTTTTTGATGAAAAAGAGCAAATTTTACTCATAAAAACGGACGTTAAATTTAAAAAAGTAGCTAAATTTATAAGAAAGCACCACAGCTACGAAACTCCAGAAATTTTGGCACTTAAGCCAAAAGAGGTCTTTAAAAAATACGAAAATTGGATACAAAAATCAACCAAAAAAGGCAAAAAATGAGACTAACACCAACTAGAAGCGTAAAAGATGAAAAGGTAAAAAATGTAAATTTAAACACAGCTATGCTTAGCCCAAGCTCCGCTCACGGCGGACTTTACGCACCAAAGAAGCTACCAAAGATCACAAAGGCAAAGTGGCAAGAGCTCTCGAGCCTAAGCTACGAAAAGCTCGCACTTCACATCATCTCGCTATTTAAATTTGACGTGCCAGAGGCGTTTTTCCAAAAGGCGGTCAAGAGATACACAAGCTTTGATGATCCAAAGCACCCAGTTATTTTTAAAAAAATAGATAAAAATCTATATGTAAATGAGCTCTATCACGGCCCAACTAGGGCATTTAAGGATATGGCGCTTCAGCCTTTTGGTTCGCTGCTTAGCCAGTTGGCAAAGGAAAGAGGCGAAAAATACCTTATCATGTGCGCAACTAGCGGCGACACGGGCCCTGCGACACTTCAAACCTTTGCAAACGACGAAAATATCAAGGTCGTCTGTCTCTATCCAGATGGTGGCACGAGCGAGGTGCAAAAGCTACAAATGCAGACCATACAAGGTGAAAATTTAAAGGTTTTTGGCATAAAAGGCGACTTTGACGACGCTCAAAGGGCGCTAAAGATGCTGCTTGCAAATGATAAATTTAAGGCTGAACTGAAGAAAAAGCACCTTAAACTAAGCGCGGCAAACTCGGTAAATTTTGGCAGAATACTCTTTCAGATCATCTACCACGCATACGCGTACGCAAATTTACTAAAACAAAAGGTGCTTAAGGCAAATGAGAGTTTTGACATCATCGTGCCAAGTGGAAATTTTGGTAATGCGCTTGGGGCATACTACGCTAAAAAAATGGGCGCAAAGATTGGCAAGATCAAGATCGCCTCAAACGCAAACAATATCTTGACGCAGTTTTTCACCACCGGCGTTTATGACTTAAGAGATAAAAAGCTGGTTAAGACGATAAGCCCAGCAATGGATATATTGATCAGCTCAAACGTCGAGCGCTTGCTGTTTGATAAATTTGGAAGCGTTAGAACTAATGAACTCATGCAAAGCTTAGCCAAAAATAAATTTTATAAACTTAGCAAGCAAGAGCTTGAAGCGCTAAAAGAGGACTTTGAGGCTAGCTGGTGCGACGATAAAGAGTGCGAGGCATACATCGCAAAGCTCGCAAAGAACGGCTACGCGATCGATCCGCATACGGCTACTTGCTTTAAGATGGTGGATGCTGGCCGCATAAACGTCATCACATCGACCGCGCACTGGGTGAAATTTACGCCAAGCATGATCAAAGCGTGCCAGATCAAAGATACAAAAGATGAAAAAGATGCGCTGGCAAAGACTGCTAAAATCTTAAACGATAGCGTGCCAAGCTCAATAAACTCGCTATTTAGTGCGAAAATTTTACATAAAAGCATCATAAAAGAGGACGAGATTGAAAAGTGCGTCCTAGAATGGATCGAGCGATGATAATCATCCCAGCCCGCCTTGCCTCAACAAGGTTTAGTAATAAAATTTTAAAAGAGATAAACGGCGTGCCGATGTTTGTGGCGACGGCTCTTAGAGTAAGCGGCGTGGACGATGTGGCGGTTGCTGTGGATGAGCCAAGTGTGCTTGGTGTCGCCAAGGCTCACGGCATAAAAGCGGTGCTAACTAGCAAAGATCATCAAAGTGGCACTGACAGGATAAATGAAGCGGCGCAAATTTTGGGGCTAAGCGAGAGCGAGATCATCATAAATGTTCAGGCTGATGAGCCATTTATAGAGCCTGAAAATATCGCTAAATTTAGGGCATTTTGCGAGCAAAATAGGCAAAATGCCTTTATGTTTTCTTGCTATAAAAATATGGACGATGAGTTTGCAGATGATAAAAATTTAGTCAAAGTGGTGACTGATTTTGAGGGCTATGCGCTTTACTTTTCAAGATCGAGGATACCATTTAACAGAAGCGAGTGCAAAAGCTACAAGGCGCACCTTGGCATCTACGGATACAGCGTAAAGAGCCTAAAAGAGTTTTGCGGCCTCTTGCCTTCAAGCCTTGAAAATACTGAGAAGCTCGAGCAGCTACGCGCCCTAGAAAATGGTAAAAAGATAGCGATGCTAGAGGTTGAAAGTCAAAGTATAGGCATCGATAGCGAAGAGGACTACCAAAGAGCGCTAGCTAAATTTGGTAAAAAATAAGTCAGCAAATTCTCTTTAAATAAAGTCGATATTTAAGGAGAATTTATTTAAATTATTAATCTTTAAATGCAGTAAAAAATATTTTTCTACTCAAATAATATAAAACTAATTTTTCTTGATTTTTATTTTTTTAATTCTGTCTTTAACTACGTAAAATTTTAAAATCGCACTCGAGTAAAAGTCTTTATAGAAACCTAAAATTTTAGGCTCTTTCTTAGCGCAGATAGCTGCGAACACGCTCTCAAGGTCTATTCTCTCTTTTTGTGTCAAATTTTCCATCTATTTTCCTAACAACTTTCTCATCTTATTGATAACAAATAATATTTCATCGTCGTCAAGCTCACATAGTAGCTTACAAACTGCAGCAACAGCTTGTGGCTTTGAGTTGCCAAGCCTCCAATCTTGATATGTTCTCATTGGTACACCAAGCTCTTCTGCCATTTTTGCTTGTGAAATTTTCTTACCGATATTTTTTGCCTCAACTGCATTGTGAAGCAAATTAAATATATCACTTGTTTCAATCATTAAAGTATTATACGGATTATTTTATTAAATATACATAAAATAATATATAAATAATAGAAATACGTATAAATAAATTAAAATATATTATATATTATACTATAAATAATTATATTAGTACGTAAAAACGTATAAAAATATTAGAACGTAGAGGTAATATAAAAGACTTTTAAGTTTGTTTAATTATTTTTTGTAATTTTATTTTCGGAAAGGCTTATACAATTAATATTAAATAAGCTTAGTTATATAGACTAAAGATACATAAATAAATTATTTTAACTTAAATACTTGACATTAATAAACTAAAGTTGTATAATCCACTTAGCAATTAAAAAGAAAGAGTGCTAAAAGTGAGTAAAACAAATAAACGTGATTTGATACTAAATTCTATCATCGAGGCTTATTTGCAGGACAATATGCCTATTGGTTCAAATGAGCTCGGCTCTCGTATGAGTGCGGCTATTCCGGCTTCTACGATACGTGTTTATTTTAAAAAGCTTTCAGACGAAGGCGAGATCACCAAGCTTCATATAAGTGGCGGTCGGATACCGACAATTGCTGCGATGAGAAGATATTGGAGTGAAATTTTTGCTATAAGTGATATAAATTTAGAGATAAATGACGCCGAAATACTGAAGAAGCTATGCGATGAATTTGAGCTTTACTGCATGATTTTTGGTACAATCGATAATGAATTGCTAGAAATTTTAAATTTAAATGATAGATATATGATCTTAAATTTTGGCGAAGATGAGATTGTCATCAAATTTGATGCTAGGATGTATAAATTTTTAAGTAATCTTGCTGGAGTTAGTTTAAACAAACTTGAGCTTATCTGCTCTCAAGTTGGCTTAAGCGAACTAAAAAGTAAAATAAGAGAGCTTAAAAGGACTAAAATTTACTTCCAAGAAAACGAAATTTTAGCCTTTAATATGTTTAAAGATAGACGTTTTAAGATGGTTTTTGACCCAAGTTTTAGCTTGCAGATGGACGAAAAACTTACATTTTCTCCTATGTTTGATGAAAATTTTATGGGGCTCAAATTTAGTGCAAACTATCTTGGCAACGAAGCACAGATGATCTGTGCTGGCAGTATTTATACTGACTATGTGAAATTTATAAATCTAATAAAGGAGGCTGCGTGAGCGAAGAGGTAAAAGAGCAAAACCTACCTGAGGTTGAGCCTGTGCAAGAACTAGCTAATGATAGTGTAAATTTGGACGCACTTGGCGATATTTCAAAGGTTGAAAAACTTGAAAAAGAGCTCGGAGAAATAACTGATAAATATTATAGAGCAAATGCTGAGTTTGAAAATATCAAAAAGCGATATGAAAAAGAGAAGACGGACGTTGCAAACTATGCAAATGAGAAATTTGCTAGGGACTTGCTACCAGTCATAGATGCTCTTGAGATCGCTGCAAATTTTGATCCAGAGGATGATGAATTTGCCAAAAAGATCAAAGAGGGCATTTTGATAACTATAAATCAGTTTAAAAAATGCTTTGAAAAGCATGGCGTAAGCGAGATACCAACTGACACTGAGTTTGATCCGAGCGTGCATAATGCTGTTTTAAGGGTCGATAGCGAAGAGAAGCAGAGTGGTCAAATCGTGCAAGCTTTGCAAAAAGGCTATATGATAAATGGTAGGGTTTTGCGCCCAGCTATGGTCAGTGTAGCAAACTAAATTTATAAAAATAAAATCTAATAAAAAGGAAAAATATGTCAAAAGTTATAGGTATAGACTTAGGTACAACAAACTCTTGTGTGAGCGTTTTTGAACGCGGCGAGAGCAAGGTTATCCCAAATAAAGAGGGTAAAAACACAACTCCATCTGTTGTTGCTTTTACAGACAAAGGTGAAATTCTAGTAGGTGACGTTGCAAAACGTCAAGCAGTTACAAACCCTGAAAAAACGATATATTCTATCAAACGTATCATGGGTTTGATGAGCAATGAAAAAAATGCTGAAGAGGCAAAAAGCCGCTTGCCATATCACGTCGTAGACAGAAATGGTGCTTGCGCGGTTGAGATCGCTGGCAAGGTTTACACTCCACAAGAAATTTCAGCAAAAATTCTTATCAAACTAAAAGAAGACGCTGAAGCATATCTTGGTGAAAAGGTAACAGACGCGGTTATCACCGTACCTGCATACTTTAACGATAGCCAAAGAAAGGCTACAAAAGAGGCTGGAACGATCGCAGGACTAAACGTGCTTCGTATCATCAACGAGCCAACAGCTGCGGCACTTGCTTATGGTCTTGATAAAAAAGAGGCTGAGAAAATTTTAGTTTATGACCTAGGTGGCGGTACATTTGACGTTACAGTGCTTGAAACTGGCGATAATATCGTTGAAGTTTTGGCAACCGGTGGTAACGCATTCTTGGGCGGCGATGACTTTGATAACAAGATCATCGACTGGCTAGTAAGTGAGTTTAAAAATGAAACTGGTATCGACCTAAAAGGCGATATCATGGCACTTCAACGCTTAAAAGAAGCTGCTGAAAATGCCAAAAAAGAGCTAAGCTCAGCTCAAGAGACCGAGATAAATTTACCATTTATCACAGCTGATGCGACTGGTCCAAAACACCTTGTCAAAAAGCTAACTCGTGCTAAATTTGAGGGCATGATCGACTCACTTGTGGGTGAGACTATCACTAAGATAAACGAGGTAACAAAAGACGCTGGTTTAAATAAAAGCGACATCAAAGAGGTCGTAATGGTCGGTGGTTCAACTCGTGTGCCACTTGTTCAAGAAGAGGTTAAAAAAGCATTTGGTAAAGAGCTAAATAAGAGCGTTAATCCAGATGAGGTCGTAGCTATCGGTGCTGCTATCCAAGGTGCGGTCATAAAAGGCGACGTTAAGGATGTGCTACTTCTTGACGTTACTCCACTTAGCCTTGGTATCGAAACACTTGGCGGCGTGATGACTAAGATCATCGAAAAAGGCACAACCATACCAACTAAGAAAAGCCAAGTCTTCTCAACTGCTGAAGATAATCAAAGTGCCGTTACTATCATGGTTTTACAAGGCGAGCGTGAGTTTGCAAGGGACAATAAATCACTTGGAAATTTCAACCTTGAAGGCATCCCAGCAGCTCCAAGAGGCGTACCTCAAATCGAAGTTGAGTTTGACATTGACGCAAACGGAATTTTAACCGTTTCTGCAAAAGATAAAGCAACTGGCAAAGCTCAAAATATCACCATCTCCGGATCAAGCGGTCTTAGCGAAGATGAGATAAATAGCATGGTAAAAGACGCCGAGCTTCATAAAGAAGAGGATAAAAAACGCAAAGACGCAGTTGAGGCTAGAAACCAAGCTGACGCACTAGTTCATCAAACTGAAAAGAGCATGAACGAGCTTGGCGAGAAGGTCCCAGCTGAGGATAGAAGCAACATCGAAGCTGCGCTAAACGATCTAAAAGAGGTCTTAAAAGATGAAAATTCTTCAAAAGAGCAAATCGATGCTAAAGTAGAAGCTCTAAGCAAGGCCAGCCACAAACTAGCAGAAGCTATGTATAAAAAAGATGAAAACGCTGGCGCAAACGGTGGAAACAACAAAAAAGACGACGACGTTATAGACGCTGAAGTCGAGTAAAACTCCTAGAGCAGGGCGCTTGCCTTGCTCTTTTATAAATTTATCTTCATAAATTCTTAAAATTGATTCAAAATAAGTAATTTAAATAGTTAAAATTTATATAATGCCAAACAAAAAGGCGAAAAAATGTACTTATTTTTTTTGATTACTCATTTAATTTGTGCCATTGTATTTATAGGATACGTATTTTTCGATGCTTGCATATATCCATTTGCTAAAAAAACGGTTGATGCTAAAACCCTTGAAATAGTTAAAAAAGCCTACACAAAAGGCAGCGCAAAGGTATTTGGCACAGCGTTTTTATTGCTTTTAATAAGTGGCGCTTATATGGCAAAAGACTATTTTGGAGGCGAGCTTGGCTGGTGGCAAAGCAACTTTCAAAAGCTACTGCTTGTAAAAATTTTTGTTTTACTCATAATGTGCCTTGTAACTTTTATCTCTGTTTTTAATGTCATTATTTTAAAAAAGCCTGATCCATTTGGTAAATTTTCACATTTAATAGCTCTAGTGCTTTGCCTAATAATGGTCATTTTAGCAAAAGTAATGTGGTGGGCTTAAAGTTTAGCTAGCAAATCTAAGCAAATCGCCAGCTAGAAGTTAAAATTCTCTAATCGATACTCTTTAACTTATCTTTATTCAGCCCTTCTTCTATGCGTTTTATCTCTTCACTTCCATCTCTTACGACGTTTTTGTCAAATTCCAAGTAGTCATTTATCTTTTTTGGATATTCAACGTGACTTAGGATAAATTTAAAGACATTTAGCCTAGCTTCTTTTTTGTTATCGCTTGAGACGATGACCCATGGCGAAATGCTATTGTGAGAGGCAAGAAGCATAGAATATTTAGCGATAGAGTATTGATCCCAAAGTTCTTGTGCTTTTTGATCAACGGGTGAAATTTTAAACTGCTTTAACGGATCATTCTGCCTCTCTTTGAAGCGTTTTTTCTGCTCATCTTTTGTGATTGAAAGATAAATTTTAAAGAAAATTATGCCGGAGTTTATGATCATCTCTTCAAATTTTGGTACTTCACGTAAAAATTCCTTATGCTCTTCTTGCGTGCAAAAGCCCATTACTGGCTCAACGCCAGCTCTATTGTACCAGCTTCTATCAAAGATCACGATCTCTCCAGCACTTGGTAGATGAGTCACATATCTTTGAAAATACCACTGCGTTTTTTCGACATCACTTGGCTTAGCAAGCGCTACTATACGGCAACCTCTTGGATTTAGATGCTCAGTTAGGCGTTTTATCGTTCCTCCTTTACCGGCTGCATCGCGCCCTTCCATTAACATAAGTACTCTAAGGCCTTTTTCTTTTACGTAATTTTGAAATTTTAAAAGTTCAATTTGAAGTAGTCTAAGCTCTTCCTCGTAGCCAAGTTTCTCACTTTTTTGGTGTTTTTTGTCTTTTGACATCTTTGCTCCTTTAAAATTTCACATATTTTCACGATTTTACAATAAAATAGAATAAATTTAGGAATTTAGACTAAAATCATCTTTTTTAATTTAGCAAGGATTAGTATGTTTTTAAAATTTCTTTTTTCGCTTATTTTATTTGTAGGCTCGCTTTTTGCCGAGGTTTTAGATGTTAGCAAAGCCTTTGTTTTAACTCCAAGCGTTGATAGTCAAAATGTTGAAGTGAAGTTTAACTTTGGTGAAAATATCTATCTTTATAAAGAGAGTTTTGAGATTAAGCTAGCTGGCAAAAAGATAAATGAGCTATTAAATTTGCCAAGTAGTGAAAATACGGGAGAATATGAAATTTATCCAAAAGATTTTTCGATTTTTATCCCATTAAATTTAGTAAAAGAAAATCTTTCAAATGGCAAAGCAATACTTGACATTAACTATCAAGGCTGTGCTAAAAACGGCATTTGCTACCGCCCGCAAAGCAGAATTTATGAGATAACTGACCAAGCTGGAAAATTTAGCATCGCCACTTTTAAAAAAGAGCAAAAAAACGATACCGACAGCCTTGCCGAAGAATTTTCTAGCGAGCAAGATATTGCAAATGGGCTTGGAGATAAAAATTTCTTTATCTCGCTTCTTACTTTTTTTGGTTATGGTCTCTTGCTTTCACTAACACCTTGCGTCTTTCCGATGATACCGATACTTTCAAGCATAATCGTCTCAAAAGGTGCTAATTTAAATGCAAAAAAAGGCTTTTTATTATCATTCATTTATGTTGTCGCGATGAGCCTAGCTTATGCACTAGCTGGAGTTGCAGCTAGCCTACTTGGTTTTGGTATCGCAGGAGCTTTGCAAAACATCTATGTGCTTGGCGCTTTTGCGGCCATTTTTGTCATTTTAAGCTTTAGTATGTTTGGATTTTATGATATAAAATTGCCAGCAAAATTTGAAAATTTGATAAGTAAAAAATCGCAAAATAGCTCAGGCTATGTTGGAATTTTTATTATGGGTTTTGCCTCAGCTCTCATCGTATCACCTTGCGTAGCAGCACCATTAGCTGGTGCGCTTCTTTATATTGCCCAAAGTGGAAATATCTTTTATGGTGGCATTATGCTTTTTGTCATGGGGCTTGGCATGGGCGTACCATTACTTATTATCGGGCTAAGCTCTGGAAAGCTCTTGCCAAAACCTGGTAGTTGGATGGATGAAGTGAAAAAAATCTTTGGTTTTTTGATGCTCATCATGGCAGTTTGGATCCTTGCACGTGTGCTCGGAGAATTTTTTGAGCTATTAGGATATGGCATTATAGGCGTTTTTATGGCGGTTTATTTTGGGGCATTTGAAGTAGCAGAGCAAAGCTGGGCTAAGTTTAAAAAAGCGTTTTTTATCCTAGTTTTTATATATTCAGTTATGCTAATAGTTGGTTCGTTTTTGGGCTCAAAGGAGGCTTTCTCTCCACTTTCTGGACTAAATTTGGCAAAAAGTGATAGTGCGTTAAAATTTAATTCCGTTAAAAATTTAGATGAACTAAATGAGGTAATAAAAAACTCAACCAAGCCCGTTTTAGTAGATTTTTATGCTGATTGGTGTGTAAGCTGCAAAGAGATAGAAAAGATCACTTTTAAAGATAGCGATGTTATGGATGCTTTGGCAAATTTTGCACTTATTCGTATCAATGTAACGAATGGTGGATCACAAAATGATGAGATGCTAAGAAATTTTGGGCTTATTGATCCGCCTGCACTCTTGTTATTTAGTGGTGGAGATGAGCTAAAATTTCTTAGAACTATCGGTTTCATAGATGCTAAAAATTTTCTAGCAAAGCTTGAGAAAATTAAATAATCTTGTCCTTGCTGTTACAAAGATTATTTAAAATACACTCATGGCAAAGCGGTTTTTTGGCTTTACAGGTGTAACGTCCAAAGAGCACCATGGCTTGATGAAGCTTGCCAAGATCTGTTTTAAAGGCATGGCTAAGATCAGCTTCAGTAGCTTCTGGCGTTTTTGCATGGCTAAGATCAAGTCTGTGCGCCACTCTAAAAACGTGCGTATCAACAGCCATAACATTTGCATTTGTAGCTTCTAAAAGTACGACATGAGCGGTCTTTTGTCCAACTCCAGCAAGCGCTTTTAGCTTCTCTTCATCAAGCGGAATTTCTCCATTATAAAGCTCAACCACGCTATTTGCCATTTTGATTAAATTTACCGCTTTGTTATTAAAAAAGCTGCACGAGTTTATCATGAGTTTTAGACTTGCTAAATTTGCGCTAGCTAGCTCATAGACATCTTTATACGCTTCAAATAAAGCTGGAGTTATTAAATTTACTCTTTTATCAGTGCACTGGGCTGAGAGCATGACACAGACAAGTAGCTCATATAAATTTCTAAATTTAAGCTCGCTTTTGGCGTCTTTAAACTCTTCTAAAAGTCTTCTTTTTATCTCTAAAATATCTTTTTTTGTTCTCATTTTCGTATTTTACCTTATTTTCTTAAGTTAAACGAAAAGTTACCGCATTATTTGATATAATCTTGCCCATAAAATCAATTTTTTAAAGGATTTATATGAAAAAATTTTTGTTTCCAGCAGTTTTAAGTTTAGCTGCAGCTGTCACTCTAAATGCAGCAGTAGTTGCAACAGTTGATGGTGATGCTATAAGCGATAGCGATATTTCAAGCCTTTTATCGGCAGCCATGCCAGGATTTGACGCTAGCAAGCTTCAGCCAAATGAGAAAAAACGTATAATCGACGATCTAATAAATAGAAAACTTCTTTTAAAAGATGCTAAATCAAGTGGTATTGAAAAAGATGTAGAGTATATCAAAGCTGTAAAAGCAGCGCAAGAAGGCATCGCAGTTGAGCTTTATATGAGAAAGCTTTTTGATAGCATAAAAGTAAGTGAAAACGAACTAAAAGATTTTTACAATAAAAACAAAGCTAGCATGAACCAACCAGCTCAAGCAAGAGCTAGACATATCTTAGTTGAAGATGAAAAAACAGCAAACGACATCATCGCTCAACTTAAAAATTTAAAAGGTGAGGCGCTAACTAAGAAATTTGCAGAGCTAGCAAGCCAAAAATCAATCGACAAAGGCTCAGCAGCACACGGCGGCGAGCTTGGCTGGTTTGGTCAAAGCCAAATGGTAAAACCTTTTGCAGACGCAGCATTTTCAATGGCTAATGGCACAGTTTCAACTAAACCAGTTAAAACTCAGTTTGGTTACCATGTTATCTTGAAAGAAGATGGTAAGGCAGCTGGCACTGTAAGCTTTGAGCAAGCAAAACCAGAGATCGAGCAAGCTGTAAAAATGGAGAAATTCCAAGCTGCTGTTAGACAAAAAAGTGAAGCTCTACGCCAAAAAGCAAAGATAGAATACAAATAAAATTTGGAGGATAAAATGGGCGTTTTAGATATCGTAAAACCTGGTGTTTTAAGCGGAGATGATGTGACAAAACTTTATGCTTATGCCAAAGAGCAAGGTTTTGCAATACCTGCTGTAAATGTCGTAGGTAGTGACTCGGTAAATGCTGTTTTAGAAGCAGCAAAGGTTGCTAACTCGCCTGTTATCGTTCAGTTTAGTAATGGCGGCGCAGGTTTTTACGCTGGTAAAGCCTGCGAAAACGCAGCCGTTCTTGGTGCGATCGCTGGAGCAAAGCATGTTCATTTGCTTGCCCAGGCTTACGGCGTGCCAGTCATTTTGCACACAGACCACGCTGCCAGAAAGCTCTTACCTTGGATAGATGAGATAGTAAAAGCAAGCCATGAGTATAAAAAAACTCACGGCGTGCCACTTTTTAGCTCTCATATGCTTGATCTTAGCGAAGAGAATATCAACGAAAATTTAAGCACATGCGAGAAGTATCTAAAAGAGCTTAGCGAGCTTGGCATCAGCCTAGAGATCGAGCTAGGCGTCACTGGTGGCGAAGAAGATGGCGTAGATAACACAAGCGTTGATAACGCACTTCTTTACACTCAGCCAGAGGATGTCGCACTTGCTTATGAAAGACTAAGTAAGATAAGCGATAAATTTAGCATCGCAGCTAGTTTTGGTAACGTTCACGGCGTCTATAAACCGGGCAATGTCGTGCTAAGACCAGAAATTCTTAAAAACTCACAAGCCTATGTCGCTAAGAAATTTAACACAAAAAGCGACAAGCCAGTAAATTTTGTATTTCACGGCGGTAGCGGCAGTGAGCTAAAAGATATCAAAAATGCTGTAAGCTACGGCGTTATTAAGATGAACATTGATACCGATACACAGTGGGCTTTCTGGGACGGCGTGCGCGAGTATGAGGCTAAAAATAGAGCGTACTTGCAAGGGCAGATCGGCAACCCAGAGGGCGATGACAAGCCAAATAAAAAATACTACGACCCAAGGAAATGGCTAAGAAGTGGCGAGGAGAGCATGGTTAAGCGTCTTCAGACTGCTTTTAGCGACTTAAACTGCCTAAATAGGAACTAATCCTATGCAAAATCAAAATGATTTTAGTGAGCTAAGCGTGCCAAAAGAGCGCCAAGCTCACTCTTTCTTTGTCTTTTTTAAAGTTATCTTTATCCCTTTAGCTATCTACATCTTGGCGATACTAGCTTATCTTGGTGTTATAAATTTTCAGATGAAGCTTCATACCATCGTGATGATGGGCGTTATACTCTTTGTTGCTTTTATCTTTTCTCGCCACAGCGCCTTGGTAGCTTACTCAAATTTCTTAGCAAATGCCAAAGACTACAAGATAAGACTAAAAGAATTTATCATCTCGCATCTCTTTGAAATTTCAAGCATCAAAAAAGCAAACGCTAAATTTGAAGACTTCTTTGAGAGTTATACAAGAAATTTTAGAAATGACAACCTAGCAAACATCGGTCAAGCAGTCTTTCCTATGCTTGGAATTTTGGGCACATTTATCAGTATCGCTATCTCGATGCCAGAGTTTAGCTCAAGCACGACAAATGGTCTAGAAAAAGAGATCGCTATACTGCTAAACGGCGTGGCTACGGCATTTTATGTATCGATTTATGGCATATTTTTAGCGCTTTGGTGGATGTTTTTTGAAAAGATAGGCGTTAGTAAATTTGAGAAATTTTATAGCGAGCAAAAAGAGCTAAGCCGTGAGTTTTTCTGGCAGGAAAATGAGCTAAATGCAAATTTCATGAAAGCAAGTGTAGGCTACTTTAAAGATAGTCACGACGCCTTTAAAATGGTGCTTGATGATAAATTTGTAAAAGAGCTAAGCGAGCAGACAAATGAGAAATTTAACAGCCTAAAAGAGCTTTGCGAGATTGAAAAAAATATCATCAATCAAAGCAAAGCCGAGCTTAGCGCAAATTTAAAAATGCTAAATGAAGCTAGCCTAAAACAAGATGAATTTGTAAAAATTCACTCTAATATGCTAAAGGCAGTAAGCGCGTTTTCTAATGCCTTTAAAGATATGGAGGTTAAAATTTTAACCGAGCATGCAAAGCTTGGCGAAATTTTTAGTAGAAATTTAAACGCTACAAAAGAGAGCCAGCTAAAATTTGAGCAGACTATAAAGAGTTTTGATGCCATTTTAAAAGAATTTTCTCTCTCTTTGATGAAAGAGCAAAACGACGCACTAAAGGAATTTAGAGCCTCGCTCGTGGAGAGTGCGACGATATTTAAGGCGGCTTATGAGCAAGAGGGCAGGAGCTTGGAGCGTGAAAAAGAGCGCGAGAGCCTCATTGCTGAGCTTAAAAAGAACATAGACGAGATCGATAAAGAAGCAAATTCTGTAATAGAAAAAATCGAAAATCTAGTGCAATGAAAATAAACAAAAATAACGAGGATCAATCGAGCTTTTGGGTTTCATACGCAGACTTGATGGCGGGTCTGCTCTTTGTTTTTATGTTGTTAATAGGCGCTGTCGTCGTAAAATACGTCCTAACTCAAAACACCCTTGAAAATAAAGAGCAAGCTATCATCGCAGCTTTAGCAAATCTAAAAGACGCTCAGGGCAAGAATTTCACCCTTGAAGAGCTAAATGAAGCACTAAAAAGTGAGCTTTTAAAGATAAGTGACGAAAACATAAATTTAAAAAAATCAAATGAAATTTTTGTCATCCAAATAGATGCCCTAAAAGAAAAACTAGCCCAGCTCATAGAGGAAAACAAGGACGCAAATGCGAGCATAAAAGAGCTAAATGCTAGCATTTTTGATCTAAATCAAAAGATGATCGTGCTAAATGATGAAATTTCATCAAAAGATAGAGCGCTTAGTGATGCAAACGAAAGCAGTGAGAAAAATTTAGCCAAGATCGCCTTTTTGCTCGAGCAGGTAAGCCAAAGAGAAGCTAAATACGACGAGCTTTTAAGGGACTTAAACGTCACTCGTGACAGAGTGAAAAATTTAACCGGTATCAGGGTAAAAGTGATCTCAGCCCTAAAAGATAGGCTAGGCTCAAGCATTGAGATCGATCCAAACTCAGGCGCGCTAAAGCTTAGCTCCTCAGTACTTTTTGATAAAGGCAGTGCAGTCTTAAAAGAAGAGGTCAAAGAGGAGTTAAAGGCCACTCTTAGTAAATATTTTGACGTGCTTTTAAATGATAAAGATATTGCATCAAATATTGATCAGATAATAATCGAAGGCTTTACAGATAGTGATGGAAGTTATATTTATAACTTAGAGCTTTCACAAAAAAGAGCATACGCGGTTATGGAGTTTATAAACTCATTTGATGGTGATACTCGCCTTAGAAAATTGCTCGTGGCAAGTGGTCGAAGCTACAACGAGCTAGTTTTTAAGGACGGAGCCGAGGACAAGGACGCTTCAAGGCGTATCGAGATCAAATTTTCACTCTCAAACAAAGAGGCCATCAACGAGATAGAGAAATTTTTGGAGTTTAAGGGTGATTGAGCGGGTTATTCTTAAGGGGCGAGAGTTTTGGCTTTTGAGGGATGATCTGCTAGGTGAGTTTAACGGTAACAAAGCAAGAAAGCTAGAGTATTTTCTAAAGGCTGATTTACACGGCATCCAAGCCATCGTATCTCACGGCTCAAGCCAGTCAAATGCGATGTATAGCCTAAGTCTTTTTGCTAAGCTCAAAGGGCTTAAATTTTACTATGTCGTCTCTCATCTTAGTTCAAATTTAGAGCAAAATCCAGTCGGAAATTTCAAATTTGCACTTGAAAATGGTATGGAAATTTTTGTAAAAGAGGAACGTGAGAAATTTGCCAAAGAGCTGGCAATTAGCAAAAATGCACTTTTTATAAACGAGGGTGTGGCTCAGAGCGAGGCTGAGTTTGGTTTTATCACGCAGGCAAATGAGATAAATGAGTGGAGCAAAAAAAGTGGCATAAAGCCTGATATTTTTTTACCTTCTGGTACAGGCACTAGCGCTTGCTACCTGGCAAAGCACACTGATCTTAGCGTTTATACCGCTCCTTGCGTGGGAGACAGCGACTATCTCAAAAAGCAAATTTACGAGCTAGACAAAAATAGCAAGGTGCAAATTTTAAATCCGCCAAAGAAGTATTATTTTGGAAATTTATACCCAGAGCTTTATGAAATTTGGCTTGAAGTGTGCAAAAGTGGCGTGGAATTTGACCTAGTGTATGACCCTGTTGGCTTTATCACGCTTTTTGCAAATTTAGATAGGCTTGGAGCTGAAATTTTATATATCCACCAGGGCGGAATTTTAGGTAACATTACACAAAAGCAAAGATATGAGAGAAAATTAAAATTAAAGGAGCATAAATGAAATTTTTTCATAGTAGTGACGCTGATTTTGAGAGTAAATTTTTACAGCTTGTTAAACGAAGTGATAATGACATGAGTGCTGTAATGCCGGTGGTTGCTGGAATAATAGATGAGATAAGAAAAGATGGTGATAGTGCGCTTTTTGCACAGATAGCTAAATTTGATAAATTTAGCGTTACAAGTAAAAACGACATAATAATCGACGTTAAAGAGATGGAGGCTGCCTATAATTCACTAGATAATGCTTTAAGGGTAGCTTTAAATTTAGCTCACAATAGGATAAAAAGCTATCATGAACGCACAAAGCCAAGCGACTGGACATATAAAGATGAGCATGACATCTTGCTTGGCGCAAAATACACAGCGGTTGACCGCGCAGGCCTTTATATCCCAGGCGGTAAGGCGGCTTATCCTAGCTCGCTTCTTATGAATGCGATCCCAGCGATCGTAGCTGGCGTAAAAGAGATCGTAGTTTGCACCCCAGCGCCAAATGGCAAGGTAAATACCTTGCTTCTTGCTGCAATGCACCTTTGTGGCATAAAGACAGCCTTTAAAATAGGCGGTGCAAGCGCCATTGCGGCGATGGCATACGGAACTGCAACGGTGCCAAAAGTTGATGTCATCACAGGACCTGGCAATATCTACGTAGCGACTGCTAAAAAGCTAGTTTATGGCGACGTAAATATTGATATGATCGCTGGTCCAAGCGAGATAGGCGTCATCGCTGATGATAGTGCCGATCCTCGCCACATAGCTATCGATATGCTCTCTCAAGCTGAGCACGACGAGATCGCAAGTGCCTTTTTGATAACGCCAGTGGAAGCCTTTGCAAGGGCTGTGCAAAAACACATTGAAGATGAGCTAAAGACACTAAAACGTGAGCCGATCGCAAGTGCAAGTATAAGAAATAAAGCTGCAATAATAGTGGCAAAAGATTTGAAAGAGTGTTTTGCACTCATGAATGAGCTTGCTGTTGAGCACCTAGAGATCGCTACAAACGATGCTTTAAGTTATATTGATGATGTGACTCATGCGGGTGCTATATTTTTTGGACACTTTACGCCTGAAGCGATGGGGGATTATATCGCTGGACCAAATCACACATTGCCAACCGGTGGAAGTGCGAGATTTTACTCGCCGCTTGGAGTTGAAAATTTCATGAAGCGAAGTTCGATCATTTCAGTGAGTAGAAAAGGTATCATGCATCTTGGCAAATCATGCATGCAGCTAGCCGAAGCTGAAGGACTAACTGCTCATAAAAAATCAGTTGCAGTGAGGCTGGAAGAGTAAAGAAAAATGAATTTTATAGAGATTTTGCAACTTTTTATAGAATTTATAGTAGAATCCATAGCGAATTATTAAAAAGGAGTTGTTATGAAGTTAGGAACTTATACTGCAAACCAGGCTTCAGGAAACTATTATTTAGATCAAGCAAAAAATAGCGAGAAGAAAGCGCTAAATGCTATCTCTGCAAACAGCGAGATCAAAGCTTCAGGTGCAAATTTGCAAATCGCAGAGAGTTTGCTTTCGCAAACAAATGTCTTGAACGAAGGTTTGGCAAATGCAAACGATATGATCGGTATGCTTCAAATCGCTGACTCAACGCTTTTAAATTTAAGTAAAAGTACGGATAGAATAGGTGAGCTTTCAAGTAAGCTTACAAATCCTACTCTATCAGCAAATGAACAAAAAGGTATAAAGGGCGAAATCAACGCACTAAGAAATGCTATGAATGATAGCGTAAAAGAGGCTAAATTTAACGGTAAAAACGTATTTGATGCTGAGCTTGGATTTTTCACAGGCGAGAGTACAAAAAATATAAATTTGGGTACAAATGCTCTTTTAAATGTAAAAGAGGACGGCTCAAATACAGGCGAAATTTTAAAAAATATAAATTCACTTCGCTCAGAGATCGGATCAACACAAAATGCTGTATTTAGAGGTATAAATGCTCTAGCCGCAAGAAGCGTGGCAAATGCTAATAGTGTAGAGAACCTTGATAGCAGCGACATCGCAAAGAGCTTGGAAGAAAATTTACAAGCAAATTTAAAACTTCATGCTGCGAGCTTAGCTAAAGCTCATGATACTACGAGTTTGGCTACAAAACTAGATAAACTTCTAGCTGAATAAATTTTTACCGGTCTTGCGCCGGTAAATTCTTTTTATCTAATTTTATTCTTTAAAAATATTAAGTTTTTTGTATTTTTAAGTTGGTCTAATGGCTAAATGAGGGCTGAATCCAACCTTTCAATAATAAAATCAATGTAGATTGTTAGTGAAATTTGTTGCTAAAAATTTTTAAATTTTATAAAGCTAAAGAGAAAGTCTTAAGGAAAATATCCCAAAGAAAAGGGCTTTTAGCCCTCAATGTAGTTTTTAAGTTTTCTACCGACTTTTGGGTGTTTTAGTTTTTTGATAGCTGAGCTTTCTATCTGGCGAACACGCTCACGAGTGACGTTTAGAGCCTTGCCGATCTCTTCAAGTGTGCGGTCGCTCTCATCTTCAAGTAAGCCGAATCTCATCGAAATGACTGCTTTTTCACGCTCATTTAGCTGCGAAAGCACATCATCTATCTGTTCTCTAAGGTCACTTTTTAAAATTTGCTCTATCGGAGAAAGTGAGCTTTTATCCTCTACAAAATCTCCAAATTTTCCGTCCTCTTCGTTTGCGATCGGAGCTTCGAGGCTGATAGGCTCTTTTGTTATTTTGATGACTTGTTTTACCTTATCAACGCTTAACCCAACCTCTTTTGCGATAACGCTTACATCAGGCTCTTTACCTTCTTCTTGGAGGTATTTGCGGTTTATTTTGTTGATACGATTTATCGTCTCTATCATGTGGATAGGTATCCTAATCGTCCTTGCCTGATCGGCGATCGCACGCGAAATAGCCTGGCGGATCCACCATGTGGCGTAGGTTGAAAATTTATAGCCTTTTCTGTATTCAAATTTATCAACCGCCTTCATAAGGCCAATGTTGCCCTCTTGGATGAGATCCAAAAATGGCAAACCCCTGTTTGTATAGCGTTTCGCGATACTTACAACTAGACGGAGATTTGACTTAGCCATTCTAGCTTTTGCCTCGTCAGAAATTTTCTTTCCACGTTTGATCTGCTCTAAAATCTCTTTTAGCCTTGTTGGCTCAAGATCAAAGCCTTGCTTGCTTGCCTCTTTTGTAGTAAATAGCTTTTTGATCTCGACATAAGTTGAGACCATTGTAGCTTCTGGTACTCGAGCCGCGATTTCTTCCTTACTAAGCTTGATAATATCTTTTAGTATGCTTTTGTGATTTTTCTTAAGCTCGTCGCTAAACATTGGTAAGCGATACTCCAAGCGTTTTAGCTCTCTATCAAATTCGTCGTCGCTTTTTAGTGCTGTTTCCATTGATTTTACGATCTCGCTAATTAGCTTGCTTGTTGGTCCAAGATCCATTAGCTTCTCTTTTAAAATTTTCTTTTTAAATGCAAGTGTCATCTTTGAAGCTGTGTCATCGCTCTCAACTTTATCCTGTTTGTTTGCAGTCTTTAGCCACTCTTTTTTAGCTTTTTCGAGGGCCTTAAAGCTCTCTATAACTTTTTCAGCGCGCTTGTCGTTTTTAGCTGATTTTTTAGGAGCTTCATTTTCTTCGTTCTCTTCATCTTCCTCATCTATATCGTCTTCGCTATCTTCGTTTTCTTCGTTTTCACTCTCGTCTTCAAAGCTCTTAAAAAGCTCTTTTACACGGCGTTCTCTATTGATGAGCGGCTCTTTATAGTCAAGTATGAAATCGATCAAAAATGGCACAGAACAAAATGCATCGATAATGATATCTTCGCCAAGCTCGATCCTTTTGCTAATCTCTACCTCTTCATCTTTTGTAAGAAGCGCGATCTGACCCATCTCTCTTAAATACATCCTGACAGGGCTATCTGACCTTGACCACTCTAAAAGGTCGCTCTCGCCAGAAAGATCGAGATCTTCGTCGATATCTTGATCACTTTTTTGAGCATTTTCTTGGCGTTTTTTAGCATCGGCTAAATTTCTAAGCTTTGCAGCTTCAGCAGATGTGATGAGCTGGACTTTATTTGTTTTTGCTAGTTGTTCTATCTTTTTTACTATCGTAGCAGTCGGAGCTTTGTCTAATAATTTTACTAATTTTTCGTATGTCAAAAAGCCTTTTGCATTTTCAGCGAAAAGCTCTTCTATCTGAGAAAAAGAGTCTTTTGCGGCGCTCATAAATTTCCTTTCGAATCGTCTAATTGTGATTTAAGTATTGTTTAAAAGAAAGTGGATTATACCCAAATTTTGTAAATGTGTATAAAAACAAAGTTGGAACGATGATTGCTTAGTAGCTATAAAAATCAAATTTTGATTAGGAAATTTTATGCAAAATGGTTATTATCAAGCCACTGCTGGCATGGTAACGCAGTTTAACAGATTAAACGTTATCTCAAACAACCTTGCAAATGTAAATACGATCGGCTATAAGAGAAATGATGTAGTTATCGGTGACTTTGCGAGAATTTTTAAAGAGACACAAGATGAGCTTCCTCTTAAAAATCACACAAAAGATGGAGCTAAATTTTTAAATAGAACACTTGATCGCGTACCACAAGTGAGCGAAGAATACACCGACTTTAGTGCCGGTGGCTTTAAATACAGCTCAAACACACTTGATTTTGCGATAAAAAGAGATGACGCATTTTTCTTAGTCGATACTCCAAATGGTGTAAAACTTAGCAAAAATGGCTCTTTTAGTCTTGATGGCGACGGCTACATCGTCACAAAAGAGGGCTATAAAGTTTTGCCAAGCGGCTACGAGGCACAAAATCCTGATCAAAGAGGTATCCAAGTGCCACAAGGAGAGGTGCTAACTGCTGATAAAAATGGAAATTTATACTCAAATAACAATCAATTTTCTAAATTTTTTATCGCTCAGCCAAGGGAGATAAGAGATCTCAAAAAGGTCGGAGATAACCTTTTTGAGAGTAGAAATTTTGATGACATCACAGAGCTTGACGAGGCTGATAGCGTGATGCAAGGATATGCTCAGATGTCAAACGTAAACCCAGTTTTAGAAATGGTTGGTCTAATAGAAACCCAGCGCTTAGTTGATATGTATCAAAAGGTTATGACAAGCCATATGAACGATCTTAATCAAGATGCTGTTCAAAAACTAGCCCTAAAAGCTTAATAAAAGGATAAAACTATGATGAGATCACTTTACACTGCGGCCACTGGTATGATAGCTCAGCAGACGCAGATAGACGTAACCTCACACAACATCGCAAACGTAAATACTTATGGGTACAAGAAAAATAGGGCTGAATTTGCCGATCTTATGTATCAAGTAATGGAGTACGCAGGTACGGCTACAAGCCAGACTACCACAAGTCCAACAGGCATCGAAGTGGGTCTTGGCGTGCGCCCAACAGCGATAAATAAAATTTTCTCTCAGGGCTATTTCAAAGAGACTAGCAACAACCTAGATATGGTAATAGCGGGCAATGGATTTTTTCAGATTCAGCTGCCTGATGGCACAACAGCCTACACTAGAAATGGCGCATTTAAGCTTGATGCAAACGGCACTATCGTAAATAGCGATGGCTATCAGCTAATCCCTCAGATCACAGTCCCTGCAAATGCGACGCAAATTTCTATTGGCACAGATGGCACCGTATCAGTGCTCCAAGCAGGCGAGAGAGAGATGGCTCAGATAGGTCAGATCGAGCTAGCAAATTTCATAAACCCAGCTGGCCTTCACTCAATGGGTGATAACAACTATCTAGAAACAAGCGCTAGCGGTAATGTTGTAGTAGGCGTGGCAGGACTTGACGGACTTGGTACGATCAGACAAGGATTTGTTGAGATGAGTAACGTTCAGTTAGTTGAAGAAATGACTGATCTTATCACTGGACAGCGTGCGTACGAGGCGAACTCAAAGGCGATAACCACGAGTGACTCGATGCTTGAAATAGTAAATGGGCTTAAAAGGTAAGTAGTATGGATGTGACTCTGACTATTGTTGGGCTTATATTGGTTGCTTTTACGCTTGAGGTATTTTATTTTTCAAATAATACTTCAAAAGAGAAGGACTCAATAAAGCAGACGCATTAATATAAATTTGGCAGTACTATTGTTGCTTGATGAATTATAAATTTTTAAGGCATCTTTGTAACTGCCTGTAAAATTTTCTCTTATCCTGCTATCGCTTTGATATATCTCATCTAAAATTTCTGCTCTTAAGAGCAAGAATAAAAGCATCTTTTGTTTAATTAAAAATTTTTAAGCATACTACATGCTTCTTCCAAATCAAGCTCACAGGCTTTTTTGTAGTAGTTCTTTGCTCTATTTTTATCTTGCAACATACCAGCATCTCCAGTTTCATAAATGAGCGCAAGAGTATAGCAAGCAAATGCATTTTTTAGTTGGCAAGCCTTATTATAAAGTCTAAGCCCCTCTTCTTTCTCTTGTACTAGAGTGTCTTTTTGTAGATATATATTTCCTAAAAATAGACAGCTATGTGGATTGCCTAGCTCGCAGGCTTTGTTTGCCATAGCTGCCATTTTATCGCGCTCATTGTTGTCAAGGTAGATATATATAAGATCGGTGCAGCTTTCTATGTTGTTTAAAGCACATTCATTTTCAAGCTTAGTGGTATCTAAGTTTTTACCCCAAGAAAATAGAATACAAAATAAAATTAGAATTACCTTTTTCATCTTTTAACTCCAAAAATTTCTATCATTTTATAAAATTTAACTCTATTTTTACTCTTATTTTCAAATTTTTGCTAATATTTTGGCTTTTTATGAAGGTAAAATTTGACATTTAACTACGTTTTTAAACTATCTATTCCTATTTTTATGGGCTATTTCCCACTTGGCGTCGCATTTGGCGTGCTGGCAAAGAGCATGGGCGTTAGCGCGTTTATCGCCGTGGCACTTAGTACGCTAGCTTACGGCGGAGCAGCGCAGTTTATGTTGCTCTCGCTCTTTAGCGTCGGCACGAGCTATATTGAGGTCTTTATCGTGAGCTACCTTGTAAATTTACGCCATACTTTTTATGGAATTTCACTTTTAAAAGAGTATGGCGGGATCAAATTTAAGCTCTTAAACATCGCTTTGCTAACAGATGAGACCTTTGCGATATTTAAAAATTTAGGGCTAAAGGATGTGAGTGATCGCAGCTTTGTCTTTACCTGGCTAAATATCCTTTCTTGGTCTTACTGGGCGGCTGGGACGCTTCTTGGTGCGATACTTGGCGATCTTATAAAGGCCGATACAAAGGGGCTTGAGTTTAGTTTGACCTCGCTTTTTATAGTGATCGTCATCGAGATGTTTAAAAATGATAGAAACTACCGCGTGCTCTTTGCGGCGGCCTTTTTTGGCGTGCTTGGAGTGAGCCTATTTGCAGCTAAATTTGTGCTTGTTGGCTCGATGGCGCTTTGTTTTATATTTTTGCTTTTGTTTAAGGATAAAATTTGATAAGTGTAAATTCAAGTGAAATGATACTGTTTATAGCGGTGCTTTTAAGTGCCTTGGCTACTTTTATCACAAGGGCGACACCGTTTTATGCATTAAGAAACTATAAGCCAAACCCTTATTTGGATGCCATCGAGAAGCATATGGGCATGATGATAATGGTCGTTTTGGTCTGCTACGGCTTAAAAGATACGAAATTTAGCGAGTTTCCTTATGGTTTAAGCGAGATAGTAGCAGTTTTTACAGCTATTTTGATGCATTTAAAATTTAAAAATACCCTTCTTAGCATAGTTATTTCAACCGGAATTTATATGTTTTTGATAAGAATTTTTTAAATAAATATAAAATTTGGAAGTTAATAATTTTTTTAAATAAATGGCATTATAATGACTTTGCAAATTTTAATGCAAAGGAGCTAAAATGCGTTTAATCTTTAAGGCGGTGTTACTCATGATTTTAGGTGCTACTTTAGCGGTTGCAAAGCCAACCATCTACATACTAGCTACTGGTGGAACGATAGCAGGAAGCGGCTCGGGTTCGCTTGATTCGAGCTATACTTCTGGAACTGTTACGGTCGATAAACTTATCGCAGCCGTGCCAGATATCAACAAGATCGCTACCATAAAAGGCGAGCAAATTTCAAATATCGGCTCACAGGATATGAACAACGAAGTTTGGCTAAAGCTTGCAAATAGAATAAATGAGCTTTTAAACAGCGGCAAAGCTGATGGTATCGTCGTTACTCACGGCACAGATACTATGGAAGAGACAGCTTACTTTCTAAATTTAGTAGTTAAAAGCGACAAGCCAGTTGTCCTTGTAGGTGCGATGAGAAATAGCGGTTCGCTAAGCGCAGACGGCCCACTAAATTTATTTAACGCTGTAAACGTTGCTATTAGCAAAGATAGCGTAGGAAAAGGCGTTGTGGTTACTATGAATGATGAGATCCACGCCGGTAGAGAGGTGACAAAGACCAATACAACTGGCGTTGATACATTTAAATCACCAAATAGCGGCAAAATCGGCACAGTCTTTTACGGCAACGTAAAATACTATATGAACCCGCTTAGAAAACACACAGCAAAATCAGCATTTGACCTAGAAGGCGTTAAAGAACTTCCAAGAGTCGATATCATCTACTCTCATGCAAATGACAACCCTGACTTTGTAAACATAGCTGTTAAAAACGGCGCAAAAGGTATCGTTAGCGCTGGTCTAGGCAACGGCAACCCTTACTTTAGTGTGCTTGACGCACTTGGCGAGGCTTCAAAAGCTGGCGTAGTAGTAGTTCGTGACTCACGTGTAGGAAGTGGCGAGACAACTATGAACGGCGAAGTTGATGACGCAAAATACGGCTTTTTAACAAGCGATAACCTAAACGCTCAAAAAGCTAGAGTGCTTTTAATGCTTGCTCTTACAAAAACAAGCGATAAAGCAAAAATTCAAGAGTTTTTCTTAACTCACTAAAAAAGAGGCGGCTTGGCCCGCCTTTTAAATTTAAGCTATAAATTTGATTGCTGGATCAGATCTATAGCTTAAATTTTTATATTTGTTAGCTAAATTTCAAGGCTTTTTATGGACTTCTTACTCTTTTTCGCCACACTTACTCCTATCTCGCTAATGCCAGGCATCAACATGACCTATGCGATGAGTATCGGTATGGGCTTTGGCTATAAGCACTCGCTTATTATGATGACCGGGCAGCTTCTTTCGCTTGCTTTCGTGGCATTTTGCTGTATGCTTGGCGTGGGCGTGATGCTTCATCATTTTGAGTACGCATTTAAGGCATTAAACATCATTGCAGGCCTTTATATGCTCTATCTTGGCGCGATGCTTCTTTTTGGCAAGGGCGAGCTTAGCATAACAAACGTCTCAAATTTACCAAGCAAAAAGCAGATGTTTATAAACGGCCTCATTGTTTGCATCACAAATCCAAAGGCATGGATATTTTTCTCGGCTTTACTGCCTATATTTTTGGATAAAGAAGATCCCTTTAGCCTAACTCGTATGTGCGCGATCACGGCAACGCTCGTTTTCATCGAGTTTTGCTCGCTAAATATCTATGCGCTTGGCGGAGCTATGCTAAAGAAATTTTTACAAACGCACCTAAGGCTGCTTGAAATTTGCACCGCCATTATCGTCTGCACGATCGGCGTACTTTTACTTTTTAGATAAATTTAGCCTCTTTTTATATAGCTTGGCTAAAATTTGCTCGGTTTGCGCTACATTTTTGGCAAAAGGAGAAAAAGATGAAAAAATTTCTATTTATACTTACAAATCAACCATACAACGGTACCGATAATGCTTACAACGCATTAAGGCTAGCTAAAACGCTAAAAGAAAAAGGCGAAGAGGTTAGAATTTTTCTAATGAACGACGCGGTCGATCTTGCGCGAAATAGCACCAAAAAGCCGGAAGACTACGACGTAGATCTAGTAGCGATGTTAAAGGAGCTTTACGCTAGCGGCGCTATGTTAAAGGTTTGCGGTAGCTGCCAAACGAGGTGCGGTTTGCATGCGGGAGAGCCTTATTTCGAGGCTGAAGTGAAAGGCAGCATGGATATCTTGTCCGAGTGGGTTAGGCAGTGCGATCAAGTGATGACGTTTTAGAGTAGGCGAAAGAGAATTTATGAGCATAGCATTTAAGGTAAAAAATAAAAAGAAACTTTTCGGCGGATATGAAAAGGCGCTAAGCGAGCGTGAAATTTCAGAGGTTATAGAGGGATTTTGCTTTTTTAATGGTCAAAACGACGAGCCGAGCGAGCTTTCGCTAAACGAAAACGTGATGATATCAGGCGTACGGCAAAAGAGTGCTCGCGGTTTTGAGCTAAACTATGAAGACGGCAAATATATCGTTCGAGTCTGCACTCCAAGCGGCGTTGGCGACTGGCGGATCGCGCTTGAGCTACTCTCAAAGCTCTCAGCCAAAATTGGCTCACCAATAGAGTGCGATAACGAGGAAATTTACGATGAAGAGCAAATTTTAAAATTTGATTATGAAGCTGATATAATGTGGGGACTCGAAGCTCTAAAGGACGCAAGAGAGAAAAATCAAACGCTTTATATCTATGGCGTGGAGCGAGATGTGGCGTTTGACGCGGTTATGATAGATGAAATTTTTGCAAGTACTAGCCCTGCGGCTAAATTTGATGAGATGATGAGGCAGGTGCAGTATCTTGACGCTTATAGTGCAAGAGAGAATTTATACGAAGATAAAAATGGGAATGAAATTTTTGGTGCATATACGCTTAGTGAAAATTTACCGACCATCTTGCCTTACGCTCCCTCTCCTTCGTGGCAAGCGCAAGAAGCCCTAGGTGAACGCAAGGTCTCGCGCTGGATACTTACGCTAGTAGTCGGCGTAGACGATAGGGACGCGCACGTGCTCGGCGAATGCGAATATGGCGCTTTTATGGCAAATTTGCCAAAAGAAAAATATCGCTTCATAGACGCCGCAAATATACTGGTTGAGCCGCTTAGCGAAGAAGAGATGAGAGAAATTTTTAAAAAGGCAAATGAAGCTTAGTTTTAAGTTAATAAACCACTCGAAAATGAAAATTCGCCTCAGGCTTGCTTAAAAATTTAAGTCGGTTTCAAGCGCGGATTTAAACTCGTAAAAGATAGAATTTTACTGGTATTGCCGCTTTTTAGCCTAAACTAATCTAGGCTTTGCGTGATTTGAAAAAGGATAAAAATGAAAATTTTAAAGGCTATTTTAGCGGCGGCATCGGCGGTTTGCTATCTAAACTCGGCCGTTTTACCCGAAAGCGACTGGAGCAAAAAGGATCTAAAAGGCGAGGTCAAAAGCATGACGGCTACGGAGTACGAATACTCTATAGACGGCTCCGGCACGCTAGAAAATACACGCGTAAAGCGGACGGAGTTTAACGAAAACGGCTATATACTGCAAGAAACCGAGCATATAAACGGCGTGCCAAACAGCTCGGTTTTGTTTGAATACGGCAAAGACGGGCTAATGCGCAAAAAGTATCAAGATAGCGCCGTTTATCTCTACGAATACGAATTTGACGGCGAAAATTTAGTCGCGACGGCCAAAGAGCAGCATGTTGAGGATAAATTTTACCCGCGCACGGAGAAAACCACTTACGGCAAGGACGGCAAAATGATTGCTCGGGCGGCGTATTCGGGCGGGACGCTAGTGACGGACGATAGCTATGTCTACGACGAAAAGGGCGTTTTAACGCGGATAGAAAATAATATGGAGCCGCAGCATGGCATAGAGATAAGCTTCGAGCGCAAGCCAAACGGCGAATACGAAAAAATCACGCAAGCCCCGGGCTCAAAATGGGTTTATTACTACGCCGCAAACGGCGACGAGATGGAGTATACGTCGGTAAATTACTTCGGCTCCCAGGCAAAAATCTGGCAAATTTTGCAGTTTAAAGACATAACGAGGGACGAGCGTGGAAATTTGACGCGTAAAACCTCGGTCAAATTTAAGCCCGCGGACAAATACTACGAAAACGGCGACATAACGGAAATCGGCCTATATAAAAAGCTGGAAATCAGCTACGAATACTACTAAAGTAAATTTTTGAGCTAAGGCTATTTTTCCGAAAAAATTTCGCCGTTTATTATAGATTTAACCGTTAAAAACCCGACTATCAAAATCGAAGCGACTAGAGCCGTAAAAGCGCCGACGCCTAAAACTAAATAAAAATCGCTTTGCGTAATTTCGTAAGCTTTTAAAAACGCTATAGAGCTAGCGGCCGTCGGGAAGGTAAAAGCCCACCACGATAGGGCGAATTTGAGTTTAATAAATCTTTTATACGAAAAAAGTATAAGCGCGGCGAAAAATACGTTTATATTAAGCAGTATCGCCGCAAAAGCGTCGAATCGCTCGGTTAATTTTACGTATCCCAAAAACGCCATAGCCGGCGGCGCTAGCGTAATGACTAGCGTCGGGACGAATTTATCGGCTAACTTATCGCAAAAAACTAACCTATAAAATATAACGGCGAATAAAATAATCCAGAAAAATAGCCCCAAACTAAAATAATACCAGATCGCTTGAGATTTTTCGGCTATGATCGGGATTAGCAAGTTGCCCACTACGGGGATAAACCATGCCGGATTTAGCGTCGCGATATCGAATTTTTCGTCGATCCAAAAAGAAATTACGTAAAGCGTAAAAATCGTTTGTAAGCCTAAAGCCGCGTAAAAAAGCGAGTAGTATAGTAGCGGCGCGTCTTTGTAGGCTAGAGCTAAAAGAAAAAGCGAGATGATAAACCCGCCGAAAAAATTTATCTTTATAGGGTGCGAAAATTCGGCCTTTACTTCTTCTTTAAATTTTAAAAGCTTAAAGAGGTAAAACGCCGAAAGTAGGCAAAATACCGTGCAGTCTAGCGCTCTAAGCGCCGAGAATATCTCGCCCGGTAAATCAAATATTTCGCTTAGTTTCTTATAAGCCGCGCAAAGCCCTCCAAGCCCCATAGTACCGGCAAAAAGCATAATCGGAAGCGATTTTATTTTGCTTTGCGAGTCGTTTTGCTTAACGTCGTGCATTGTTTTTCTTTTCGTATTAAATTTTTATGCAATATTACCTATAATAAGGTTAAATTTTTGTAACGAAGTCACGAAAGGGCAAAATGCTAAGCGAAGAGTTAAAAGAAATTTTGCGCGAGAGATTTACGAATAATTTCGATCTAGCAAGCGAGGATCTAAATGCGATCTTTGATAACGCATATCTAAAAACCGTAAAAAAGGGCGATATATTTTACTCCGGAAACGATTGCTTTGGATTTATCCTTATACTAAAAGGCGTTTTAAGGGCATTCGTATCGTCTAACGCAAAGGAAATAACGATATTTAGGCTAACTAAAGACGAGAGTTGCGTGCTGTGCGATACGTGTTCTATAAATTCGCTAGAAAATAAAGTAAGCGTCGAAATCGAGCAAGATAGCGAGATCATCGTTATTCCGGCGCGGATTTACAAACCTCTTAAAGAAAAATATCCGAGTATTTTAAATTTTACTCTAAAAATCGTAGCCGATCGGTTTGCCAGAACGATAAACGTTATGGAGCAGGCTTTGTTTTCGCCGCTTTCGGCGCGGATTATGAATTTTTTATCCCAAAGCATCGAAAATCTAAACGAAAATTTTATAAAAATAACTCACGAAGAGCTGGCGAATCACCTAGGAAGCGCTAGAGAGGCGGTATCTAGGGTGCTAAAAGAGCTTGAGAGAAGCGGACAAATAACGCAAAGTCGCGGCGAAATAAAGCTTGTTTCTTAAAATTCTCGTTTTAAGGTAACTTTGTTACGGAGAGGACGGCCTTTTTTAGGTAGCATTTCATAAACTCGTTTAAAAGGAGAATTTATGAAAGGACTGCAAAGAAGAGACGCTTTAAAGCTAATGGGGGCCGCGGGACTAGCCGCGAGTATGAGCGGTTGCTCGGTAACGGGCGGCGAAAACGACGATATAAATTCTAAAATCGTCATAATGGGCGCGGGACTTAGCGGTATCGCGTTGGCGGCTAAACTTAGAAGAGATATGCCTAACGCCAAGGTAATTCTCGTGGATAAAGACGAGAAATTTTACTACCAGCCGGGCTTTACGCTAATCGCCGTCGGAATTTACGAAGCTAGCGACGTCGTTTACGAAAAAGCGGATTATATCCCGCAAGGAACCGAGTGGATACGCAAAAACGTATCGGAAATAAAGCCAGAAGCTAATCTACTCGTCCTAGACGATGGGAGCGAGCTGGGATATGATTATCTAATCGTAGCAAGTGGCGTGGAATACGACTTTGAAGCCGTTAAGGGGCTAAGCTTAGAGGATATTAACGATACGAGCGGCAACATATCCTCCGTCTACACTCTACAAGGCGCCGTAAAGAGCAACGAGTTGATGAAAAAATTCTCTCAAAACGGCGGTGCAGCGGTGTTTTGCGATCAAAAAACCCCGATGAAATGTAGCGGCGCAAATAAAAAAGTAACTTGCATGAGCGAAGATAGGCTGAGGTTGGCCGGCAACCGCGATAAAGGCAGCGTTAATCTTTATGTCGGCGGCGGCAAGCTTTTCGGCGATCCGACTTATGCCGCGGCGATGACTCAAATAATGATAAAAAGAAAGATAAAATTTAATCTTCGCCACCAAATCGTAGCCGTCGATAAAAGCTCAAATACCGCCACTTTCGAGTTTTGGACGGCGTATAGGCAAAACGGTGAAGATAAAATCGCGTCCGAGCTAATCGACGTAAAATACGACTGGCTTCACTTGCCGCCTAAGCAAAAAGGAAGCGAAATTTTAGCTCGCGCCGGCCTAACCAAAGAGGGCGACAAGCTAAATTTTTTAGCCGTCGATAAATACAGCCTGCAAAGTACAAAATTTAAAAATATATTCGGTATCGGCGATATTTGCGGATTTGCGGCCGGCAAAACGGGGGCTAGCGTTAGGAAAATGTATCCGATTTTAGCTAAAAATTTAGCCGATACGATAAAAGGACGAGAACCTAGCGAGAAATTTACAGGATATACGGCTTGCCCTTTTATCACCAAATACGGCAAGGCTATAATGGTAGAGTTCGACTGGGAGGGAACGGCTCCGACGTTAGAGTGCTTCGGCGCTACCAGGGAGAGCTATATGAGTTGGCTGGTTAAAATTTACGGATTTAAACCTATGGTTATGAACGGAATGCTAAAAGCTTTAGCTTAAAGGAGATAAAATGAGCGTTTTAGATAAAACTATACGTTTGATTATAGCGGCGATTTGGTTTTTTATTTTTGGATTTATTTGCGACTGCTGGTTGTGGACGGTCGGGCTAATTCCGCTTTTAACGGGATATTACGGTTACTGCCCGCTTTATAAAATTTTTAAGAAAAGGTAAAAATATGGTAAGCGTGAAAAGTAGAATTGTTAGGGTCGTACTAGGGCTAGTTTTTATGGCGGCAGTTTGGTATTTTTACGAGAGCTACTGGGCGTTAATCGGGTTAATCCCGATTATCGTCGGCGTTACGGGTTTTTGCCCGGCGTGTAAATTCCTAGGCAGGTGTTCTTTAAATTTAAAAAAATAAAAGGGGGCGTTAAACGCCCTTTGCCTTGCCCTTTAGCCGTTTGGGCCGCAAATTTTATTCGCCGTTTGATGAATTATTTAGCTACTTTTGGTTAAAATCTCGAAAATTTAAAAAAGGCGAAACGATGAATAAAGTTTGGAAATTCGGCGACAATATCGATACCGATATAATTATCGCCGCCAGATACTTAAATACTTCCGACGAAAATATCTTAGCAAAACATATAATGGAGGACGCCGATCCTAATTTTAGCTCCAAGATAGATAAGGGCGACATTATCGTAGCGGGCGAAAATTTCGGCTGTGGTAGCTCTCGCGAGCACGCTCCTATCGCGCTTAAAGCTGCCGGTATAGGCGCGGTGATAGCTAAAAGTTATGCGAGAATTTTTTATAGAAATAGCTTTAATACGGGACTTTTGATACTGGAAATCAAAGAAACGGACGAGATAAACGAGGGCGACGAACTAAAAATAGACGTAGATAACGGCGCGATCGTAAATTTAACCAGCGGCAAAGAGTATAAATTTAGCCCCATACCGCCGTTTATGCAAGAGCTTTTAAACGCCGGCGGACTTATAGAATACGCAAAAGTAAAGTTGGATTAAATAATGAGAGAATATAAAATTTGTGTTATAAAAGGCGATGGCATCGGCCCTGAGATCATAGATGAGGCGATAAAAATTTTAGATGTTGTTAGCGCTGAGTTTGGGATAAAATTTGAGTACGACTACAAGCTTATGGGTGGCTCTGCATATGATGTATTTGGCGTGCCTTTGCCAGATGAGACGCTTAGTTCTGCTCTAAGCTCTGATGCTGTGCTTTTTGGAGCGATCGGCGGAGAAAAATGGGATAGTCTACCAAGGCATCTTAGGCCAGAGAGCGGACTTTTAAAGATTAGAAAAGAGTTAGAAGCCTACGCAAATTTACGCCCAGCTATCGTTTTTGATGAGCTAGTGGATGCTAGCACGCTAAAGCCAGAGGTTTTAAGAGGCGTTGATTTTGTCGTGGTTCGTGAGCTAACAGGTGGGCTTTATTTTGGCCAGCCACGTGAAAAAGGCGAAGATAGAGCGTTTAACACGATGGTTTATACTAAAATGGAGATCGAGCGCATCGCAAAGATCGCTTTTGAAACAGCAATGCTTCGCAAGAAAAAGGTTTGCATGGTCGATAAGGCAAATGTGCTTGAGACAAGTCAGCTTTGGCGTGAGGTGACTAGCGAAGTGGCTAAAAAATACCCTGAAGTAGAGCTTAGCTTTATGTATGTGGATAATGCGGCGATGCAGTTAGTAAGAGCGCCAGCAAATTTTGACGTCATACTTACTGAAAATTTATTCGGCGATATTTTAAGCGACGAGGCGAGTATGGTTTGTGGCTCGATAGGACTACTTCCAAGTGCAAGTATGGGCGGTAAAGTGGGAATTTATGAGCCAATACACGGCTCAGCTCCAGACATCGCAGGGCAGGGTATAGCAAATCCAATAGCCACCATTTTAAGTGCAGCTATGATGCTAAGATACGCATTTGGCGAGAGCGAGGCAGCAGACGCCATAGAAAACGCTGTAAAAACTACACTAGCTAATGGGTACAGAACAAAAGATATTGCCGCTTTTAACGCAGTTGAGGTTTGCTCAACTAGTGAGATAGGCGACGTGATAGCAGGATTTATCAAAAAATGAAAAATACAATCACTGAAGCACTGATCTACGAAGCTCAGGGGCTAAAAGATGATGCGCTTGAAATTTATAAAAATATCTTAAAGCAAGATCCGTCAAACAAAGATGCCCTTGGCGCGATAAATCGCCTGAGCGGACTTCGCAAAGAGCGAGCGATAAAAAATGAGCAGATGAAAGAGTTTTTTATAGCGATGAAAAGTGATGAAGAGATAAATGAATTTAAAAGGTGGTTGATAAGATTATGAAGCTTGATGATATTGCTAGAATGGCAATCAGTGAGGTTAGTGCTGAGCTTGAAAAAATAGAAGCGCTGCAAAATAAAAAGCAAGAAGAGCTTGAGCGAGAGAATCTAAAAAAAGAGCTTTTGGCCATAGAGAATAATGAAAATGCACTGAATAACGAGCTAAAAGTTGAGGCAAATTTACAAAATGAGCAATCGTTTGAGGTAAAAGAGGAGCCAGTAAGTAGAGAGGTGAGCGAAGAGAAAATTTTCTTAGCAAACCTTGCTGAACGTATAGAAGTGCTTTTTGAAGGGCTTAAGCAAACTCCAGAGCAAGATCTCGCTTCAAGGCTTGAGCTAACTACAAAATTTTTAGAATTTACCCTTGCAAATATCGAAAATAGACTCCAAAATCTCTCAAAATAAGCCATTGGACGGCTCAAAAAATGAGATAAAAATCAAAAATAAAATTTATAAAAATAGTGAGCTAGACTTTTTTAGATCGCTATTTGCTCCTTTTTCATCGCGCGTTTATCTAGTTGGTGGGTGCGTGAGAGATGCGTTCTTGGGACGAGAAATTTATGATTATGACATCGAAGTTTATGACATTGAGCCTACTAAATTTAATGAGCTAATGGCTAGCATAGGCGCTAGCGGAGTTGGCAAAAGCTACTTTATCTACAAATACAAAAACTACGATATTGGGCTTCCAAGAAGCGAGAGCAAAACAGGAAATTCGCACAAAGACTTTGCGGTAAGCTATATTAACGATCCCAAAATTGCGAGCCTTAGGCGAGATTTTACGATAAACGCCATGATGATGAATATCTTTAGTGGAGAAATTTTAGACTTTCATGGTGGAGTGCATGATTTGTCTAGCAAGACGCTAAGGCACATTGATAGCGAAAAATTTAAAGAAGATCCGCTAAGGGTGCTTCGTGGGGTGCAGTTTAGCTCAAGGCTTGATTTTAGTATAGCAAACGAGACGATAGTCCTTATGAAAAGCCTTAGTTTGGAGCATCTAAGCAGAGATAGGATAAATACTGAGCTTATTAAATTTTTTCGCTCAGAGCATCTAGAAAAAGGAGCTTACTATCTTTTTGAGCTTGGACTTTTTAAAGAAATTTTTGGTATGCAAATTTCTATGGACGATGGATTTTTAAGCGATCTTAAGAGTGCTAGAGAATTTGTGGATGATGAGAGATTATTTTTATATCTTTTGTTTGGCAAATTTGAGCTTGACACAAAAGAAATTTTAGAGAAAATGCATCTGCCAAAGAGCTACTTTTCTATCTTAAAGCAGCCTTATTTTAAGGACATGCCAAGCGATAAAGAGCTAATGCAAATTGCCATAAATATGCCCATAAAATCATGGCTTGGAGCTTATAATAAAGAGCGGATAGAGCGTGCCAAGAAGCTTGGAATTTATGAGACGAAATTTGACCCGAAAGTCGATGTGGCAGAAATTTTATCAGCTGGTTTTAAAAACGAAGAGATCGCAAAAGAGATAAAACGTAGGCAAGAGCTTGAAATTTCAAAATATCTAAGCGAGCATAAGCCTAGAAAAGATTAGTCTTTAAAACTCTTAAAAGCCCATTTTGGCTAAAATAGGCTAGTTCATAACACTTTTTAAGGCAAAGAAAGCTTATGTTTAACATAGTCCTAGTCCATCCTCAGATACCGCAAAATACTGGAGCTATCGGCAGAATGTGTGTTAATGCAAATTTAAAGCTGCATATCGTTAAGCCAACGGTCTTTGATCTGAGCGAAAAGGCTGTTAGACGAGCAGGGCTTGACTACTGGAAAATTTTAAATCCAAAAATTTGGGATAGTTTGGAAGAATTTTTAGAAGCAAACTTAAGCCACAAGGATAGATTTTTCTTCGCTACTACAAAGACAAATAGGCTTTACTACGAGGCTAGGTTTAAGCCAGGAGATTTTATATTTTTTGGTGGCGAGAGTACTGGGCTGCCAAGAGAGTTTATGGATATAAATTTTAAAAATGCCATAACCATACCAATGGGAAAAGAGGGCAGGAGCTTAAATTTAGCTATGAGTGCTGGCATTATCGCTTATGAAGCGATTAGGCAAAATATCGCTGAATTTGACTTTAGGAGTGAGATTTGAGAGTAGTTTTTGCTTTGGTTTTTACCATTTTAGTGGCATTTGCGAGTGAAATTAGCATCGCAACTTATAATGTGCAAAATTTATTTGATTGCAAAGATGATGGTAGCGAGTATCTTGATTTTAAAGTAGGCGTATCAAAATGGGACTGCGAGGCAGCTGATTCAAAACTACAAAGGACAAGACAAGTCATAAATGCACTAAATACTGACATTATCGCACTTCAAGAGATCGAAAATGAGCAAGTTTTAAAAGCTCTAGTAAGTGATAGCGAGTATAAATTTATAAGCTTTACAAAGGAGAAAAACTCGCCTGTTGGGCTTGGGCTTATTTCAAAGTTGCAGCCAAGTGGCAGTGAAATTTTTAAAGTTCCAAACGTAAAGACGAGAAATATTTTAAAGGTTATTTTTGAGACGGAAGGCAAGAAATTTAGCATATTTGTAAATCACTTTCCAACTTATAAAAATGGCATAAATATGCAAAAAAAGGCCGAAAAAACGTTAAGAACGGCTCTAGGCAAAGAGAAAAATGCGATTATTTTGGGTGATTTTAACTCACCCTTTGGACAAAAATCCATCCTAAATGACATCATTGCAACAAGAAATTTTTATGATCTTTATAAAGAGCTTGAGCCAAAAGATAGATATTCTCACGCAGTGCATGGCAAAAAAAGAGCGATCGATCATGTTTTGCTTTCGCCTAGTTTTATGGAAAATGGCGATCTAAGCTATGTTAGTGGCAGTTTTGAAGTCTTTAAACCAAGCTTTGCAGTCGATGAAAAGGGCTTTGCAAAGAGCGACCTTTATTCGGATCACTTTGCACTAAAGTTTAAAATTTCAACTGATCCAAGTCCAATAAAAAAGGGCTTTGTGAGTAAAATTTTTAAAAAAGATGAAAACAAAGCCAATAAAAAAATAAGCGAACAAAGCTATAAGACGGCTGATGTGGATACGCTTTTTGATCACCCAGAGGCAGTGCCAGTCGTGATCGAAAAAGCGGTTGTTATCTTAAAAGATAAGCATGGCTTCATTATCTCGAAAAATCACCGCGGAATTTATGTTTATGATCCTAAAAATAGCGTTATTGTAGGCGAAGAGCTAGATATTTTAGTAAGGCGAATGAAAATTTATAAAGATGCGCTTGAAGTTAGCTATTATGAGATCATAAATGAGCATGGCACAAAAGATATTAGTGAAAATTTATTAGATGCATCGCAATTAAGCGAAGCTAGAAGTGGCGATGTCTTTGCTAAAATTTCGGGCAGACTAGAGAGAGGCTATCTGCATACACCATACGGTAAGATCAGGGTTTATAGTAAGAAAAAGCTAAAAGATGGCGAGTATAGTTTTGAAAACTCGAGAGTTAAAATTTACAAGAGAGAAAACCAAATCGTTGTGGAGTAGAGAGTGCAAATTTTAGATATTTTTATGATTACGGCGTTTGTTTTATTTCTTATTTTTATGATAAGAGGCGTCATTTTGCAGTCACAGGAGAAGGAGAGGGCAAGAAAAATGGTAAGAGAAAAAAGAGAAAATTTTAATAAAAAGAGTGAAATATGAAAGAGTTATTATTAGAAATTGGAGTTGAGGAGCTTCCAGCGATACCGTTTTTAAGGGAGCTGCCAAATATCAATGCTAAATGGCAGGCTGTGCTTGAAAAATATAATCTTGTAAGCCCTTTTAAATTTTATTATACGCCGCGTCGTTTGGTCTTTTTTCATGAGAAATTTCCACAATCTCAGCCTGACAGCGTGGCTAGTTTTATCGGTGCGCCAAAGCAAGTGGCGCTAAAAGATGGAACATTTACAAAGGCTGCGCTTAGCTTTGCAAATAAATGCGGCATAGATGAAAGTGAGCTTAAATTTAAAGAGATAGACGGGAAAGAGGTGCTTTACTACGAAAAAGAGGTAAAAGGCGAGCTGGTTGCCAAGATAATGGGCGACATGGTTGAGGAGTTTTTAAAGAGTCTTAACTTTGGCAAGTCTATGCACTGGGGCAACGGAGAGTTCGAGTTTATCCGCCCGATAAGATCGTTTTTGTGTTTGCTTGGCGATGAGGTCATAAAATTTAATAAATTTGGCGTTGAGAGTGGTGATTCAACCTATCCACACAGAAGTATCAGCTATGACAAGATAAAAATTTTAAACATAAAAGAGTATTTTGAAGGCTCAAAGAGCCGTGGTGTCGTGCTTGAAGCAGGCGAGAGAGAAAAAATAATCCTTGATGAGTTTGAAAAGATCAGCCAAAAAAGTGGGTTAAAGATCGAGATCGATAAAGACTTGTTGGCTGAAGTCGTGGCGATCACCGAGTATCCAACAGCCCTTCTTGGCTCGTTTGAAGAGGAGTTTTTGGAGGTGCCAAGCGAGGTCATCATCACTTCTATGAAAGAAAATCAGCGCTACTTTCCAGTCTTTAAAAATGGTAAGCTAGCAAACGGCTTCATTGTCGTTAGCAACGCCATAACGCAGGACTACTCGCTCATCATCAAAGGCAACGAAAAGGTGCTAAGAGCAAGGCTAAGTGATGCGATGTTCTTTTGGCAAAGCGACCTAGCGCACGAATTTGGCCCAGAAAAACTAAAAAATATAACTTATCTAAAAGAGCTTGGAAGTATCTACGAAAAAGAGCTTAGAGAGCTACAAGTGGCTAAAAAGCTTGCTAGCAACTATGACGAGCTACTCAAAAAAGAAGCTGGCGAGTACACGACTAAGCTGGAGCGAGCTGTGATGTTAAGCAAGGCTGATCTTACAACTCAGATGGTTTATGAGTTTACCGAGCTTCAAGGTATCATGGGCGCTTACTACGCAAAGGCAAAAAATGAGGATGAAGACGTCGTTTTAGCTATAAAAGAGCAGTATTTGCCTGATGGCGAGGAGGCACAGTGCCCAAGTAAGGTCTTTAGCTCAGTCGTGGCACTTTCAAACAAGCTTGATACGCTAATAGGGCTCTTTAGTATCGGTAAAATCCCAAGCGGCACCAAAGATCCATACGCTTTAAGACGTGCGGCTAATGGGGTGATAAAGATCGTTTTGGCACATAATTTGAAATTTAACGTAAAAGAAATTTTAGAAGATATCGCAAAAGACTATAAAAAATTTGATGTTGAAGTGCTTATAAATTTCATCCTTGATAGGCTCTACACTTTCTTTGATGCAAATGCTTCTATCGTAAAAGCGTGCATAAAAAGCGGCGAAAAGGATATCTTGGAGCTAACCAAGATGATAGAGGCACTTGCTAAAATTTCTAGCGAGCCAAATTTTAGAGAGAATTTCTCGACATTTAAACGCCTTGCAAACATCATAAAAGATGATAAATTTAGCAAGGTTGATGAGAACCTCTTTGAGATAGATGCTGAAAAATCCCTAAATGACGCATTTAGAGCAGTTGATAAGAGCCTAGCGTATGAGCCAAGGCTAAAGGCGCTATTTGCATTAAAACCACAGATCGATGAGTTTTTTGACAAAGTTATGATAAATGTTGAAAACGAGAAAGTGCGAAACAATCGCGTCGCGATCATCGGTCAAATTTATAGTGAGATATTAAAAGTAGCTGATATAAAAGAGATCAGCTTTTAAATTTGCGCCAGCTTCAGGCTCTTGCCTAGGCTGGCTTTAAATTTACTACCTAAAGATATCAAATTCTGGCTCATAGGCCTTAGTTTTTACCCCAAAATATCCAAGAACTGAGCTAAATATAAAATCATGCGAAAGGCTCTCATCTTTTCTGGTTTTTAGCCTTTTTAAAAGTTCGCTATCGCTTGAAAAGACGATGGCTGGGATGTGTTTTTGCTCGTCTGGAGCGATGGAGTAAGGCAGACCATGTAAATATATACCGTTTTCACCTAGGCTCTCTCCGTGATCTGAGAAAAAGAACATGGTGACTTCAAATTCATCTTTTCTTACTTCAAGAGCGTTTATTAGCTCACTTTGTAGATAGTCCTCATATAAAATGGTGTTGTCGTAGGTATTTGCTATCTCATCTGGTGTGCATTTATTTAGCTCGGCAGTATCGCAAGTTGGGGTAAATTCTTTAAATTTGCTTGGGTAGCCTTTGTAGTAGATAGGGCCATGCGAGCCTTGCAGATGTAGCACGATAAAGGTGGTGGAATTTGCATCTTTGATGACCTTTTTGGCCTCATCAAATATCACTTCATCAAAGCCTTCTGCTCGATGATCTGAAGTATGGTTTTGATCAAGATTGTCACAAACGCCCTTGCAACCTCCACTATTGTTGCCAAAAAAGTATGTCTTTATACCAAGTTTATTGATGATATCGACTAAATTTTCACGAGCTTTTGCTTCGCGGTTGCTAAAATTTTCTCGCTTTAAGTCTGAAAATAGGCAAGGCACACTAGTCTCTGTGGCTGTTCCACATGAGTAGAAATTTGTAAAACTTACCACATCTTTTTGTTTAGTAAATTTATTCGTATCATTTTTGGCGTAGCCATTTAGTGAATAGTTTCTGCTTCTTTGCGTCTCGCCAACTATCAAAACTAAAATTTTCTTTTTATCGTTAGTTAGTACCGCATCATCTGCTACATAAGTAAAAGGTAGTAGTTTTTGTGTGATCGATTTTGCTAGTTTTATAGCTGAGTAGATGGGATAGTATGGGAGCAATGCAGTTCTTAAATTCGAATGCTCTCTAAAAAATGGTATAAAAATTTTAGAAGTTAATGAAAATATGATAGCTATCGCAACTATAGAAAATGAGATAATTTTTACTCTTAATTTAAGCTCATTTTTGAAACTACTATAGTTAATCTTTACAAATGCTACATATACACAAGGTAAGATGATTGTAAAAATTATCCAGAAAACTAAACCTGTGTTAAAGTAACTAAAGGCTTCTTTGGTATCGGTGTGTAGGACGTTTAATAACATATCCTTATCTATAATAACACCATATGCTTGCATAAAGTAAGCAGATATGCCACTTGCTAAAATCAAAATAATTGTAATTGGCTTTAGCAAAAAAGGCAAAAATAAAATACAAAAAATACTAGCGAAAACCAAGATAAAGACAATTGCAAATATAAGAAAAAAGAATATAGAAAAAGAGAGTTGATTATTTTGTAGAAAGCCTGAAAGAACGCCTTTGTATAAAAATATATAATTTATAAAAAATATGTAAGCAGTAAATAAAATCAGAAACTTTAAAAAACTGATATTTTTAAATTTATTAATATTTAGCATCTTTCTAACCTTTGTAAAAAGCCATAATAATAGAACTCAAATGTAAATGGCTAGAAATTTCAAATAAAAAATAAGATTATTTTTTCTTGTCTTTGGAGTTTTTTGCTTTAGATTTTTTTACTTTTGTATTCTCTTTTATACTAAGTTTTGCCTTAACTTTTTGCATATCGTTAAAGCCAATACCTTGGACTTTTTCAAGCTCATCGATGCTTTTAAATTTATGGGCTTTTCTGTATTTTATAATGTTTAACGCTTGACCTTTACTTAGCCCAAGCCCCATTAACTCGTTTTTGCTGGCCGTATTTAGATTAGCGCCACATGCAATACTTGCGACTACTAAACAAAGTAAAATTTTAATCCTCATCTTATCTTCCTAAAATAATAACCCGTCATTTTCTTGATCTTGTATGATATCATTTGCTGGCATATTTTGAGGTAGTGGTGAGTCATTTGTGTAGTATTCGTCACTGCCACCATAATAGCCTTTATAAACACCATCTGGCTGCTCAAATGCACGTCTTAAAGTAGGATAAAGCTTAATGTAGCCTTCCATAAATTTCTTAAACACAGGTGCGGCTGTTCTACCACCGCCTTCAATCTTTTTCATAGGGCTGTTGTCGTCATTTCCGTACCAGATTATCGCTTCGATATCGGGCGAGTAGCCACAAAACCAAGCATCGATGTTATTGTTTGTTGTACCGGTTTTGCCTGCTATTTGGATGCCGTTTATTTTAGCGTTGCGTCCAGTGCCGTTATTTACGACATTTTGAAGAAGTGTCGTCATCAAAAATGCTTGTTCTGGTTTTAGCACTTGCTTTCTTTGTGGTTCATAGTCCATCGAAGCCCCAAAGCTATTTTCTATATGCTTAATAAGTGTTGGCTCAACCATCTCGCCCTCATTTGGAAACATCGAGTAAAATTTTGCAAAATCAAGTGGCGAAATCCCAAAGCTTCCAAGTGCGATAGATAAATTTTCTGGGATATCGTTAAAGCCCATATCAGTAAGCTGTTTACGAACCGAGCTAAGACCAAGATCGTTTAGCAAATTTATGGTTGCGAGGTTACGCGACTGGGTTATGGCTGATTTTATAGTGATATATCCTTGAAAACCGCCGCTATAGTTCTTTGGCGTCCACTCTTTGCCATTTCCCATGTCAAATGTCCTGGCGATATCAGCCACTTGAGAAACAACTGAGTAGCCACTATCAAGGGCAATTTGATAGATAAATGGCTTAAAGCTAGATCCTGGCTGACGCTTGCTTTGAGTGGCGCGGTTATAGCTGCTTTTTGCGTAGTCGATGCCACCAATTAGTGCCAAAATTTGACCGCTTTGTGGATGAGTAACTACTATAGCTCCATTTAGGATTTCTGCATTTGCTTTTTTATCGCGTTTTAAAATTTCATTGTAGCCATAGACTAGAGCTTCTTGAGCGATCTTTTGGACATTTAGATCAACTGTGCTTTGTATCTTATAGCCACCAGTCTTTATATCGTCAAATTTCTTTGAAGCCTCTTTTATTATCTCATCGACTACGTAAGGGGCTTTATTTCTTGTGAGTGTGTCATCAAAGACCGCTGGCTCTTCAAGCACGCCCTTGCGGTACTCGTCCTCATTTATCCAGCCGATGCTATACATTCTCTCAAGCACTCTGTTTGCACGGCTAAGCGACAAGTCAAGGTGCTTTGTAGGATCATAAGTGCTTGGAGCCTTTGGCAAGCCAACTAGCATGGCAACCTCTTTTATGCTTAGCTCATTTAGCTCTTTTCTAAAATATCCCTCAGCTGCTGTTTTTATGCCGTAGTAACCATGTCCAAAATAGACGTGATTTAGGTATCTTTCGATGATATCTTCTTTGCTAAGCTCGCTTTCAAGCTTCATGGCAAGCACGATTTCTTTTATCTTTCTTGTAAATTTCTTCTCACGGCTTAGAGCCAAATTTTTAATGAGCTGTTGTGTTAGTGTTGAAGCTCCCTCGACTAACTTTCTAGCTTTAATATCTTTTATGGCAGCTCTTACCATAGCTTCTACGTTTATGCCGCCGTGCTCAAAGTAGCTTGTATCCTCGATAGCTACGAGTGCTTCGATGACACGCGGCGGGATGTCGTTATACTTTACGTAAATTCTATTTTCTTCAAAGATATTTGCGATGAGTTCGTTGTTTCTATCAAAAATTTGCGTTGTAAGCTTTGGTTTATAATCAATAATAGCGTAAGCATCAAATCTAACTTGCGAATAAAAATATAAAAATGCTCCGCCAAGCGAAATGGCAACTATAAAGATAAATGCCAAGATATATTTCATAAAAATGCCTTTAATATTTTTAAATTTAGTCCCATGGCCGTGCTGGTTTCGCCGTGTTGGGAGATGATATATTTTTTATTAAAATTTTCTATCGTCATGGCTCCAGCCTTGCCTTGCCACTCATTATTTTTTATGTATTCATTAATGTCATGCTCGTCAAATTTTTTAAATTTATACATAGTTTTACTTACGTTTATAAGCTCAAATTCGCCTAAAAATATCATCGCCGTATAGACGCTGCATTCGTTGCCGCTTTGCAAATTTAGCATAGCAATCGCTTCTTTTTCATCCTTTGCTTTACCTAAAATTTTATCTCCACACGCCACGCAGCTATCTGCAAAGAGTAAATTTTTAAGACCCATGTTTTCTTTTAAAAATTGCTCTTTTTTGGCTTTTACTACGTTTTGGACATAAATTTCAGGCTTTACATTTTTTTCTATCTTGCTCTCATCAAACTGGAAAGAAATTTGAGTGAAATTTATACCAGCATCTTTTAATAAATTTGCCCTTGTTGGTGAGCTTGAAGCAAGTGTTATCATAAAAATACCTTATAGCTTATACCAAGATAAATAGCTGCTAAAGAAGCTAATAAATTTAGCGGTGTGAAGTAATAAATTATAACGATCAAACTCTCGTTTAGCTCGATCATTTCATGCGATCTTAGTGCTTTTAAGGCCTTTTTGTATCTATAAAATATATAACTTAAATTTAATAGCAAAAATAGTTCTATTGCGCATTTTGTTGCTACCATTGCACTTGCCATAGGATTTGTCAAATTTGTATCATAAAATCCAAAAATTATAACTATGCTTGTCGCTATCACGCAAAGGATTAGTATGAAAATCGCAATGCCAAAGCGTCTTATAATGTGAAGTAAGATGTGATAGCGTTCCTTGTCTTCAAATTTATTTTTTATAAAGTAACTTCCAACAAGCACAAGACCGGCTTGTAGCCCCACAAAAAGAGCTACAAAGCATACATGCAAAAATAGTACTACTTGGTCAAATTTTATAAAAGCTATATCGTAATGACTCATTTTTCTAAGGCTTGCCTTGCGTACTCAAGTGAGTCTTTTATCGCATCTTCTATCATCGATGCATCTTTGCCACCGGCTGTTGCAAAGTCATCTTTGCCACCGCCATTGCCACCTAGGATTTGCGCTGCAAATTTTACCCAAGCACCAGCTTTTAAAGGAGCATTTTTGACTCCAGCTGCAAGAGAAATTTTGCCACTCTCATCAGCTTGGATTAGCAAAATAGCAGCACTTTCATGCTCATTTTTAAACTCATCTATCAAAGTTTTTATATCTCCACCATCTACGCTTGTGACGCAAAGCTTGGTTTTATTTATGTCTAAATAGACTAGCTCATGAGAATTTTTAGCATTTTTTAGTTTATCTTTTAAAACTCTTAATTCATTTTTTAGCTTTTTGACCGCATTTAGTGGCTCGGTGCTCTTTAACTCATCTTTTAACTCATCAAGCTCAGCTCTAAATGACCTTGCTAAATTTAGTGCAGCCCTTGAGCAAACAGCCTCTATACGCCTAACACCAGCACTTACGCCGCTCTCTTTTGTGATGAAAAACGATCCTATCTCATCTATATTTTTCACATGTGTACCGCCACAAAGCTCTTTGCTGACATTACCAAAGCTAACGACTCTCACATCATCAGCGTATTTTTCATTAAATAGTGCGATAGCTCCACTATTTTTAGCATCTTCAAGTTTCATAAGTTCTGTTTTTGAGTTAGCACCATTTAGTATCCACTCATTTACTAAATTTTCAATCTTTGAAATTTCTTCACTAGTAAGTGCTTTTGGATGAGAGAAGTCAAACCTTAACTTATCCGCTTCTACACTTGAGCCAGCTTGAGCGATATGCGTGCCAAGCACGTTTCTAAGGGCTGCATGAAGCAAGTGTGTGGCGCTATGGTGACGCGCGATCTGGGCTCTATCACTGCCAACTTCAAGCTCTACTTCGTCACCAACTTTTAGCGTTGCATTAGTTTTTACTAAAGATAAATTTAGTCCATGAAATTTTTGCGTATCAAGCACATTTGCTTTGCCCACTATCTTACCGCTATCGCCGCACTGGCCGCCACTTTGAGCGTAAAATGGAGTTACATCAAACATTACCCAGCCCTCTTTGCCATCACTTAGCGTATCTATGTTTTTAAATTCTTCATCAAGTAGGGCTAAAATTTTACTTTTACTTTTAAGCTCTTCATAGCCTATAAATTTATTCTCGCCAAATTTCTCAAGTAGCTCTTTAAAATCGCCCTTTGCACTCTTATCGCCACTGCCTTTCCAAGCAGCTTTTGCACGTGCTTTTTGCTCGCTCATAAGCTCATCAAACCTTGCCTCATCGACTTTTAAGCTCTTTTCTCTAAGCATATCAGCCGTTAGATCAAGTGGGAAGCCAAATGTGTCATAAAGCTTAAACGCAGCCTCCCCGCTAAAAATTTCTTTTGTATTTTTAAGCTCGCTCTCAAATAGTTCTAAGCCACTCGCGATTGTCGCCAAAAATCTCTCTTCTTCAAGCTTTATCTGCTCTTTTACAGCCGCCTTTTTCTCATTTAGATAGGTGTAGTGCTCGCCCATTAGCTCGCAAACTTTATCAACAAGCTTATACATAAATGGCTCTTTTATGCCTAGCAAGTATCCATGACGGATCGCACGGCGTAAGATGCGGCGAAGTACGTAGCCACGGCCTTCTTTGTCAAATGTTGTACCTTGAGCTAGCAAAAATGTAACCGAGCGGATGTGATCGCTTATGACGCGGTAGCTAGCGCCACTTTCATAGACGTATGGCTTGCCGCAAAGCTTTGCTACTTCATTGATGAGCGGCATAAAAAGTGTGCTGTCGTAGTTACTAAATTTACCTTGCAAGATGGCAGTAACGCGCTCAAGTCCCATACCTGTATCGATGCTTGGCTTTGGTAGTGGGCTTAGTTTGCCATCGGCGCTTCTTTCATACTGCATGAAAACAAGATTCCAAATCTCTAAAAATCTATCGCCATCGCCACCCATGTAGTCTTCAGGCGTGTTAAAGTGTTCAGCACCTTGATCGTAAAAAATTTCGCTACAAGGGCCGCATGGTCCAGTATCGCCCATCTGCCAGAAGTTATCGTGATCGCCGAATCTATAAATGCGCTCCTTTGCGATGTGCTGCTCCCATAGCGCAAACGCCTCATCGTCGCTTTCGTGAACGGTCACATAAAGCTTATCTTTTGGCAGTTTTAGTATTTCTGTTACAAATTCCCAAGCGTAAGAGATCGCCTCTTTTTTGAAGTACTCGCCGAAGCTAAAATTCCCTAACATCTCAAAAAACGTGTGGTGGCGTGCTGTGTAGCCGACGTTATCAAGATCGTTATGCTTACCGCCAGCTCTTATGCAGGTCTGACAGCTAGTGCGAATAGGTGGTGTTGGGCGTGGCACTTCGCCTGTGAAAATACTCTTAAATGGCACCATACCAGCGTTTGTGAAAAGTAGCGTTGCATCATTTGGCACGAGTGGTGCAGAAGCTACTACTTCGTGACCTTTTGATTTAAAAAAATCAAGATACGCCTTTCTTATATCTAAATTTTGCATTTTTATCCTCGTTAGTTTTAAATTTTGCTCGATTTTAGCTAAAAATCGTTTGTAAATTTATAAAAAAATACAAAATTAATTTTTGCTTAATATATTTTATAAATTTATTTGTTTAAAAGCGATTTGCAATTAAAATAGCCTAAAAATTTATAACTAAAAGGTCTTTAGTGAAACTCAAAATTGGCATTGTTGGATACAATCTAGTTGGCAAGCGGCACTATATGGAGCTGAGGCGTTCTGACAAATTTGAAGTTTGTGGAGTTTTTGATAAAGAAAATAGAGATGATGCTTGCAGAGCTCCGTTTTTTGATGAGTTTAAGAAATTTATAGAAGTAGCCCAGCCGCAAGCTGTCGTACTTTGTCTGCCTCAACATGAGATCGTAGAGGCCTTTTGTCAGTGTGCAAAATATTGTCAAAATATATTGATTTCAAGGCCTGTATTTAAAAGCGTAAGTGAGCTAAAAGAGATAAAATATGCGTCAGTTGTAAATAAAGTCAGAGTTTGTACTGGCGTTGATGAGCGCTTTAATCCGACCATCATTTCATTAAAAAAGGCACTTTTGAAAGAAGAAGAAATTTATAGCATTTCAATTGCGCATTTTAAACCACTTTGTGAGGGAAATATTATAAACGAGCTTTCGCTTTGCGATATAGATCTTGCTAAAAATTTAGTAGGTAGCGAAGTCTGCAATTTCTTTTATACTCAGGCAAATAAAACCAATACCAAAGTATGCGATAATGTTGGAATTAACATTAAAATGAAAAATCAAATTTTAGTAAATATTACCGATTCGTTCTGTGGTTCATTAGAACGTTTCAAAATAGAAGTAAATGCAAAAGAAGGTGTTTATTTTGGTGATCTTATTGATTATAAACTTCACAGAGTAAATGAAAATGGTCAGATGAATTTAAAAACCGATCCTTTAAACAATGAAATAAAAGCTCAATACGATGCTTTTTATGACCTTTGCCAAAGCGGCGAAAACATCGAACTTTCAAGTATTGACGATGCTATAAAAATTAAGGAGTTATTTTGAAGAAAAAGGCACTTTTGCTTTTAAATATGGGTGGTGCAAATAACCTTGATGATGTAGAAATTTTTTTAAAAAATATGTTTGATGATCCATATATTTTGGGCATAAAAAATAAATTTTTAAGAAAACTTGTAGCTTTTATGATAGTAAAAGGTAGACTAAAGGCTGCACAGCACAACTATAAACAAATCGGTGGCAAGTCGCCTATTTGTGAGCTTACAAAAAAGCTTTGCGATAAAATTTCAAGCTTTGAAAATGAGTTTAGTGCGATTGATTTTGCGATGAACTATACTTCGCCTTTTACAAAAGAAGTGCTGAAAAAATATGAAAATTTTGATGAGATAGTACTTTTGCCACTTTATCCTCATCACTCTAAAACCACGATATCTTCTAGTTTGGATGATTTTAAAAAAGCAAAAGACGAACTGGGGGTTAAGGCTAGAATTTTACTTTGCGATACCTTTTATGACGATGAGAACTATAATAAAATCATAATTTCCCACATAAATAAAACCATAAGTGGTATAGACACAAGCGATGTAAGCTTAATTTTTTCAGCTCATTCGTTGCCTCAAAAAATTATCGATAAAGGCGATGTTTACGAAAAGCATATAAATGAGCATGTGCAAATTTTAAGTAAAATGATAAAAGATAGCGGATTAAACTTCAAAGAGATAAATTTAGCCTACCAATCGCGCCTTGGCCCTGTAAAATGGCTAGAGCCCTCACTAAATGAAATTTTGGCAAAGTGTAAGAGTAAAAAGGCTCTTATCTATCCACTCTCTTTTTGTATAGATAACTCTGAGACTATTTTTGAGCTAGTTATTGAGTATGCAAAGATCGCAAAAGAGCTAAATTTTAGCTTCTACAAGGTTGTTTGGTGCCCAAATTTTAGTGATGAGTTTGCTAGTTTTATCTTACAAAAAGCAAAAACAGCCAAAGAGACTAACTTTTAGGAATAAATCTTGCTTATAAAATATATCTCAATACAGTAAAAGGAGATATATGAAGGTACAAAATAACGACATAATCGATTATTTATTGCAATCAGGCTCAAGCAAAACTAAAGATAAAAAAAATAGTTTTGATGAAATTTTAAGCCTTGCTATGGATAAGATCGCAAGCGATGCAAAAATTTCAGATAAAGTTGAACAGTTTAAAAAAAGGCTTACTGAAATCGGCGCAGTTGGTTTTATAAGCGAGTTAAATTCTAACAAGATAGAAGAGAAAATAGCCCAAAAGAAAAAGGAGCTAACAGAACTTCTAGGTATAGATGATCCCGCAAAAACACAGGATCAAAAGAATGAGCTGCTTAAGATAATGGATAAAATTTTGAGCGATTATCGCAAAGAGCTAAATGTAGCACTTGCTAATCAAGCTCTGCTAGAGAAGCAAAAAAATCTTAATAGTAAAAGTAGTAACTCGGTTAATCTAAGTTCTGTTTTAAATGAGCTAGGACTTGCTTAAAATTTATATAAAAGATATTTAAGCCTATATAACTTTGCCAAAAATCTATATTTTTACGGCAAAGTTATGCCAAATTTTATAGCAGCCCCGTATATTATTGCGCTAATTATTCCAGCAAAAAAACCAGCTACCATATCATCGCCCATTACGCCAAGGCCACCTTTTACATTGCGGTCGATCCTGCCTATTATCGAAGGCTTTTTGATATCAAGCACTCTAAAAAGCATAAGTGAGAGTATGAGTTGAGAGATCGTAGCTCCACTAATGGCAATAGCAAGCCAAACTCCAGCAACTTCGTCTATAACGATAAAACTTTCATCGTGAGAATTTACCTTTTTTTCAAAATCATCAATAACACTAATGCTTACCAAAAATAGCAAAATACTAGCTAGAAAAAGCGTGGTTGATGATAAAAAATAAAGCACAAAATAAGCTACTACAGCGCCAGCAATAGAACCCCAAGTGCCAGGTGCTTTTGGTAAAAGTCCAAATCCAAAAAAAGTTAAAAATAGTTTTTGCATAAATTTCCTTAAGTCATCGAGGATGTTTGATAAAGTTTCATAAGCTCTTCGTAAAAGTCACGGTCAGTTTTGTTTTCAAGCAGTCCTGAATTTACAAAAAGGTCATCGCAAAGCTTTTGCACATCTTTGAATCGATTTGTAAAGAGTTTGCTTAAAACTATTGCAGAAATTTCTGGCCTCACAAGAATGGCTGGTGGCATAATGCCGTTAAATAGCAGCTCCTTGATAACATCTGGATGATATTTGATCTGATGGTGTTGTCCGTGTGGGCAACTTTTGGTGCTAACTAGTGTTTTGCATTTATTGCAATAAACTAGCTCTGGCAGTACGATTACCTCTAAATTTAGGTCGTTTTTATAAATATCAAGAATCGTATGAGCTTCATTGTGATCAAAAAACATTCCAATTCCTGAGTGGTTTTGCCCGATGACTAGCTTATTTGCTCCAAATCTTGAAGCAGCGATACACTCAAGTGTTGGGTTCGCGTGTGAGCTAAAAAGAGTCGTGTTTTTTAGAGCAAAGACAAAGACCTTTTTTATTGGCAAATAATTTTGTATAAAATAGTCTAGCACTTGCTTTCTAATCTCGTAATCAACGTGTTTTTCTTCGCGTGTTCGTATTAAAAAAATGATTACTAAATCAGCCTTGTCAATAGTCATTCTAACAAGGCGCTCGTGAGCTCTATTAAATGGATCAGCCGTTAAAAAGACCGCCGTTATCTTTTTAGCGCCATCTTCTTTTATTAGATCATTTAGTGCATTTTTGCTTATTTGTATACTTTCATCATAAAGCTCAAATTCACCACTAATGCCGTATTTGCCTAAATTTAGCTCTTTATCATTGCTGGCTTCATTTGCTAAAAATATATTTTTAGCCCTCATGCTCTCGTCAAATTTAAAAACCTTGGCAACATTGATGTGTCCAACGATCTTACCATCAAGACTTAGATTTACCCTTTGCCCAGGAGTAAGCTTGCTAGTAATATTTTGATTTAGCTCACCAAATGGAGCAAATCCAAAAGAATACGGCATCGGCTCGCCATTAAAATAGCCCTTTTTACTCACCTCTTTTATCTGTTCATCATCCATCAGCGAGTCATAATCTGAGAGAATTTTATTTTTTATTAGCTCCAAAGCACCAAAAACTTCGGTATTGATTGAAATTTCGCTATTTTTTCTTGCTGACGTCATATTTCTTTCTCTTTTCCCAAAGTGATTTTCTAGAAATTCCAAGCTTTTTGCTAAGTTCTGTATCAGGAAATTTATCTTGATAATTAACGATTATGTACTTTATGTATTCATCGATCGTAACGATCTCATCGATATTGAAATTTTTATCGCGTCCTGAAAGTTCAAGCTCGTCAAATGGTGCTTTTTGTGCAAAATCGCTAGTTGAGATCGCAACCTTTTTCTTTTTGCAAATTTCTAAAATTCTCTCTTTTTCTTCTTGTTTTAGCTCCTCCAAATTTGTCATATAGATTAGCTCATCACCATTTTTGGCTAGTGCCTTTTCAAGCTCAGAGAAACAGGCTTTGCCTAAAAATAAAAATGGTAATTTGCAAGCTTTTACGTAGCTAAATATAAATTTATCGCTATATCCGCTTTTGCTTGATTTTAAAAGCAGTGGAAATTTTATCTTTTTTGCCTCAAAGCTAGAAATTTCGTACTCTTTTAAAGCGTAATTTACGTAGCTTTCATAGTTCTTGATTTCATTTTTGAAATTTCTAAATTCCTCAAAATGCTTTATCTTTCTAACTAGCTCTTCTATCATAAATGGCTTTTGGATGTAATCAACCGCTCCTGCTTGGATTGGTTTTAGCACAGTGTCACTATTGATATAAGCGATTAGTAAAATAATGATAGAGTTTTTAAATTTTTCGATAACAGGGTAAAAATCCTGCCCTGGGAGTGTGGTAGAAAGTAACACTACATCAAAATTTTCAAACTTCAATGCCTCTTTAACGCTCTTTGCGATCTCGCAGTCGTAGCCAAAATCAGCTAGTTTACTAGCCATCGAGCCAGCTAAGTAAATTTCATTTTCTACTATTAAAATTTTCATATTTGCTTCCAGTTATAAAATTTAAGGCTTGCACTTGCCATTACAGCGATCCCTTCGCATCTACCTACAAAGCCAAGACCTTCAGTAGTCGTTGCCTTTACATTTATGCGGTTTTGGCTTAAATTTAGAGCTTTTGCGATATTTGCCTCCATTTTTGACTTTAGTTTTGAAATTTTTGGTTTTTGTGCCATTATCGTGATATCAGCGTTTGTTAGCACAAAGCCCACACTTTGCACCCTTTTGTAAGCTTCCTCAAGCAAGTAAATGGAGCTAATATCTTTAAATTTAGCATCCGTATCAGGAAAAAGCTCACCTATATCGCCAAGGCCAGCAGCTCCCAAGATAGCGTCAGTTAGCGCATGAAGCGCCACGTCGCCATCGCTGTGAGCTTTTAGCCCAAACTCATAGTCGATCTTCTCGCCACAAAGAATCAAAGGACGACCTTTTTCAAACTCATGCACATCAAAGCCATTTCCCACAAAGACTTCATTTTCTGGCTCTTTTAAAGCAGGAATTTTGGCAAGATCTTCTTTGTAAGTGATCTTTCTTGCCATTTCATCGCCTAAAATTTGCCATACGCTTGCGCCAATGGCTCTCATAGCTGAGCTATCGTCTGTATAAATTTCACCGCTACTGAGAGCTTTTTTAAGAAGTGCTGTGCGAGAGAGTTGTGGTGTTTGGATAAGTTTTACTTTATCTCTATCAACCACATTTTCGCCAAGATAAGCAGTGTCTGCGATCTTTAGCGCTGGAACCACACAATCAGCCTGACTCGCTGCCTCTATAATTTTGTGAAAAAGCTCGCTTGAAATGCAAGGGCGCGCGATGTCGCTAACTAGGACAAATTCGCTACTAACTAGCTCGAGCGCGTTTTTTAGGCTATCTTGCCTTGTCTCGCCGCCATCAACAAATTTATAATTTGGAGCAAATTTAGACATGTATTTGCACTCTTTACTAACGACTATTATCTCTTTAAATGTGTAAAAGTTACTCAAATTTTTAGTGGCAAATAGCCAAAGTGGGTCACTGCCTATACGAAGCCATTGCTTCTTTACTGGTAGCTCAAAACGGCTAGAATTTCCTGCTCCAAGCATTATAAGTGATATATCAAGCAAGGTAGCTCCTTTTAAAAATTGTTACAGAATTATACATCTCAAAACTTCAAAATTTCTTTTTAAAAAAAGAAATTTTTAGCTACCATTTAGTTAGTTTAAATCAAAAAAGGACTAAAATGGTGCTTTTATAAAATTTGTAAAAGGCATTATATGAGAGAAAAGACGCAGATGCATTATGCTAGGCGCGGCGAGATAACGCAAGAGATGAGCTATGTGGCAAGGATCGAAGGGCTTAGTGAAAATTTGGTGATGGATGAGGTTGCAAAAGGTAGCATCATCATCCCAGCAAATATAAATCATAAAAATTTAAAGCCAATGGGCATAGGCAGAAAGCTAAAGACAAAAATCAATGCAAATATTGGCAATTCAAGCTTAAGTAGCGATATTTGCGCTGAGCTTAGAAAGCTTGAAATTTGCCTCGAATTTGGCGCTGATACGGTTATGGATCTAAGTACAGACGGCGATTTAGACTCTATTAGAAGTGCGATCATCGAGCATTCAAGCGTGCCAGTTGGCACAGTGCCTATGTATGAAATTTTAAAAGAGGCAAAAGAGGTTACAAATATCACAAATGAGCTCATTTTAGAGATACTTGAAAAGCAAGCAAAGCAAGGAGTTAGTTACTTTACGATACACGCTGGCTTTTTGCGTGAGTTTTTGCCACTTGTTAAAAAGCGTAAAATGGGCATAGTAAGCCGCGGTGGCAGTTTAAGCGCAAGCTACATGTCAAAGTTAAATAGACAAAATCCTTTCTATGAAATTTTTGATGAAATTTTAGAAATTTGCGCAAGATATGATGTCTCGCTCTCGCTTGGCGATGGACTTCGCCCAGGATGCCTTTTTGATGCGACAGACGAGGCACAGCTTAGTGAACTAAAGGTGCTTGGAGAGCTAACGCTTCGTGCATGGGAAAAAGATGTGCAAGTGATGATTGAGGGTCCTGGTCATGTGCCATTAAATCAAATTGAGTATAATATGAAAATCGAACAAGAGCTCTGCCATGACGCCCCATTTTACGTGCTTGGACCGCTTGTCTCAGACATAGGTGCAGGATACGATCACATCACCTCGGCGATCGGTGGCACGATGGCGGCATATCACGGCGCTAGCATGCTTTGCTACGTGACGCAAAAAGAGCACCTTGGCTTGCCAAATGAAAATGACGTAAGGGAGGGCATCGTAGCTCATAAGATAGCAGCTCATGCCGCTGACGTCGCACTTGGTAAGGCGGGAGCGATCGAAAAAGATCACGAGATGAGCGATGCTAGATATGCATTTGACTGGAACAAGCAGTTTGAGCTAAGCTTTGATCCAAAAAAAGCAAAAGAGCTTCATGATGAGAGCTTGCCAGAAGAGGCGTTTAAGAGTGCTCATTTTTGTTCGATGTGCGGACCAAAATTTTGTGCATATAAAATTTCAAAAGATCTAGAAAAGGAGAAAAATGTTAAATAAAGAAGAGGTCTTAAATAGACTAAAAGGTGTTATTTATCCTGGTTTTGAAAAAGATATAGTTAGCTTTGGCTTTGTAAAAAATGTTGAAATAGGTGAGAAAATTTTGATCGATATCGAGATAGTTAGCTCAAGCTCTGATGTGGCAAACGAGCTAAAAACGGACATCAAACGCGTCATGGGCTCAAATGAGTATGTGCTAAATTTGATCCAGCCAAAGATACCTGAGGAGAAAAGTAACACTCAAAGTGGCAAAAATATCGCACCTCAAGTTAAAAATTTCGTAATGGTAAGCTCTGGAAAAGGCGGCGTTGGTAAATCAACTACAACGCTAAATTTAGCCATCTCAATGGCAAAACTAGGCAAAAAAGTGGGAATTTTAGACGCTGACATCTACGGACCAAATATCCCAAGAATGCTTGGCGAAGTAAATACTCAGCCACAAGTCGTTGGTAACAAGCTAAAACCGATACTTAGTCACGGAGTTGAGATGATGAGTATGGGCGTTTTGATGGAAGAGGGCATGAGCCTCATCTGGCGTGGCTCGATGATAATGAAAGCGATCGAGCAGCTGCTAAAAGACGTACTTTGGAGCGAACTTGATGTCTTGTTTCTTGACATGCCTCCAGGAACGGGCGACGCACAGCTAACTCTAGCTCAAAGCGTGCCAGTAACGGCAGGTGTCTGCGTCACAACGCCACAAGTGGTAGCACTTGACGATAGCAAGCGTGCGCTTGATATGTTTGAGAAACTTCACATCCCAATCGCTGGTGTCATCGAAAATATGAGTGGTTTCATCTGCCCAGATAACGGCAAAGAGTACGACATCTTTGGCAAAGGTACGACTGAAGAGATAGCAAAAGCTTACAATACGCAAATTTTAGCTGAAATCCCTATCGAGCCAGCTGTTCGCGTGGGTGGCGATAATGGTAAGCCAGTTAGCTTCTACGAGCCAAACTCAGTCACTGCAAAACGCTACGAGAGCGCGGCTGCTAGACTTTGGGAAGTGATAGAAAATATAAATAGTGATGGCGGAGCTGATAACTCAGCAATCCAACCAGTAAATGACGGCAAGAGTGCTTGCTCGAAGTAAATTTACAAAAGATAAAAATTTAGAGCAAATTTTAAAATTTGCCAGTTTGAAGTTGGCTGCCAAAATTTAGCTTTGCTTGATGCTTGGCTTAAATTTTGGAGCCAAAATACACTTCAAATCAAAAATTTAAATTTAACAGGAGAAAACATGAAAGCGATCGTAACCGTAGTCGGAAAAGATAGAGTTGGTATCGTTGCTGGCGTCTCAGCAAAGCTTAGCGAGCTAGGGCTAAATATAGATGATATATCACAGACTATTTTAGATGAGTTTTTTACGATGATGGCGGTGGTTTCAAGTGATGAAAATAAAGATTTTACGGCCTTAAGAGCAGAACTTAACGAGCTTGGAGAGAGCCTAAAAGTAAAGATAAATATCCAAAGTTCTGCTATCTTTGATGCGATGCATACAATCTAAGGAAAAACAATGGACATCAAAAACGTAACCGAAACGATCTCGATGATCGAAGAGCAAAATTTTGACATCAGAACGATCACGATGGGCATTAGTTTGCTTGACTGCATCGATCCTGACATCAACAAAGCTTGCGACAAAATTTACGCAAAAATCACCACTAAAGCCAAAGACCTAGTTAGAGTGGGCAACGAAATTTCTGCTGAGCTAGGCATACCAATCGTCAATAAAAGAGTGAGCGTGACGCCTATCTCGATAATCGGCGCCGCAACAGATGCAAAAGACTACGTGATGATCGCAAAGACGCTTGATAGGGCGGCTATTGAAGTTGGTATTGATTTTATAGGTGGTTTTTCGGCTCTAGTTCAAAAGGGCTATCAAAAGGGCGATGAAATTTTGATAAATTCTATCCCGCAAGCACTTTCTCAGACTTCAAAAGTATGTGCAAGTGTCAATGTCGGCTCAACAAAAAGTGGCATAAATATGAGCGCTGTGCGTGACATGGGACGCATCATAAAAGAGACGGCGGCAGCTTCAGAGATGGGCTGCGCCAAGCTTGTCGTTTTTGCAAACGCAGTCGAAGATAATCCTTTTATGGCTGGTGCATTTCATGGCGTGGGCGAGGCTGATGTGGTGATAAATGTTGGCGTTTCTGGCCCAGGCGTGGTAAAAAGAGCCCTTGAAAAGGTGCGTGGCGAGAGCTTTGACGTGGTGGCTGAGACCGTTAAAAAAACGGCGTTTAAGATCACGCGTATCGGCCAGCTAGTTGGCCAAATGGCGAGCGAGCGACTTGGGGTTAAATTTGGTATCGTCGATCTCTCTCTTGCCCCAACACCAGCTGTGGGCGACTCGGTAGCTCGTGTGCTTGAAGAGATGGGGCTTGAGGCTGTTGGTACGCATGGCACGACTGCGGCACTTGCTTTGCTAAATGACGCGGTCAAAAAAGGTGGTGTAATGGCATGTAACCAAGTGGGCGGCTTAAGCGGTGCATTTATACCAGTTTCTGAGGATGAGGGCATGATAGCTGCGGTGCGCGCTGGCTCACTAAATTTAGAAAAACTTGAAGCGATGACCGCGATATGCTCGGTTGGTCTTGATATGATCGCCATACCTGCGGACACGCCAAGCGAGAGCATAGCTGCGATGATCGCTGATGAGGCGGCTATCGGCGTTATAAATCAAAAAACAACGGCGGTTCGTATCATACCATTAGGCCGTGAGGGCGATATGATCGAGTTTGGCGGTCTTTTAGGAAGAGCGCCTGTGATGAAGATAAACAAAGCCTCAAGTGCTGATTTCATCGCTCGTGGCGGACAAATTCCAGCTCCAATTCATAGTTTTAAAAACTAATCTTCAAAGTCCGCTTTAAATTTGCGGACTTTTTCTTAAATTTATCCTAATCTTTTCAACTGCTTTTAGTTAAAATAATAAAAATTTTAAGCCAAGGAGCTAAAATGAAAATTTTATCACTGCTTACGGTGCTACTTTTTGGAGCGGTATGTGGCTTTGCAAATGATGACAAAGTAAGAAGTATCGACATCTACGTCACGCCATACTACTCAGCAAATGCTGGCAAGGTGGAGTACGTCAAGGTCTATGACAAGATAGATGAGCTTTTAAAAAGTGGCAAAGAAGAGGACTTTAAAAAGGCTGAAAAGATTGTGCAAGACGCCCCACAAATGGTCTCTCCGATAACTCTTTTTGTCCTCTCGGCTCGCGCATACGATCTTGGACTTCGCGATGATGCGGTATTTTGGTTTTATGCGGCAAAAAATCGCGCGATTTTGCTAAGAGGTGTTATAGACATGGAGGGCGAGAAATTTACTGACGTGGTGGCCGCGATAGGGGCGTTTATGAAGCTTGTTGGTGACGTGGTCAATCCTTATGCATTTTGCGATATCAAAAAGCAACAAGAGATCGCTGATAAAGCGCTTGGATGGACTAAGAAAAATGCCTATGAAGCGATGTTCTCGCCAGAATTTAGCTCGCCTCACGAAGATAGAAAAGCAGCCCTTATAAAAGGCATAGAAAAGCTAGAGGCCCGCAATAAAAAAGAGAAAGATTACTTTTTAGATAAAGATAATCTTGCTAACTTTAAAGCTATGCGCAAGCAAAATGGCACTGATGAGAAATTTTGCTTCTAAATAGCGAGAAAAACTGAAAATTTGCTTGTAAATTTAGCTTTCGCTTTATGCTAAAAGGGCAAATTTACAAGCTATCTCTATTTTAAATCACGACAAATTTGCTTAAATTTGGCTCTTTTTACAAGAGTAGCGAAACTACAAAAATGAGAATAAAAAATGACTTTGAAATTTGGCAAGCTTGAAAAAGTTGCAACAGATGAGGGCTTTATTTGGTACGCGGAGACGGAGCTAAAAAGCGAAATTTTTGGACAGGTGCCATTTTGCCTTGTTAGCACAGATGGGGCAGACGGGGATGATGAGACTACTTTGCTAGCAGAGCGCATCGCCAGCGATATCGATCGGTACATAAAAGAGGCACTTGCCTTTTTAAAAGATGAGCTTAGGCGAGGGTGCTTTTTGAGCAAGGACGAGCTTAAATTGCTTGACGTGCCAGTTTGCGACCTGCCCTTTAGCTCGCCACAATGTACCTTTTATGCGCATGATAGAAAGTGGCTGATGAGATTTGCTGAGGGTGCGCTTGATATTTGCGAGCCTTTTGGTATTGGGGTGATTTTTGAAGGTGAAAAGCCACTTCGTTTAGAAAATTTAGAGCTTAGCCAGGAGTGCTAATCGCGGATAAATTTTGCTTTTAAATGGTGAGATAAATTTGGTTGCTGTTTTAGGTTTTTAGCCCAAAACAGCAAAAATTTGCATTTATGCGTTGCAGCAGCAATAATCACTTGGATCTTTTTCTTTTGTTATCCTAGCTCTTAAGTCGTGACGGATGATCTCTATCGACCAAAACCATATCATGTGGCCGACAAATTCAGATACATGCTCGTACCAAGGAAGTGTCCAAAGTGGTGGAGTAAGCCCCAAAATAGGTAGTGTGATCACGTGAACAGCGATATTTACGATAACGCCAACTAGTAAGCCTTGCCATATTGTAATCTTTGGAAATTTCTCAGCCAAAACACAATAAGCAACCGCAAAAACTATCGAAAATAATATATGCGTCATCATTACGTAGTTAAACGCATGCCCTGCAAACTCGTAAATAGCGGCATTTGGATCGGCCACTCCCAAATAATCTCTTAAAAATACATAAGGCGGATTTAAGAAATTTCTAGAGCAATCGATCGCATCGGCTGCTCTAATGGCACTTTCTGGCCCGCAAGCAGCGTTAAACATATCCATCGGACTTCTTGGAGGAAGTGGGAATTCCGCTCCCCATTTGACAAAGGCTGAGACAACACCAGCGATAAGGCCGATTAACGCAGCCAGAGCAAATCTAGGTTTTGTTACTAAATTTGACATTTAAACCCCTTCTTTAAATTTGCAAAATCTTATTGCAATTTACTTTATGATAAGATTAATCATTATTAAAAATATAAAAATATTTAAAAATTTTAATGGACTTAAAATCATAAAATTTTTAGCCATTTTTGGCTAGACTAAGAAAAAATTTAAAGGAGAATAGATGTCTAAAGAGTTTAAAGATGCAAATGAATTTAAGGAATTTTTTGAAGAATTTAGAAAAAAAGATTGCTACAAAGATCCACTTGCTTTTGGTATCGCTAGGATCGATCGTGGACAAAAAAATACAGATAAAATTTTGCAAGCGACTTTTGCTGTTGTAAACTACAAAGAGAGCTTTTTAAGCGCAGCTGCTTATATCTATGCTTTGCAAAAATGTGATGTTAAGGTTGATTTTAACGGCTCTGAATTTGTAGCTGATCTTACACCAAAAGTAGTGAAAAAAGCCAGCAAGCTCTTTAGCGTCTTTGAAAAAGAGATAAGCTCTCATAAAAATGTACAAAATTTGCATGCCGTAAAAATGGCATTTGATGACGATCTTGAACTAAATGAGAATAAATTTAAGCTTGTGTTTTTGTTTGATGATGCAAAACCACTTAGCGTGGAGGCTGTATATCTCAAGCTTTACTTGATATCGCTTGGCAAAGTCGCACCTAGGACAATCGTGCTTGATGGAGCTTTTGGTGTGTTACCAAATGTTGCATGGACTAGCCAAAATACGCCAATCGAGCTTGAATGGCTAAGAGAAAATGAAATTTCTCTAAAGATGTTTGGCGAATATCCAGCGATCGTTAGCGTCGATAAATTCCCAAGATTTTTAAGCCATATTATTCCAGCTGATAATACGAGAATTTTAGACTCAGCCAAGGTTCGCATGGGTGCTGCTGTGCATCCTGGCACAGTCGTTATGCCTGGTGCTGCCTACATCAACTTTAACGCAGGTACAACCGGTGGCGTGATGGTTGAAGGCAGAGTCAGTAGCTCTGTCGTAGTGGGCGAGGGTAGCGACGTAGGTGGCGGAGCTAGCATACTTGGCGTGCTAAGTGGCACAAACGGCAATCCTGTAAGCATCGGCAAACACTGCTTGCTTGGCGCAAACTCAGTCACAGGCGTACCTCTTGGCGATAACTGCATCGTGGATGCTGGCATAGCGGTGCTTGAGGGCACAAAAGTCTATATATCAGCTAACGAGCGCGAAAAGCTAGCTAAGCTAAATCCAGAGTTTAAATTTGAAGCTGAAATTTACAAAACACTTGAACTTGGCGGGCTAAATGGACTTCATTTTAGACAAAATAGCCAAACAGGTCAGATTACTGCAAGTGCGAGCAAAAGGGCGATCAAGCTAAATGAGGCACTTCATTAAAAGGAGCTAGCATGAAAGTTGGCATTTTGATGTTTGACAAGCTAAATCTACTAAGCTTTGCCAAAATTTATGATTTTTTACATAAATTTGAGGATTTTAATATCAAGACTTACGCACTAAAGCCTGAGGTTGTCGATGAATTTGGCGTCAGGCTTCATCCAGAAATTTATGCTGAAAGTCTTTATGGTGTGGATATCTTAGTCGTGCCAGATGGCGTTGGAGCACTTGGATTAAGATACGATGAGATATTTTTAAGCTGGGTTAAAAGCTCGGCGAGTGCGAAATTTAAGATAGGTTTTGACCTTGGCGTATTAATCCTTGGTGGGGCTGGATTTTTAGAAGACAGAGAGGCTTGTATAAGGGGCGGATACAAAAACGCACTTAGCGACTACTGTGATGTTAATGATGCTAAGATGTGCGAAAGTAGGGGTGTCATAAGCGTTAGTGAATTTGATGATAGAATCAAAGAACAGCTGACAACGATACTAGGTAAAGATAAAATTTAATGGCTTTGACTCTTAAATTACGATAGAAATTTTATATTTTTAGTAAGCTTATAGCTTGTTTATAGTGCTATTTACTGATTGTAGGTGTGCTACATTATCCACTCTGTGAAATCAAAATTTAAATTATTTCCAAGCTTTGTTATCTGTTCTAAAATTTCATAATAATTTTTTCTATTTGCTTAAATAGTGCTAGAGATATAAAATGGCTTAACAACATCTTCTTTTAAAAAGTAGTGTGCCAAAGCCCTTGTTATGCGTCCATTACCGTCATCATAAGGATGGATGATCAACAAACCAAAGGTGCGCTAAGGCGCTTTTTACATAGGCGTTTTCTGATAAAATTTAAAAAATTTCTCATTTCATTTTCTACACGCTCTGCTGGCAAGGCTTCATAGTGGATTTGCCTATTTTTTGAAGGAGCTGAGACTACGCTCATCTCATCATCTCTAAATTTAGCTCTTTTTATCTTGTGGTTTTTGCTTTGACTATATTCAAACAAGGCATTGTGCCAGCCATGTAGCCGCTCGAAGTTCATAGGAGCTTTGTTTAAATTTGCATCAAGCAAAAGCGAGACTAGATTAACACTGTGTCTAGTCGCATGAGTATCAGCTAGCCAGTCAAAATTTTCATCTAGCCTCTTTTTTATCTACGAGCGAATGCTTGATCTATTAAGTCTCTCGCCCTCTATGAGAGATGAGCTTATTATTTCATCTTCAAGCGCATTAATTTGCACCTTTAAAAGATCGTCTCTGCTGATATTGCTTGTTAGCTCTTTTAAATTTTTATGGTCTTGCTCTAGCTTATTTGTAAGGGTGTCTATTACTCTTTTGTCGAAAGAAAAATTTGGGTAGTTGGGATGTTGTCGTATCCACAGATTTTGTAATTTTTAATCAATGCACTGAACTTATTTATAGCAACAAAATTTGATATATATATTGCTTTTGATTTGTTATTTGTAAAAATCATTTTTATTAGAATTAAGCCAAGGTTAAGGCTAGATAAGTTATCTACCTAACCTATAATCTCTTTTAGCATCCTTATAACCACGTCTATATCCACGCTCAAAACCATCATCATAGTCGTCATCGTTATAGTAGCCTCCGCGGTAACCACGCTGAAATCTATCATATCTTTCGTACTCATTTCGATAGTATGGGCGGTAGTTAGGCGGATATGGCGCATAGTTTGGATCAACAGGATAGTAGCCATTTGCACGGCAACTATCCTCGTCAAATTTTTCTATTCCGTTGCGAAATTTGTAGCTTTCTATTTTTTTGTCAAAGCTATCAATGCTTCTTATATCGCCATAAATTTTAGCCATTTCTCTTTGATTTATAAGACCACAAAGCCTAGCTTCAACTTTTTTTTCATAACTCATAGCAAACAAAAAAGTCAATGAACAAAATAAAATGGCTAAAAATTTCATGTTATTCTCCTACTTTTAGACTTCCGCCTTTTCCAAGACCACCTTTTACGGTTTGTGCTTTGTAATCTTTTAGGGCAATAACTAATTGATTCATCGAATCAAGAAAAGCATTTACAAGTGTTTTTCCCTCAGGTGTTCTTGAATATACGCCAAGTCCCGCGCCAAGAGAAGCGCCAGCACCGCCGCCCATGCCAAAGAAGTCAGTGCTAGAAGCTGAGCCAATAGCTGCCGCTAATTGAACACCTGAACGATTTTCTATAAGAACCAATGTGGTTTGTGTCTCTTTTGTTGAAAAACCACCAGCTATAGCACCTGCTACACTACCAAAAAGTGCTTCAACAAGAGCACCTGCTCCGCCTGTATCTTCGTTGCTAAAGAAAATTTCAGGGCGAATAGTATAATCAGCTGCTACCATTTTACCTTTACCAAAGCCGGAACCACCACGTAGTTCGCCTGATCTATCAAGTGCACGCTCTTGCATCATATTATCCATCATAGCGCCACGTTCAACTATAACAAAACAACCAGTTTGTTGCGCAAGAAGACGCAAAACCGGAATAGTTGATGTGAGCTTGTAGTTGTGTGTTAAATATGAATACCAATCAGAATTTTGGTCTTCATAAAACGCAAGTGTTCCAAGAGTGCTACTGCATTTTTCTATTTTTGTGTTAGCATTATTGTTATTGCTTCCAGCAGCACTGCCAGTTACACCGTTGCTATTGCCAGTTGCACAACCGCTTAAAAGTAAAACTCCAAGGCCTATGCTTAGTAAAGATGAACTTAACTTCATTTTTATCCTTAATATTTAAGTTGGTTTTTTAATATTATATATAAGCAAATATTATAAAAATATTAATATAATATTTATGTTTAGTAGCATAATGCAAAACTACTTTTATAAAAATTTAAGTAGCCAGCAAGATGCCAGCCACACGAGTTATTCGACAGTTACGCTTTTTGCAAGATTCCTTGGCATATCGACGTTGTTGCCAAGTCTAACAGAAATTTCAAGTGCAAGTAGCTGAAGCACTAGCATCATCTCAAAAAATTCGCTCATATAATGATCTTGAACGCTTGTTTTTACGTAGTCATCGCTTAGCTCAAACTCAAGTGGGCTTATCGCCAGGATGTAAGCATCTCTTGCGGCAAGCTCTTCGACATTGCTTTTTGTTTTTTCGTAAAGTAAATTTTGAGGCATTAAAGCGATCGTAAATAGCTTCTCATCTGCAAGTGCGATAGGGCCGTGTTTCATTTCACCTGATGGATAGCCTTCGGCGTGAAGATATGAAATTTCTTTAAGCTTTAGCGCACCTTCAAGTGCTAGCGGATAGAAGATATCTCTACCGATAAAGAAGAAGCCATGACCGTGTAAATAGTGCTTGCTTAGGCGGTGAAGCTTCTCTTGAAGAGAGTTATTGATATTTAAAATTTGTGGAATGTGAAGAAGCGTTTTGATCTCGTGATCAAGCTCTTTTTTGCTGATAGATTCTTTTGTTGATGCCATTTGAAGCACAAGCATCCAAAGTACGATGATCTGCGTTGCAAAGGCCTTTGTGCTCGCCACACCTTTTTCGATGCCAGCACGAGTTAGAAGAGTATTGTCAGCTAGTCTAACGATAGATGAGTTATCGACGTTGCAAATCGCAAGTGTCCTTAGTCCAGCCTCTTTTGCTATCCTAAGCGCCTCAAGAGTGTCAGCTGTCTCGCCACTTTGCGAGATGACGATGAAGAGCGAGTTTTTGTTTAGATAAGGCTTTCTGTATCTAAATTCGCTTGCCACTTCGACCTTTGTTCTAACTTTAGCAAGCCTTTCAAACAGATAGCTTGCAGTTAGCGCTGCATGGTAGCTCGTACCGCACGCACAAAGCACGACATCATCGATGCCTTTTAGGTATTCATCGTCTAAATTTTCAAGGGTTACTTTGTGGTTTTTAACCCTTCCCATGATGGTTTCAGACACAACAGTGCCTTGCTCGTAAATTTCTTTCTCCATAAAAAATGTATAACCCTCTTTTTGGGCATAGCTCTTATCTTTTGGCAGTGCGTTAAATGTTATGTTAGCCTTTTTGCCGTGTTTGAAAACAGCTATCTCATCTAAGCTCACGTAGCCGTAGTTGTTATCATCAAGATATGCTACTTCTGTTGCGTTGCCGATAAGTGGGGCATCTGATGAGGCAAAATATAGCTCTTTTTTGTCGCTTTTGCCTATCGCCATAGGAGCAGCATCTTTTGCGAAAAATATCTTATCAGGTGCAGTTTTTGTGATAAGTAGCGTCGCATAAGCGCCTCTAAGCTTTGCGATAGTCGCCTCATAAGCCTTAAATGGGTCTTTTTTCTCTTTTAAAATTTCTTCAAAAAGATGCACGATCACTTCGGTGTCGGTTTGGCTGACAAATTTCACGCCCTTTGCCTCAAGCTCATCTTTAAGCTCTTTGTAGTTTTCGATGATGCCGTTGTGAACGACAAATGAGTGCTCTCCAAGGTGTGGGTGAGCGTTTATCTCGGTTGGTTTGCCGTGCGTAGCCCAGCGTGTATGACCTATCGCCACGCCAAAACCTTCTGATGTAAAGTCCTTTGTCTTTAGGACTAAATTTTCAAGCTTACCAACAGCCTTAAAAAAGTCGATCTTGCCATCACTCATCACAGCCATGCCAGCGCTGTCATATCCTCGGTACTCAAGCTCTTTTAGACCGCTTAAAATGACCTCTTTTTTCTCTTTATCTCCGATGTATCCTACGATTCCACACATTTTTTACTCACTTATTAATAAATTTAATATCTCTTCGCCTTTGCTCTCAAGTCGTTCGTTTTTCTCGATCAAAAAGAGATTTCTTGTTCTATTTTTGACCGTTTGAATTCTAGCACTCGTGACTTGAAAATGAAGCCTGTCAAAAACACTCATCACATAAGCCATTAGCCCACGCTGATCTTTTGCGTTGATGTTAAGTTTGGCGTAATCTTTTGAGTGATTTAGCTCGAAGTTTATCTCATCTTTGTTAATGTTTGGTTTCAAAGGCTCTTTTAGAACCTCACTATTTAGGGATTTTAGAGCTAAATTTTTAGTAATTTCAAGCTCCTCTTTTTTAACATTTTGGTTAAAATCAAGCCTAATATAAAATTTCTTCTCAAATAGCTCAAAAATTTCCATGTATGCAAGGTCAAATTTGGCAAATTCATAGAGCAGGGCGCTTAAATTTAGACTCTTTTTTGTATAGATCTGAATGCTTAAATTTTTAGAGTTATTTATAAAAATTTCTGTCGCATCTAAGCTATCTGCGACCTTGCTTAAATTTATGATCTCACTCGCATTATATTTTATAAAGACAAGATTTGATGTAATTTTAAAAATTTTCTCTTGCAAGCTTGACTCAAGCGCCAAAAACTCGCTATTTCGTTTTATAGACTGCTCTTTTTTTACACGTCTTGTCGCTTCATCAAGTAAATTTTCATCGCTAAATGCACTAAGAGAAATTTCATAAAGTTCCCTTAAAAGCTTTGCTGTGTAGGCATTATAAAGCCTCTCATTTGTCGCATTTATCACGCAGTAGCTAAGGATGTAAAGTAGTTTTAAAACCTGCTTGTCGCCAAGCTTTGAGATAAAAGCAAAAATAACGCGTTGCGAATAAATGTCCTCTCTGTTTGAGACATTGCTCATTAGCGTGTGGTATTTTATCAAGATGACGCCGATATTTACGGCTTTTTGGCTTAAATTTAGCTTGTTTGCGTAGGCTCTAAAGATATTTGCTCCGATATTTGCGTGATCTTTGCCAAGCCCCTTGCCAACGTCGTGCATTAAAGTCACGATCTTTAGCATTGTTTTACCCTCCAAGCAAAGCTCGGTATAGAGATTTTTTATAAATTTATCTTTTATATTTTCAAGAAATTTTACGCTTAAAATACTATGCTCATCGACTGTAAATTCGTGATAGCCGTCGTACTGAGCTAGCTGGCTGATATGCTCCATTGGCTTTATTAAAATTTGTATCATTTGCGCATCGAGCAATGATTTTAAAATCGCGTAGGAATTTTTTCTTAAAAATATCTTCTTAAACTCGCTTATAGCGTGCTCCAAGCCGCTTTTTGTGATGATGGCTCGCTTGATGTAAAAGATCGCGCTTATGTCAAATTTATAATCCACATCTTTTAGTTCTAAAAGCTCATTTATGAGATCCTCGATGAGAGCTGGCTTTTTATGAAGTGGCACGTAAATAACGCCATTTATTTCGTAAAAGCCATTTTTTAGCCTTGCAAATTTTCTCTGATCAAAGCTTAGCTCGCTTTTAAAAAATGGCCTGCAAAGAGAAGCGACTATAAACCTTGAATAAATAGCAATATTATTCATTGAGCTTAGCATCTTTTGGCTGATAACGCTTTCGTTATCTTGAAGCTTTTTAGACTTTGTTTGCATGAAATTTGTCGTGATTTCAACGCTTGAAGCGCTAAAAGTATCAGAATTTTGCGTTAAATTTAAGGTGGTTAGTAGGCTTAGTAAAAAGTCCACATTTAGATTAAAACTAGCGATCTCTTTTTCATTCATCACTTTTAGAGCCTGTGATCTAACTGAAATGTCGCTATCTAGGCAGTTTAGTATACAGTTTAAGTGATAAATTTCATCTATCCCGCCAAAGCCACTTTTTAGATTTGGCTCTTGGGCTAAGTAGCTGATGCTAGAAAACGGCAAAAATGCCTTTAAATGGTAGTTTAAAAAGGCTTTTTTATCAAATTCTTTTAATTTTACGATCTCACTTTTTACTAGGCGGTAGAGACTTTTTGAACCACAGATATATCGGACTTGCGATGTTTCGCTTTTAAATTTGAGATCGTCTTTGTAATTTGTAAAAATTTCATCTAACTCAACGCTTTTTATATAAAAATTTATTCCAGAGCTACTTAAAATTTCGCTAAATTCTTTTAAGAAATTCTTTATGTTGTAGCCTTTTAAATTTTTATAAACTAGTAAAATTTCAAGCTCACTATTTGCGCTAAGTAAGGTTTGGGCGTATTTGCCAGTGGCTAGAACGCTAAAGGCAAAGCTGTCATTTTGCGGAATAAAATCATCAAAAAAATCTCGCATAGTTTCATTTAAATAAGATTTTATAAAATCATCGTATTCTTTGGCTAAAAAATTTGCAAAATTTCTACCCTGATTTTTTTGAAAATGTTTTGGTAAATTTGCCTTAAAATCAAGAAATTTCTCTTTGATTTTTAAATAATTATCGCTATTTTTGGTACTTTTATCAGACAGCATTTAATGTTTCCATTGTTAAAAATATCTTGGCAAATGTTACATAATTTTTGCAAAAACAAAGCTTTATTTGCCTATAATAAAGCCTTAAGTTCAGCTTTAGGACGATACAAATAATGAATCTATTACAAAAACTAGAAAGTGGCGAGAGATTAAGCAAGCAAGAGGCTTTTTCGCTTTATGGGCTTGATCTTTTTACCTTGGCTAAATTTGCCGATAAAAAGCGCAAAAAACTGTACGGCAACAAGGTCTTTTTTAATGTAAATCGCCATATCAATCCAACAAATATTTGTGCTGATATTTGTAAATTTTGCGCATTTTCGGCTCACAGAAAAAATCCAAATCCATACTTAATGAGCCACGAAGAAATTTTAAAGATCGTTGATGAGAGCGTAAGCCACGGCGTAAAAGAGATACACATCGTATCAGCTCACAACGCAAAAAGTGGCTGGCAGTGGTATTTAGAAATTTTTAAAAAGATAAAAGCAGCTCATCCAGAGCTTCACGTAAAGGCGATGACGGCAGCTGAGATCGACTTTTTATCAAGACATTACGGCTTAAGCTATGATGAGGTGATAGAGAAGATGCTCGAATACGGCGTCGATAGCATGCCAGGCGGCGGGGCTGAAATTTTTGATGAAGAGGTTAGGGCTAAAATTTGCAAAGGCAAGGTTAGTAGCGAAAACTGGCTCAAAATCCATAAAATGTGGCACGATCACGGCAAACAAAGCAACGCAACAATGCTTTTTGGTCACATAGAAAGCCGCGGTAACAGGATCGATCATATGCTAAGGATTAGAGACTTGCAAGACGAAACTGGCGGATTTAACGCGTTTATCCCGCTTGTCTATCAAAGAGAAAATAACTACTTAAAAGATGTGAAATTTCTAGGATCAGCTGAAATTTTAAAGACTCTGGCGATCTCACGTCTTGTGCTTGATAATGTCCCACATATCAAAGCTTACTGGGCTACTTCGACGCTAAATTTAGCGATGATAGCTCAGGAATTTGGTGCTGATGATCTTGATGGCACGATAGAAAAAGAGAGCATCCAAAGTGCAGCTGGCGCAAATAGCGCAAATGGCGTTACACTAAAGACATTTTGCGATCTCATAAAGACATCTGGTTTTACGCCGGTTGAGCGTGATAGCTTATATAACGAACTTAAAATTTACTAAAAGGAGCTTGGGGTGAAATTTTTTGACTTAGCACAAAACAAAACGAGTGTGAAGCAGGAATTTGGAGCGGGACTTACGACGTTTTTGGCGATGATGTATATCGTGCCGGTAAATGCGATCATTATGAGCAAAACTGGTATGCCTTATGAGGCACTAATCACGGCAACTGCGCTAATTACCATCTTTTCTACGATATTAAATGGTCTTTGGGCGAACACACCAGTTGCGATGAGCGTTGGTATGGGACTTAATGCTTATTTTACATTTGGTCTTTGCATCGGCATGAAAGTGCCTTGGCAAACAGCTCTTGGCGTTGTTTTTCTAAGCGGCGTGATATTTGTCGTCTTATCTTTTACAAATTTTAGAATGTGGATAATAAGATCCATTCCACTTGATCTAAGAAGAGCGATAAGTGCTGGCATAGGCACATTTATCAGCTTTGTGGCGTTTCAGCAAATGGGCTTTATCGTAAATAGCGACGCAGTTTTGGTTGGTATAGGAAATTTCAAAGATCCAAACGTACTTCTTGGCGTTTTGGGATTATTTTTAGTTATTTGCTTTTGGGCGTGGAAGATAAAGGGCGCGTTTATCCTAGCTGTGCTTGCTACTTCAGTGATAGCTTGGGTGCTTGGTATCGCTCCTCATCCAACAGAAATTTTCTCAACTCCAGCCTCTATCTCTCCGATATTTTTAGAGCTTGATATAAAAGGTGCGCTTAGCCTAGCCTTGCTGCCAGTTATTATCACATTTTTTGTGACCGATCTTTTTGACTCGATAGGCACACTAGCTGGTGTAGGAACGAGGGCTGGAATTTTTGATGAAAACAAAAAAGATGGCGTCGTAAAACTTGAAAAAACTCTTGAAGCTGACGCTATTGCTACGGCGGCTGGCTCACTTGTAGGCGTAAGTACGACCACATCGTTTGTAGAGAGTGCTAGCGGTGTAGAAGAGGGCGGTAGAACTGGTCTAACGGCTGTATTTTGCGGACTTTTATTTATACTTACACTCTTTATGTTGCCACTTTTTAAAGCGATCCCTGGCAATGCCATTTATCCGATCCTTGTGATGGTTGGCGTGCTTATGTTTGCTGAGCTTGCTAGTATAAATTTCAAAGATCCAGCCATAGCTGTAGCGACATTTTTCATAGTTGTGCTCATCCCGCTTACTTACTCGATCACAAACGGCCTTGCATTTGGTTTTATGTCATACGTAATAGTTAAGCTCATAAAGAGAGAATTTAGCGATATAAATTTAGGTGTAGTCGTGCTAGCGCTCATTAGTTTTATCGTATTTTTAGTGCACTGATAAGGATGAAAGATGATATTTTATAGCTACGATGAATTTGCCGTTGATGCCAAAAAGATGGCAAAACAGATAAAAGACGAGTTTGACCCAGAGGTGATACTAGCTGTGGCAAGAGGCGGTCTAACGCTTGGCCATTCGCTAGCTGTTGCGCTTAATAATAGAAATTTATTTACCCTAAATTCTATCCACTATGAAGATACAAACAAGCTTGATACGATTAATATCTTTAACGTACCAGATCTTAGCAAATACACTAAGATTTTACTCGTAGATGACATCATTGATAGTGGCGAGAGCATGGTCGAGATAAAAAGAGAACTGCTTAAGCGTTATCCAAATTTAGATATCAAAATAGCGACCGTCTTTTATAAAGAGAAAGCTCTGCTTTTGCCAGAATTTAAGGTAAAAGAGGCTCACGATTGGATTGAGTTTTTTTGGGATATACATATTTAAGGAAAATTTTTGCTAGATAAATTTAGGGAATTTGTTGGACATCACGTCGCCTTTAGCGTATTTTTGATATGTTTGATCGATTGTATATTTTTACTTTATACGGCAAATTCTCTTAGCATAAGTTATAGTGAAGCTGAAATTTTTTTTAACAAACAAAATTTTCTTAGTTATGTTTTAAACTTAAGCGTTCAAATTTTTGGTCAAACAGATATTGCTCTAAGATCTGTAATGATCGCTTTTCATGTCATAAGCGTCGTTTTAATGTATAAGATAAGCAAATTTTACATTAAATTAGAGTTTGATAGACTTATTGCGGTATTGCTTTTTATCTTACTTCCTGGCACGCTAGCTTCAGCTCTTATCGTCAATAATGCTGGGCTTTGCGTTATGCTGGCGCTCCTATGTATATACTTTTTTCATGTTAAAAATAAAATTTTATTTGTAGTATTTTTTTGCCTTTCTTTTTTTATAGATGGCGATTTTTTGATATTTTACGCAGGATTTTTTATATTTTCACTTTATAAAAGAAGGCCTCCGCTTGCTTGGCTAAGTGCTATTTTATTTTTACTCACGCTTTACTTTTTTGGCTTTGATACAAATGGTAGGCCAAGTGGACACTTCATTGATACTTTTGGTATCTTTGCCGCTGTTTTTTCACCGTTTATTTTTATCTTTTTTGTCTATACTATTTATAGAATTTGGGTTAAGGAAAAGAAGGATCTTTTATGGTTTATTGCGATTTGCTCATTTTGCTTTTGTATGATAGTCTCAGTGCGCCAAAGGCTAGAGCTTGAGCAGTTTTTGCCGTTTTGCGTGATCGCAACGCCACTTATGGTAAGAGTTTTTTTTAATTCGTATCGCGTAAGATTGCCAAAATTTAGAAAAGGCTATAAAATTTGTACGACTTTAGTGATGCTTTTTCTGGCTATAAACTGGTCGATGATTGTATTTAATCAAATTTTTTACCTATTTTTGGATAATCCAACAAAGCATTTTGTCTATAAATTTGATATTGTAAAAGAGCTTGCTGATAAATTAAAAGAAGCGGAAATCAAGGATTTATACACTGACAATAAAAAGCTTGCATTAAGACTTAAATTTTATGGTATAGATGTAAGAGATGAGTCTAAAAATTTATTATTAAGCGTCGATCTAAATGGAAAATCAAAATTTTGCATAGAAAAAATGGGAAAAGTAATTGCAAATTTTGACATAAGAGGCAGGTAGATGCATAAAAACAAGGGTTTTACTGTTATGGAGCTTATCTTTGTGATTATTGCCGTAGGCATACTTGCAGCAATGATCATACCAAGGCTAGAAATAAATGGAGCTAGAGAGGCAGCTACACAGATGCTAACGCATATAAGATACGCCCAGCACCTTGCCATGCAAGATGATAAATTTGTTCATTCAGAAAATGAAAAATTTTGGTTTAAAATGAGATGGGGGATAGCTATTAATGATACTAGTTTGCAAGAGTGCTCTGTAGATGAGCCTGGGGTTAAATCTTGGAAATATAGTATTTTTTATGATAAAAGAGGTAGTGGTAATAAATTTAGTGGTAACTTAAATTCCAAAGAAGAGGTTGCCATCGATACGCAAAAGTCAAATAAATTTTTAAGTGCGGGCTGGAGAGGCATTCCTCAGTCCTATTGCAATAAAATTAATACAGATTTAAATATCGAGAAAAAATATGGCATAAAATCAGTTAAATTTGTTGGTAGTTGCGGAAAAGGCAAAACACAAACCATTGATTTTGACGAATTAGGTAGGCCCATGAGAGTGGTGAGTGTTACTAACAATAAAGGAGCAAAAAGACCTTATTCAAGACTATTGAAAGGTGATTGCAAGATAATTTTAACAGATAAAAATAACAATGTAGCCTCTATAAATATAGAAAAAAGAAGTGGATACGCATATATAAACTAAGCCCTATAAACCTATAATAAAAATACATACTTTAAAATTTTTAAGTGCCTAACAATTTTTTCTAAAATTCCCTAAATATTTCAACTATCTTTAAGTATTGCTCGTATATAATTCCAGCTCACGAAACGAGAAACCACCTTTAACTTCATTGGTTAATAAAGCCTTTTCTTTTTATCGTTGTTCTTTTAACTTACAATTGTTAAACTATTAGTCAATCTTTGAAATCTAAACAAGTGATCGATTGAGCCAGTCTATTATTTTATAATTTATAATAGATTAGACAAACTAATAAATAAAACTAAAAGTTTTTTTGATTAAAAACTTCATAATAAAATCCTATCAAAATAAATTTTGCTAGGTAATTAATATGGAGAGTTTGATCCTGGCTCAGAGTGAACGCTGGCGGCGTGCCTAATACATGCAAGTCGAACGGACAAGTAAGAGCTTGCTCTTATGAGTTAGTGGCGCACGGGTGAGTAATGTATAGCTAATCTGCCCTACACTAGAGGACAACAGTTGGAAACGGCTGCTAATACTCTATACTCCTGTCTTACATAAGTTAGATAGGGAAAGTTTTTCGGTGTAGGATGAGGCTATATTGTATCAGCTAGTTGGTGAGGTAATGGCTCACCAAGGCTATGACGCATAACTGGTCTGAGAGGATGATCAGTCACACTGGAACTGAGACACGGTCCAGACTCCTACGGGAGGCAGCAGTAGGGAATATTGCTCAATGGGGGAAACCCTGAAGCAGCAACGCCGCGTGGAGGATGACACTTTTCGGAGCGTAAACTCCTTTTGTTAGGGAAGAATAATGACGGTACCTAACGAATAAGCACCGGCTAACTCCGTGCCAGCAGCCGCGGTAATACGGAGGGTGCAAGCGTTACTCGGAATCACTGGGCGTAAAGGACGCGTAGGCGGATTATCAAGTCTCTTGTGAAATCCTATGGCTTAACCATAGAACTGCTTGGGAAACTGATAATCTAGAGTGAGGGAGAGGCAGATGGAATTGGTGGTGTAGGGGTAAAATCCGTAGAGATCACCAGGAATACCCATTGCGAAGGCGATCTGCTGGAACTCAACTGACGCTAATGCGTGAAAGCGTGGGGAGCAAACAGGATTAGATACCCTGGTAGTCCACGCCCTAAACGATGTATACTAGTTGTTGCTAAGCTAGTCTTGGCAGTAATGCACCTAACGGATTAAGTATACCGCCTGGGGAGTACGGTCGCAAGATTAAAACTCAAAGGAATAGACGGGGACCCGCACAAGCGGTGGAGCATGTGGTTTAATTCGAAGATACGCGAAGAACCTTACCCGGACTTGATATCTAACAAATCATCTAGAGATAGAAGAGTGTCTGCTTGCAGAAATGTTAAGACAGGTGCTGCACGGCTGTCGTCAGCTCGTGTCGTGAGATGTTGGGTTAAGTCCCGCAACGAGCGCAACCCACGTCATTAGTTGCTAACAGTTCGGCTGAGCACTCTAATGAGACTGCCTTCGTAAGGAGGAGGAAGGTGTGGACGACGTCAAGTCATCATGGCCCTTATGTCCGGGGCGACACACGTGCTACAATGGCATATACAATGAGAAGCAATATCGCGAGATGGAGCAAATCTATAAAATATGTCCCAGTTCGGATTGGAGTCTGCAACTCGACTCCATGAAGCCGGAATCGCTAGTAATCGTAGATCAGCCATGCTACGGTGAATACGTTCCCGGGTCTTGTACTCACCGCCCGTCACACCATGGGAGTTGATTTCACTCGAAGCCGGAATACTAGATTAGTTACCGTCCACAGTGGAATCAGCGACTGGGGTGAAGTCGTAACAAGGTAACCGTAGGAGAACCTGCGGTTGGATCACCTCCTTTCTAGAGTACATATAGATATTCTCTCACAAGATATCTATAAGAAAGATATTCTCAATCATCCTTGTTTAGTTTTGAAAGATTGATAGACCTATAGGGGCCTATAGCTCAGCTGGTTAGAGTGCACCCCTGATAAGGGTGAGGTCACAAGTTCAAGTCTTGTTAGGCCCACCAGAGAATTTAATTGGGGAATTAGCTCAGCTGGGAGAGCGCCTGCTTTGCACGCAGGAGGTCAGCGGTTCGATCCCGCTATTCTCCACCATAAAATAGTTTAACTATATTAAGTCTAATTAGAGAGCTTAAAAATTTAAACTTTCTAATTAGACTTTTGTCTAAATGTTCTTTTAATTAATATTGTTAATAGTCACAAGCAAGTTTTAAAAACAATTTTACAGGACTTGTTAAAGATTTAAATTTCTATTCTCTTTGCATTTAATGCAAAAGTTTGACATCACAATCTAATTAGGATTTAAAACTTATCTAAATAGTAGTCAATGCTTTCCGTCTTGAGAGCTAGAATTTAAATGTAATAACATTAAAGTTATCTTTAACAAGGAAGTGATGCGAATTAGAATAATCTAATATAGAAAAGGTAAGCTACAAAGAGCAAGTGGTGGATGCCTTGGCTAGTAGAGGCGATGAAAGACGTGCCAGGCTGCGATAAGTCTCGGGGAGCCGTCAAGGGGCTTTGATCCGGGAATTTCTGAATGGGGCAACCCAACTAATAGAGATATTAGTTACCGTATAACGGAGCGAACGAGGGGAATTGAAACATCTTAGTACCCTCAGGAAAAGAAATCAAAAGAGATTACGCTAGTAGCGGCGAGCGAACGCGTAAGAGGGCAAACCGTTAGTTTACTAACGGGGTTGTAGGACTGCAATATAGACTAAACTTAGCTAATAGAATAATCTGGAAAGATTAAGCGTAGAGGGTGATACTCCCGTATATGAAAGCTTTGTTTTACTTAGCAGTATCCTGAGTAGGGCGGAACACGTGATATTCTGTCTGAAGCTGGGTAGACCACTATCCAACCCTAAATACTACTACTAGACCGATAGTGCACAAGTACCGTGAGGGAAAGGTGAAAAGAACTGAGGTGATCAGAGTGAAATAGAACCTGAAACCATTTGCTTACAATCATTCAGAGCCCTATGATTTATCAGGGTGATGGACTGCCTTTTGCATAATGAGCCTGCGAGTTGTGATGTCTGGCAAGGTTAAGGAAACACGGAGCCATAGCGAAAGCGAGTCTTAATAGGGCGTTTAGTCAGACGTTGCAGACCCGAAACGATGTGATCTATCCATGAGCAGGTTGAAACCGGTGTAAGAGCCGGTGGAGGACCGAACCCGCTAGCGTTGAAAAGCTATGGGATGACTTGTGGATAGGGGTGAAAGGCCAATCAAACATCGTGATAGCTGGTTCTCTCCGAAATATATTTAGGTATAGCGTCATGTAGTAACACTAGGGGGTAGAGCACTGAATGGGCTAGGGCATACACCAATGTACCAAACCCTATCAAACTCCGAATACCTAGTGTGTAATCATGGCAGTCAGGCGGCGAGTGATAAAATCCGTCGTCGAGAGGGGAACAACCCAGACTAACAGCTAAGGTCCCTAAATCTCATTTAAGTGGAAAACGATGTGGAGTTACTTAAACAACCAGGAGGTTGGCTTAGAAGCAGCCATCCTTTAAAGAAAGCGTAATAGCTCACTGGTCTAGTGATTCTGCGCGGAAAATATAACGGGGCTAAAATGAGTACCGAAGCTTTAGACTTAGTTTTACTAAGTGGTAGGAGAGCGTTGTATTTGCGTCGAAGGTATACCGGTAAGGAGTGCTGGAGCGAATACAAGTGAGCATGCAGGCATGAGTAGCGATAATTGGGGTGAGAATCCCCAACGCCGTAAACCCAAGGTTTCCTACGCGATGCTCGTCATCGTAGGGTTAGCCGGGTCCTAAGCAAAGTCCGAAAGGGGTATGCGATGGAAAATTGGTTAATATTCCAATGCCAACTATAATGTGCGATGGAAGGACGCTTAGAGTTAAGCAAGCTAGCGGATGGTAGTGCTAGTCGAAAGGTGTAGGTTAAGATCCAGGCAAATCCGGATCTTTTTAAGCCGAGACCCCACAGGCGTTTGAAGTTCTTCGGAATGGATAGCGAATTGCTGATACTGTCGAGCCAAGAAAAGTTTCTAAGTTTAGTTATAGTTGCCCGTACCGTAAACCGACACAGGTGGGTGGGATGAGTATTCTAAGGCGCGTGGAAGAACTCTCTTCAAGGAACTCTGCAAAATAGCACCGTATCTTCGGTATAAGGTGTGCCTAACTTTGTGAAGGATTTACTCCGTAAGCATTGAAGGTTACAACAAAGAGTCCCTCCCGACTGTTTACCAAAAACACAGCACTCTGCTAACTCGTAAGAGGATGTATAGGGTGTGACGCCTGCCCGGTGCTCGAAGGTTAATTGATGACGTTAGCTCTGCGAAGCGTTTGATCGAAGCCCGAGTAAACGGCGGCCGTAACTATAACGGTCCTAAGGTAGCGAAATTCCTTGTCGATTAAATATCGACCTGCATGAATGGCGTAACGAGATGGGAGCTGTCTCGAAGAGGGATCCAGTGAAATTGTAGTGGAGGTGAAAATTCCTCCTACCCGCGGCAAGACGGAAAGACCCCGTGGACCTTTACTACAGCTTGACACTGCTATTGGGATAAAAATGTGCAGGATAGGTGGGAGGCTTTGATCCATAGACGCCAGTTTATGGTGAGCCGTTGTTGAGATACCACTCTTTTTTATTCTGATAGCTAACTAGCTTGAGTTATCCTCAAGTAGGACAATGTCTGGTGGGTAGTTTGACTGGGGCGGTCGCCTCCCAAAATGTAACGGAGGCTTACAAAGGTTGGCTCAGAACGGTTGGAAATCGTTCGTAGAGTATAAAGGCATAAGCCAGCTTAACTGCGAGACATACACGTCAAGCAGAGACGAAAGTCGGTCTTAGTGATCCGGTGGTTCTGTGTGGAAGGGCCATCGCTCAAAGGATAAAAGGTACCCCGGGGATAACAGGCTGATCTCCCCCAAGAGCTCACATCGACGGGGAGGTTTGGCACCTCGATGTCGGCTCATCGCATCCTGGGGCTGGAGCAGGTCCCAAGGGTATGGCTGTTCGCCATTTAAAGCGGTACGCGAGCTGGGTTCAGAACGTCGTGAGACAGTTCGGTCCCTATCTGCCGTGGGCGCAAGAAGATTGAGGAGAGTTGACCCTAGTACGAGAGGACCGGGTCGAACCAACCACTGGTGTACGAGTTGTTCTGCCAAGAGCACCGCTCGGTAGCTATGTTGGGATGTGATAACTGCTGAAAGCATCTAAGCAGGAAGCCAACTCCAAGATGAATCTTCTTTTAAGAGCTCATATAGACTATGTGTTTGATAGGCTGGGTGTGTAATGGATGAAAGTCCTTTAGCTGACCAGTACTAATAGCTCGTCTGCTTATCTTTTAATAAGCATCACTTCCTTGTTAAGGATAAAAACTTAATAAGATATGTTTTTATAAAACTTTGTTTATGACTTTTAACTTTATCAAGTAGTGTTAAATAAGAGATTTATCTAATATATCTTTTATTTAACACTGCCCGTGACTATACAGACGAGGAAACGCCTTGCTCCATCTCGAACCAAGAAGCTAAGCTCGTCCTGGCTGATGATACTCTCCCTTACTGGGATGTTGGAAAAGTAGGTCGTTGCGGGCTTTGTTAATTTTTAATATTCTTTATCTAAACAATTATCTTTTAAAATATTATTTCTTAATTTATAACAAAATATCAAATCTTATATTTATTTATATTTTTAAATAATTAGACTTTTTATCTTTACATTTATAAATATCTTTTAGTTTATGCTTTTATACGAGTGTTGACTAAAAACACCAAATATGATAGACTCCAAACCCAAATTTACCCAAAAAGGACAAAAATGAAAAAGATTGTATTCTCACTATTAGTAGCAGCTTCTACATTACTAGCAGCCATAAATTTAAACACAGCTACAAAAGAAGAGTTAATGAGTTTAGATGGTATAGGATCTTCAAAGGCAGATGCAATAATAGAGTATAGAAAAGCAAATAAATTTAACTCAATAGAAGACATAAAAAATGTAAATGGTATAGGTGATAAGACATTTGAAAATTTAAAATCAGATATATCAGTATCAGGTACTACAAAGATAGATGACACAAAATCAAAAATAAAATCTAAAAAAGATGAGATAAAAGAAAAAGCAAGTAAAAAGAGTGATGAAGTAAAAGAGAAAAAAGATAGTGCTAAAGATGATAGTATAAAAGAGATAAAAGATAAGAAAGAAAGCCTAAAAGATAAAACAGAGAAAAAGAGTAAAGCTAAAAAAGAGAAGAGTAAAGAGTAATAAAAGCTAGAAATTTATAAAAATTCTTACATAAAGTATATAAAAATAGTTAGGAGTGTATGGTGCTTCTAACTAATAAAATAGATTGGTTTTTTATATATCTGCCTGCTTTTTAAATTCTATAACTTAGTTTACCTGCTTTTAATTAATAAGTTCATCTAATAGATCTTGTAAAGTAATGCTTCTTAAACTATCTTCTAAAGCTTCTTGTGCTTTTAGGAAGTGACCGGTTAAAAGTCCCTCGATCTTGCCACCAAGTGGGCAGGCTTTAGGTGAGTCAGAGTGGATCTTGAAAAGTTTTTCTTTATCATTTACTGCGTTAAAAATTTGAAGGAGGGTTAAGATTCTCTATTTAATATTTTAAATAAGCTTACTATCAAATATTCTAAATACCTAGTTAAATTTATAAAAAACTCTATTTAGATAAAGTCCTTCAGCTGGAGCTGGGATACGAGTTAAGGCAAAGCATCCATTAAGTGAAGCATTGATGAACTCACCACCATTTTTGATACTTAAGGCTTTAAGTAGATTTGCAACCATAAGCCGTACTTGAGCGCGTAAAAAGCCATTTGCTTTAAAAACGATGATAGTTTTGTTTTTGTATTCATAACAAAATGCCTTAAAAATTTCTCGCACAGGGCTTTTTGTATCACTTCCTGTTTTCATATAGGAGCTAAAATCATGCTCACCAACAAAATTAGATAAAATTTCATTTGCTTTTTTGATATCGAATTTTGGCAAAAAGACTTTATAGTTTGAGCCAAAAACATCAAATTCTCCATGATCTATAATGTATCTATAAGATCTTGCTATGGCGTCAAATCTTGCTTGAAAATTTTCATCAACTAAATTTATACGTTTTATATGAATATTTGGATGAGCATGGCGGTTGATCAGCTCTTTTAAGTGCTCTAAATTTTTAAAATGATCGCCACAAATTACGCTTGAGCTTTGATTTATCGCATGGACGTTTTTGTCTGTACGCGAGCTAGAGACTATTTTTTCAAATATTCCAACGTGAGCTAGAGCACGCGAAAGCTCATCTTCTACACCATTTTCATGTGGCTGAGTTTGGGAGCCTTGAAATTTGGAGCCATCGTAGCTATAGATTAGTTGGATTTTCATTAGTATCTTCGCATGATCTTGGCTTTAAAAAGCAAAATTCCTGCCAATAAAAAAACAAAAGATATTAGCGGAATCGCAAGAGCTGGCTTTGATGAAAATAGCATTATGAGCGTAAAATACCCAAATAAAACGCCAAACGTACCAACATAAACCATGCCCTTTTCATATCTATAAGTAACGATGCCAAAGCTTATGGCAAAAAGTGTACTGGCAAGTGGAAATAGTGCAACAAGCACATATGTGCTAAGGTCTTTTCTTCTTTTTTCGCTACTATTTGCCTCCGCCCAGTACTCTTTTATACTGCCTATATCGCTTATCTCTTCACTTTGTGCAGTCCTTATTTTCATGGATTTGAAGTTGCTTTGATGATAAATTTCATCTTTTATGTCATACATTTTTCCATCTACTAAAGAGAGCTCAATGCTTTGATTTGTATTAGTGATCTTTGCATTTTTTGCAGTGATTAAGCGTTGGTAGTCTTTAATGTAAGGATTAAACATCACGATATCTTTATAAGTAGTTCCGTTGTTATCTTGCATTTCACTGCCCACATAGACCATCCAGTCAGAGAATTTTTGTCCAAACTGAGTTGGCTTTAAATTCAGCTTTGCAACAGTTTTTTTATAATCAATAAAATTTGCATTTAGCTGTGCGGCTATTGGTATCATTATGGTAGCGATTATAAGTAGAGCAGTGCTTAAAAATGCTGAAAATATTAAGAAAAATTTAGCAATCTTATTTGGTGAGCCACCAAGCGTAAAAATAACGATACTTTCATTCTCTTTTGATAATCTAAAAAGAGTCATCGCAAGTGATACAAAAAATGCTATAGGCACGACAAAAAGTAGTACACGTGGAAGCATAAATGAGTAGAGTTTAAAAAGCTCACCAAAGCTGATCTCAATGTAAGAAGTGATGCGCGCGATCTGGATGAAAAATACGATCGACATGATCAAAAAAAGCGTACTAAATAGCGATGCAAAAGTCCCTAGGAAGTTAAACAAAAGATATCTATTCACTCTACTCATAAATAAACCTTAAAATTTCTAAAATTTGCTCTTTAAAAGCGTATGTAATAAGTAAGCCAAGACTTAAAAATGGCACAAAGGCTAGCTCATAGCTCTTTTTGCGAACGAGCGCATAGACTGGAAGTGTAAAAAGCGCTGCAAGATAGATCGCCACTAGAGCCAGTTTGACTGGCAAGATAGCTCCGATGATCGCTGCTATAAAGATATCTGCACTACCCATCGCTTCTTTTTTTATGGCAAAGCTTACAACAAATCTAAGCACCCAAAAGATAAGTGCAAAAAGGAATAAATTTAAAATTTGGACAAAATTTCCTTTAAATATAAAAAGCATCAGAGCATAGATAAATGCGAAAAATAGCGCTGCAAAAAGAAGCGGATCTGGCACGGCTTTATATCTTATATCTATGACGCTAAGGGCTAGCAACATAATAAAACAAAGTCCTAAAAATAGTGCATAAAGCAGAGTTTCCACGCTTAAAATTTCGCCACACTCTTTGAAAAAGCAGATCAGAAAAAGTAGGCCAGAGACAAGCTCAACTAGCGGATAGACAAGGCTTATCTTTTGCTTGCAAAAGGCACATTTCCCGCCTAAAAATAGCCACGAAAAAATTGGAACATTGTGATAAAAATTTAGCTTATGATCGCAGTTTGGGCAATGAGAAGCTGGAAAATTTATACTTTCATTTCGTGGCAAGCGATATATCAGTACATTTGAAAATGAGCCCACGCAAATACCCAAAATAAAAGCAAAAAAGGCAAAAAAGATGACTAGATTATCCATTATCTCGCTAAACTCCGCCAAATCTTCGCTCTATATCTTTAAATTTAGCCACGATGTCAGTAAGCTCCTCTTTGCCAAAGTCAGGCCAAAGAGTCGGTGTGAAAAATAGCTCGGCATAACTTGCCTGCCAGAGCATGAAATTTGAAAGTCTGCTTTCGCCACCAGTTCTGATGAGCAGATCCACTGGCTCACTCTCGTCAAGTGCCGCATTTAGGCTCGCTTCATTTATATCAGTACCTTCTAAATTTAGCTTTTTCACAGCCCTTACGATCTCGTCTTTTGAGCCGTAGTTTATCGCTAAATTTAGTAGTAGATTTTTATTTTCAGAGGTGACATCTTTTGTGATTTTTATCTCATTTTTTAGCTCATCACTAAATGGCGAAATATCGCCGATCGTGTCAAATTTGATCCCATTTTTTATAAAATCATCACGCTTTAAAAGAAGAAATTTTTTAAGCAAATTCATCAAAAAATCAACCTCTTTTTGCGGTCTTTTCCAGTTTTCGGTGCTAAATGCGTAAAGGCTTAAAATTTTTACCCCATTATCAATGCAAAATTCGCACATATCGCTCACTACATTTGCTCCAGCCTCGTGCCCATTTGTCCGCAAAAATCCACGTTTTTTTGCCCAGCGTCCGTTGCCGTCCATGATGATAGCGAGGTGATTAAGTTTGTTCAATATCTAACCTTTAAAGTCAATTATCTGCTCTTTTTTACTCCAAAGAGCGCTTACGTTTTGCACCAAAACTGGCGTGTCAAATTCGCTTTTTAGCAAGCTTGCGACGTTGTTAAATGGGGTTGCAATCTCACACAAAATTTCATCTTTAAATTTAAAAATAAGTGGAGCAAAATTTGAAAATATTAGAAAAATTCTCATCTCATTTGCCTCTTTTTTAAGCTGAAAAATGCCATTTGTGCCGCTATACGCAAAGGGTATATGCACGACATTTTCTTGTAGAGCAAAGAGCATTTTCGCTAGCACTCTCATCTCGTCTTTTGTTTTAACTTCACTTAAATTTTTAAATAAATAGCTGTAAAGCCACAGTAAATTCTCGTTTTTTACCAAATTTTCTATCAAATTTAGCCCATCGGCCAAAACGTCCTCATCTAAAATTTTTGGCTTTTCGTATAAATTTTTTATGACGATGTTTTCGCCCTGGCTATGCACTTCGCCCCAGTATCTAGAGCCCACGTTTAGCTCTTTTGCACTTTTTGTGTTTAAATTTCTATTTGCAAAATTTAAGGTATATCTGTTAAGGCCCACCTTTTGGCTCACTAAAATACTAAGTGGCAGGGACGAATTTATCGCTACTAGCGGAGCTTGGCTATTATTTGCTATCTTTTGGACGCGTGAGATCTGCTCTATCATAAATTTGCTGCTAGTTCCACGATACGCCCTGCGATCTCATCTTTTAAGGCAAGCGGTAGCAGGGTCTCGTCACCTCTTGTGATGAAATTTACCTCGTTTTGCTCGCTTGCAAAGCCATTTTTCTCGCCCAATATATTTAGACAAACTGCGTCAAGTCCTTTTTTATCTAGCATTGATCTAGCATTTTTAAGAGCGCTTTCGTTTGAGATTTCAAGCTTAAAGCCGATCTTTTTACATTTAAACTCTTTTAAACTTTGCAAAATATCGACATTTCTCTTTAGACTTAAATTTAGGCTTTCGGCAACATCCTCTTTTTTTATCTTGCCATCAACTTTTGTCGGTACAAAATCGCTCACCGCAGCGCACATTACAAGCAAATTTGCATCCTCACACTCACTCTTGCAAAGCTCCAAAAGCTCGCTACTTGAGCTAAATTTAAGACTTTCAAATGGCTCGTTTTCCGCTTCAAAACTTGCAAGTAGTTTTACCTCCGCACCGGCGTAGTAAAAGGCTCTAGCCAAGGCTTTTGCCATCTTGCCGCTTGAGAAATTTGTAATGACTCTTACGTCATCTATCTTTTCAGTTGTCGCACCACCTGTGATAACTACTTTTTTGCCTGCAAAAATGGGCTTGCTAAGTCTTTTTATGGCAGCTTCTACTATCACTTCAGGGCTTGCAAGACCACCCTTGCCAACATCGCCACAAGCTAGAGTTTTAAGAACTGGCTCAACCACTAAAGCGCCGTTTTTCTTTAAAATTTCAAGCGAATTTTGCGTCGCGAAGTGCTCGATCATATTGTTATTTGCAGCTGGAGCGACAACCAAAGGCACGTGTGAGGCGGCGATTAGAGTTTGCATGAAGACATTGTCGCAGATACCAGCTGTTAGCTTATTTATCGTATTTACCGAGGCTGGCGCTATTAGGACTAGGTCCATTTTAGAGTAGGATATGTGATTTACGCCATCTTGCCAGTTTTGCGTTTGTGAGCTTAAAATTTTATGCTCGCTTAGCGCTTCAAAGCCGCTTACACTACAAAATTCAAGCGCTCCGTCACTTAAGGCCACATAAACATCAGCGCCTTGTTTTTTAAGTAGCGATAAAATTTCGAATGCCTTATAAAAGGCGATACTGCCGCAAACGGCAAGTAAAATTTTCTTATTTTTTAACATCGTCTTTGCCAAAGAATTTCTCAAAGAAGCCGCTTTTGTTCTCTTGTCGAGCTCTGCTGATAGCTAGCGCTCCACTCTCAACATCTTTTGTGATGGTGCTACCAGCTGCGATGATGACATTATCAGCGATATTTACAGGGGCAACTAGCTGCGTATCTGAGCCAACAAAGACGTTTTTGCCGATCTTGGTTTTGTATTTTGCTTTGCCGTCGTAGTTGCACGTGATCGTGCCACAACCGATGTTGGTGCCACTTTCTATCTCGCAGTCGCCAAGATAGCTCAAATGTCCAGCTTTTACGCCGCTAAGAACGCCCTTTTTAACCTCGACGAAATTTCCTATGTGTGTACCAGAAATTTCAGAATTTGGCCTTATGTGAGCTAGTGGGCCGATGTCTGAGTTTTTGATGACACTGCTTTCGATCACTGATGAGCTTTTGATGATACTTTCTGTTATAACGCACTCTCCAAGGATACTTACGTTTTCTTCGAGCACGCACTCGCCTTCAAATTTAGCCCTGCTGTCTATGAAAATGCTCTCAGGCATACGCATCAAAACGCCAGCTTTCATCAAATTTTGCTTTATCTCATCTTGCATGATCTTTTCAGCGATACTAAGCTGAAATTTATCATTTATCCCCATAAAATTTTGCTCATTTACATTTACTGCAACGCACTTTAAGCCCTTTTCATTTGCTATTTTTATAGCGTCAGTTAGGTAGTACTCTTTTTGTGCGTTTTGATTGCTTATGAGCGGTAAAATTTGCTCTAACGCCTCGCGTTTAAAGCAGTAGCAGCCAGCATTTACGCTTTTTATAGCAAGTTGCGCTTCGCTCGCATCTTTTTGCTCGACGATGGCTTCAACTTTGCCATTTTTTATGATGACTCTGCCGTAGCCAAAAGGATTTGCTGCTTCAAATGAGCTCATAACCACGTCTGCTTCGGCATTTGCTAGGCGCATGAGATCAGTTGATCTAACAAGTGGCATATCTCCGCAAGTAACAAGCACCTTTTCGCCGCTTAAATTTACGCCTTTTATCGCTCCAGCAGTGCCTGGGAAATTTTCTAAATCTTGCTCAAAAATTTTAGTTTGAGGGAAAATTTCCTTTATCTTTTTGCTAATTAACTCTTTTTCGTAGTGAAGCACGACACTAACGTCATTTGTGATGGCATAGGCTTGTTTTAAGATATGAATTATCATCGGCTCACCGCAAAGTTCAAATAATACTTTTGGGCGGGTTGATTTCATTCTGGTGCCAAGACCAGCAGCTAAAATTATGATTGAAGTATTGTTCATTTTTAAGCCTTTTAACGTTAAAAATTTCGCAGATTGTAGCAAAAAATGGCAAACATTTTTTCTAATTTAACGATTGTTTCAACAAAAAGCTAATAAAATAGCAATTCTTAAGAATTTATAAATAAAGTGAGCTTAAATGGATTTAGGAACCGTCGTCGGCTGGGTTTTGACCCTAGTGCTTTTGTTTGGATCAATGGCGATAGGCGTTGGTATAGGACCATACATCGATATTCCTTCTGTGATGATCGTTTTTGGTGGTACTATCGGTGTTATGATGGTTGGCTTCAAGATGGAGACGCTTAAAGGAATTGGTAAATTTTATGGCATTGCTGTCAAGCCATCAGTCGTAGTAAATTTACCTGAGACTATAAAAAAAATAGTCGATTATTCAACTAAAGCTAGACGTGATGGTATCTTATCGCTCGAAAGCGAAGTAAATAATGAGACAAATCAGTTTTTAAAAAGAGGCCTTTCAATGGCAGTTGATGGCAATGAGCCAGATGCGATCAGAGCACTTTTGGAGATCGATATCGATCAAACTAGCACAAGACATTCAAATAATATTAAAATTTTTGAGCAAGTCGGCGGTTTTGCGGGTGCGATGGGTATGATAGGAACACTCATTGGTCTTGTTGCGATGCTTCTTAACATGTCAGATCCTAGTGCGATTGGCCCATCAATGGCGGTTGCCTTGCTTACGACGCTTTATGGTGCGATGATAGGTAATATCATAGGTGCGCCTGTGGCAAATATCCTCTCTATTCGCGATGCCGATGAGGCACTTGAAAAACAAGTCGTACTTGAGGGAATCATGTCGATACAAGCGGGCGATAATCCAAGAACGCTTGAAGCTAAGCTCTTAGCATTTTTACCACCAAAAGATAGAAAAAGTCAGTTTGAATAATGGGTAAGTTAATAAAACCAGAAGAGTGCCCAAAATGTATGCCTGAGTGGCTAGCTGCTTTTGGCGACCTTATGTCACTTTTGCTTTGTTTTTTTGTTTTATTACTTTCTATGGCGACAATGGATGCTAAAAAGATGGAGGCCGCTGTTGGCTCACTAGCTGGTGCTTTAAGTGTGCTTGAAGGTGGCGCTAGACCTGAAAATCAGATAGAAAAAGAGACAGATCCAGAAAATACTCGTGCAAAAAAGATAAGCAAGCAAAAGGGCTCACAAAGCGAGCTAAATATGAATGTTAAAAAGATAAATGAGCTGCTAGCTGCTAGTGGAGCGCCCGAGATTACTATGGAAGAGAGTGAAGATGGCTTTATCGTAAGGCTTCCAGCAGCTATGCTTTTTGAGAAAGATAGTGCTGAAATTTCTGGCGAAGATGCGAAGCTGTTTTTAAAACGAATAGGCATGATTGTGGCAAAAATGCCAAATGAAGTAAAGGTCGATATCATCGGACATACCGATAACATAGAGCCAAATAAAGACTCAGCTTATAAAAATAACTGGCAGCTCTCAACTGCAAGGGCTTTAAGTGTGGTTGAAGAGCTAATCAACGATGGCGTACCACAAAATAGAATAATAGCTTCTGGCAAAGCTTCGTTTGATCCGATCGCTAGCAACAGCACAGAAGATGGCAGAGCTAAAAACAATAGAGTAGAAATTCACTTCATATCGCTTGAGCCAAAAAATAAAGAGGCTACTAAGAAAAGTATCCTTGATATGAGGAATTAGTCGTGAAAGCACTGCTTGCTTTAGCGGTTTTACTTTGCACGGTTTTTGGGGCTGATCCTGCGCTACCAACTATAAATTTAAGTCTAAATTCTCCAACAAATGCCGAGCAACTTGTAAATTCTTTAAATGTTTTACTAATCCTCACCGCACTTGCACTCGCTCCTTCGCTTATTTTTATGATGACAAGTTTTTTAAGGCTTGTTATCGTATTTTCATTTTTACGCCAAGCGATGGGTACGCAACAAGTGCCTCCTTCAACAGTGCTTATCTCGCTTGCGATGGTTCTTACATTTTTTATTATGGAGCCAGTTGGGCAAAGAAGCTATAATGATGGCATAAAGCCTTATATAGCTGAGCAAATAGGCTATGAAGAGATGCTTGATAAGAGCTTAAAGCCATTTAAAGAATTTATGGTAAAAAATACAAGAGAAAAAGACCTTGCGCTTTTCTTTAGGATTAGAAATTTACAAAATCCAGCAAATATTGAAGAGATACCGCTAAGTATTGCAATGTCGGCTTTCATGATAAGTGAGCTAAAGACATCTTTTGAGATAGCATTTTTGCTCTATTTGCCATTTCTAGTCATTGACATGGTCGTAAGCTCAGTGCTGATGGCTATGGGTATGATGATGCTTCCTCCTGTAATGATCTCACTACCATTTAAACTGCTCATCTTTGTGCTAGTTGATGGCTGGAATTTACTAATAGGAAATTTAGTAAAAAGCTTTCACTAATGAAAAAATTTTTATTCATTTTTTTGCCGATATTTTTGCTTGGTTCAAATTTAAGCATGATCGCAAACAAGGCAATGCAAAATGAAATTTCAAAGATCAAAGAGCTTGAGTTAAAAAGAGCAAAATTAAGCGATGAAGCCACATTAAGCTCATATATGCCAAGCCTTAGCCTAGAGGGCTCATACGGCAAAAATGCAAGCACTTTTCCAAGTGTAGTCGCTAAAGAGTCAGCCGGTGTGCTGGCTAGAATTGATTTTCTGCTTTATGATGGCGGGGCTAGAGAGGCTAGGCTAAAGATGAGCCAGCTTTTAAAAAACAAAGCCATGATCGCTAGTGATGAAGCCAAAAACTATCTTGCACTTAAGGCTGTAAATTTATATTTTAATGCCTTGGCACTTGAAAATATAATAGCCGCTAAAAATGCTCAGGCAAATTTTTTAAAAGGCGTTCTAGACAAGCTTGAAAAGACAAACATTGCAGGCCTTGCCGCAAAAGATGAGCTTGAAAATGTGAGGGCTAAATATTACTTAGCTAATAGCACGCAACTTGAATACAAAAACAAAATGGAGCAAATCTTAAATGAGATAAATTTGCTAACTGGTGAGAAAATTTTGCCAGTAGCTGGAGCAAAGATGGCTGATATTAGCTCAAATTTAGCTTCAAAAAATGCCGAGCTTGATAGACTAAGCCAAGATATATTTTTAGGCGAGGCCAAGCTTGGCGAGGCAAAGGCTGGTTTTTTGCCTCAAATTTTGCTTTATGACACATATGGATTTTATAAAAATAATTACGATATTAATCTAGGCAGGTTTAGTTCTTACCGCTCATACGTGGATAAATACTTAAAAGAAGATACTCATGGCAATAAATTTGGTATCGCTTTTAAATGGAAAATTTTTGATTTTTTTGCTACTAGCAAGATGAGTCAGGCCCAAAAGATCGCGCTTGATGAGGCAAGGCTAAATGTGGAGTATAAAAAGCGTGAAAATGAGACAAGGCTTAAAAATTTGCAAAGTGAAATCGTGGTGCTTACTTCAAAAATCGCTTCACTAAATGAATATGTAAGAGCAAGTGACTTGGCATTAAAAGCTAGCTATGAAAAGTATAACTCTGGTCTTTTGGGATATAGCGACCTGCTTGAGGCGCTCTCTCAGAAATTTGATGCCATTAGCCTTTTTGAGAGTGCAAAGGATGAGCTTGAGATCAAAAAAGCAGAGTTCTTTTTTGAAAATGGTGAGCCGATTTTAGAGAGGATTAGAGATTGAAAAAGCTGATAATTTTGATGATATTTGGTATTTTTTCATTTGCTAGTGAAGAAATTTTTGCTGATTTTGAAGTCTATGCTAAGCAAAGCTCAAAGCTTGCATTTGAAAGCAGTGGCAAGGTGGATAAAATTTTTGTAGATGTTTCAAGTCATGTTAAAAAGGGTGACGCTTTAGCTATTCTTGATCAAAGTAGCTTAGAAATCGCTCTAAAAAAGGCAAAAAATGATCTTGAGCTGGCAAAAAATGCTAGTGAATTTGCAAAAAATACTTTAAACAAATTTACTCAAGTAAGGGACGTCACTTCAAAGCAAGAATTTGATGAGGTAAAGTATAAATTTGACGAAGCAATACTTCGGGTTCAAAGTGCACAAATCGCTATTTTAAATGCGCAAGATCGCCTTAAAAAAGCTGTTTTAAAAGCTCCTTTTGATGGTGTTATCGCTAGTAAAAACATTGAGCTTGGAGAGGGTGTTTCGCCGCTTAGTCCAGCTTTTGTTTTAAATTCAAATGAGGTTAAAATTTTAATAGCAATCGATGAAAAATACGCAAATTTAGTAAAAGTTGGCGATACATTTAAATTTAAACTTGACGCAGCAAGCGAGGAAAAAGAGGTAAAAATCGCGCTAATTTACCCAGAAATTAAGCGAGATACTAGGAAATTTTACGCCCAGGCTTATGATAGCGGGCTAAAGCCAGGCATGTTTGGTCAAGGAAAAGTGATAATCGGCGAAAATAAATGATAAAAACAGCCATCAACCGCCCAATAACTACGCTTATGATATTTTTAAGCCTCGTTGTCTTTGGCATCTACTCGCTAAAGACAATGAACGTAAATTTATACCCGCAAGTAAATATCCCAATCGTTAAGATCACGACCTACGCAAATGGCGATATGAACTACATCAAGACAAAGATCACGCAAAAGATCGAGGACGAGGTCTCAAGCATCGAGGGGATAAAAAAGCTTTACTCAACTAGCTTTGACAACCTAAGCGTGGTAAGCATCGAATTTGAGCTAAACAAAGATCTAGAGAGCGCTACAAACGACGTCCGTGACAAGATGCAAAAGGCACGTCTAAATGCAAACTACGAGATAGAAAAGCTAAATGGGCTCTCATCATCTGTCTTTAGCCTCTTTATCACAAGGCTTGATGGTAATGAAACTAAGATAATGCAAGAGATTGATGACGTGGCAAAGCCGTTTTTGGAGCGCATTAGCGGCGTTTCAAAAGTCAAGACAAATGGCTTTTTAGAGCCAGCGGCGAAAATTTTACTAGATAGATTTAAGCTTGATAAAAACGCGCTTAGCGCAAATGAAGTGGCAAATTTGATAAAGGTTGAAAATCTAAAAGCGCCACTTGGCAAGATAGAAAATGAGCAAATTCAAATGGCGATCAAGTCAAATTTCAGCGCCAAAAGTATAGATGAGATAAGAAATTTAACGATCAAGCAAGGGGTCTTTTTAAAAGATATCGCAAGCGTTGATCTTGCTTACAAAGACGCAAACGAAGCAGCGATAATGGATAAAAAAAGTGGCGTTTTACTTGGTCTTGAGCTAGCTCCAGATGCAAACGCTCTAACCGTGATCGCTCTAGCTAAGTCAAAGCTAGATCAGTTTAAAAGCCTGCTTGGCAGCGAATACGACGTAAAAATAGCTTATGATAAGAGCGAAGTGATACAAAAGCACATCGATCAAACCGCCTTTGATATGATCCTTGGTATCTTGCTAACCATCGTGATCGTATATCTGTTTTTAAGAAATTTCTCGATCACCATCATCTCAGTCGTAGCGATACCAACTAGTATCGTGGCGACATTTTTCATTATAAATGCCCTAGGCTACGACATAAACCGCCTAAGCCTCATAGCGCTAACGCTTGGCATCGGAATTTTCATCGACGACGCGATAGTTGTCACTGAAAATATCGCTAGCAAGCTAAAAGATGAGCCAAATGCCCTAAAAGCAAGCTTTGCAGGCATAAAAGAGATAGCATTTAGCGTCTTTGCGATCTCGCTCGTGTTGCTTTGCGTCTTTGTGCCAATAGCCTTTATGAGTGGCATCGTTGGCAAGTATTTTAACTCATTTGCGATGAGCGTGGCAGCTGGCATCGTCATCTCGTTTTTTGTGAGTATCTTTCTCGTGCCAACGCTTAGTGCTAGGTTTGTAGATGCCAAAGAAAGCGGCTTTTTTCTAAAGAGCGAGCCCTTTTTTGAGGCGCTTGAAAATTTCTATGAGAAAATTTTAGCTTTAGCGCTTAAATTTAAGCTCATATTTTTAGCTATAACGCTTGCGGTCGTTGTTTGCTCATTTGCTTTGGCTAAATTTGTAGGCGGCGACTTCATGCCAAGCGAGGATAACTCGGAGTTTAACATCTACTTTAAGCTTGATCCCTCACTTAGCCTGCAAGCTAGCAAAGAGAGGCTAAAAGATAAAATTTCACTCATAAATGCTGATCCTCAGGTCGCTTACGCCTACTTCATCCTTGGCTACACAGACGCCAAGCAGCCTTACCTTGTAAAAGCTTACGTTAGGCTAAAAGAGCTAAAAGATAGAGCCAGCAATGAGCGACAAAACGCCATCATGCAGAGGTTTCGCGACAAGCTAAAAAGTGACGATATGAGCGTCATCGTGGCTGATCTGCCTGTGGTTGAAGGCGGCGATGTGCAGCCAGTAAAGCTTACTATCACCTCTGAAAATGGCAAAGAGCTAGAGAAATTTGTACCAAAGATCAGCAAGATGCTAAAAGAGATAAATGACGCAACGGACGTAAATTCGCCCGAAGAAGATCTGCTAAAACGCGTGCAAATTTCTATCGATGAAGATAAGGCAAAGAGGCTAAATTTAGACAAAGCCAGCGTTGCAAGCGCCGTTTATAGCGCTTTTAGCCAGAACGAGGTCTCTGTTTTTGAAAACGAAAATGGCAAAGAGTATGAGCTTTACATGCGTCTTGATGATAAATTTAGAAGCGATACAAATGATATCTTAAAGACCAAGATAAGAAGCAATGAGGGCTTTTTTGTCACACTTGGCGATGTAGCGACGATTAGTTTTGAGCAAAAGCCAGCTAGTATTTCAAGGTTTAATAGAGCTGATGAGATAAAATTTTTAGCAAATACCAAAAACAACGCTCCGCTAAATAGCGTGGCAAATGAAATTTCAAAGAAGCTTAATGAAATTTTGCCTGCAAATTTCAAGTATAAATTTCTAGGATTTGTTGAGCTGATGGATGATACAAACGCTTCTTTTATCTTTACGGTAAGTGCTAGTGCGGTGCTTATTTATATGGTGCTAGCTGCACTTTATGAGAGCTTTTTGCTGCCATTTCTCATCATGCTTGCCATGCCGCTTGCCTTTTGTGGCGTCGTGATAGGCCTTTTTATAAGTGGCAACCCATTTAGTCTATTTGTCATGGTCGGCGTCATCTTGCTCTTTGGTATGGTTGGCAAAAACGCCATTTTGGTGGTTGATTTTGCAAACCACTTTGCAAATAGCGGTATGGAGGCAAACGAAGCTGTGAAAATGGCTGCAAAAAAGCGCTTAAGGGCTGTTTTGATGACCACTTTTGCGATGATATTTGCCATGCTGCCTCTTGCGCTTGGCAGGGGTGCTGGCTTTGAAGCCAACTCGCCTATGGCTATAAGTATCATCTTTGGGCTCATTAGCTCGACTTTGCTAAGCTTGCTTGTCGTGCCAGTGCTTTTTGCTTGGGTCTATAATCTTGATAAATTTATAAGAAAATTTTATGAAAGGGAGAGAATTTGAAGAAGATTTTGGCGGTTTTGCTCTTTTCTTTGCCTCTTTGGGCTGGAAATTTACTAGAGATCATCGCTCTGGCGCAAAGCGCGAAGCTTGAGAGTTTGAAAGAATTTAATAAAAATGAATATATAAATAAAAATAAGAGTAAAAAGCTAAATTTATCCCTTGATGGCAGATATACCTTTGTGCCTGACGAGCTAAAGGGCGGATATATGACAAAGGCAGGCTCGATCACGGCAAAGGTTGAATATCTTATCTTTGACGGCGGTGCGAGCGAGGCTGCTGATAAAATTTTAGACCACAAGGGCGTGGAGAAAATTTACAAAGATGAAGAGCTGATGAATTTAACCGCTTTTCAGGTCGCAAAGGTCTATTTCAATGCTGTTGCCCTAAATTCGCTTATAAATTTAGAGACAAAATTTGTTGATAGTTTTGCAAAAGCTGCGTCTGAAAATGAGTTTTGGTTTGAGTATGGTGAGATAAATAAAGCTGAGTTTGATGCGATAAATTTTACTCTTGATAAAAAAAGAGCTGAGCTTGACGAGCTTGGGCTTAAGCTAGCCGAGCTAAACTCAAGGATAAATTTGCTCTCAAACGGCGAGATCGGCTTTAATGCTGGCTCAAAGATAATGATGCCTGATTTTAGTAAAGATGATATAAGCGCAAAACTTGGGGCAATGGAGCAAGAAAAATTTATAAAAGAGCAAGAAAATGAGAAGCAAAAGAGCAAATTTGCTCCAAAAATTTACTTAAAAGATACGCAAAGTGTGAATAATAATAGCTTTAAAAAAGGTGAGAGGACGACTTCGCAGATGATAGGTGCTTACGCTGATGCGAACAGGCCTAGAGTAGAGTTTGAGTGGAAGCTGCCTGATAGCTTAAGTCTTAGCAAGCAAAGTCAAGTTAAACGTATTGAAGAGCAAAAGGCGGCACTTGATCTAAGCGATGAAGAAAATAGGATAATCACTCGCCTAAAAGAGCTAGAAAGCACGATCAAAGGCTTAAATGCAAAGTTAAATTTGCAAGATTTGAAGCAAGATAAGCTTGATAGTGATTTTGTTGATTTGTTAAATGGCTATCTTGATGGCGAGATAAAATATGAAGAATTTTTATTTGTGAGTGAGAAAAATTTTAGCGATAGGGCAAATTTCATACTTGATGGCGATTTACTTGAGCTAAACAAGCTTGAGTATTTTTTTGAATGTGCAAGAAAAATAAATGAGGTGATAATTGAATAAACTGATCTTTGTAACCATTTTATGGGCGTTTAGCTTTAGTTTGATAGGTGAGTTTTTAGCTGGCAAGGTTGATAGTTATTTGGCTGTTTTTATTCGGGTTGCGCTTGCTAGCTTAGTCTTTTTGCCATTTACAAAATTTCGTGGCATCAGCCCAAAGCTAGCATTTGGCATCATGGCGATCGGAGCGGTGCAAATAGGGCTTATGTATCTATTTTATTACAATTCATTTTTGTATCTAAGCGTGCCAGAAGTAGCACTTTTTACCATTTTTACGCCGTTTTACGTGACGCTCATATACGACGCATTTAGCTTTAAATTTAGGCCACTTTATCTATTTAGCGTTGGCGTTGCGGTTTTTGGAGCTTTGGTTATAAAATACGGCGCTATAAACGATGGTGTATTAAAGGGGTTTTTGCTAGTGCAAGCAGCAAATATCTGCTTTGGGACAGGACAGAGTGCTTATAAGGCACTTTTAGAAAAATTTGACGTGGATCAAAAAAATGTCTTTGGCTACTTTCACTTTGGAGCATTTTTTGTAGCTGTAGTTGCGCTTCTTACTCTTGGCAATCCAGCCAAATTTTCACTTACTTCAACTCAAATTTTAGTGCTTCTCTGGCTTGGTGTGGTCGCTAGTGGGCTAGGGTATTTTATGTGGAACAAAGGTGCTTGCGAGGTTGATAGTGGCGTGCTTGCTATCATGAATAATGCTCTCATTCCAGCTGCCATCATCGTAAATTTAGTCTTTTGGCAAAAGGACACAGACTTAACTAGGCTAATTTTAGGCGCTGTTATAATGTATATATCTTTGATAATTCACAACAAGATAATGAAATTTTATGGTATGAAGATCGCTTAGGCGTAAATTTTATAGCTAGCAATAGCAAAGCACAAGAGCCCAAGCAGCGGTAAAATGTAGAATATTGATCTAAATTTTATAGCTAGAAGTGAAGCGATATTATAAAAGATAAAAATAATGGCTGGCACGAAAATTTTAGTCGAGCTTAGTCTAAAATTTAAAACATTATTTAGCAATCCATCAAAAATGTCGCCATACGAAGCGATATGAAGTGCGGCGCTTAATGGATAAAAAATGCTAAAGATGTAGTTGATAGCAAGGACGCTAAGCTGCTGTAAGCTAATGAGTGGAAAGAAATAAAGCACGCAAATTTCCATTGCAAAGCAAACATATAAATTTAAAAGTATAAGATGAATGAAGGGAGAAAATTTATCTTTTAGATGTTTAAAATATAAAAATATGTAAAAAACGCCCATGAGTGAAAAGTAAAAACCTACGCTAAAAAGTAGCTGCGGAAAGAGCGACAAGCTAACAAGCGCTACTATAAAAAGTGTCTTGAAGTTTAAAATTTTGACGCCTTTTAACATGCAATAAAATCCTAAAATGCTCATTAAAAATGCTCGCAAAAAGCTTGGTATAAAGCCTATTATAAAAAAGTAAAATGACAAGACTATAAAAACGACAATGGCTAGATCAAAGTTGTAGTTTCTAAAAGGTAAAAATCTCGCATATAAAAATTTTAAAAGCGGCCTAAATACAAAAAATATAACCGCACTTATGAAACCTAAATGATAGCCACTTATGGCTATAAGATGCGCTATACCAAGGTGCGAGACGTCATCTCTTAGCTTGCCGTCAATACTTGTGCCTAAAAATAGAGCCGAGTAGAGCTGTGAAATTTTACTATTTTCATGCTGGGTGTAGATTAGTGATTGTAGTTTTTGGTTGATATTTAGCGTGGCTTTTTGTGGCAGTTTTTCGCGTGAAAAGCTAGGCATGTAAAAGGAGGAAGCAAGATAGTCTTTAAAACTAACGTCTAAATTTATGACGCTTAGAAATATATTGTCTCCAGCTTTAAAGTCATCTGTTTTGGCTCCAAGCGTATAAAATAAAAACTCATCAGTCCTAAGCTTTAAAATTTGCCTTTTCTTGCCGTCATCTCCAAGCTTTTCGTAGCTAGAAATCACGGTTGCTGTTAGCTCTTGTTCGCCTTTGTCCATAAAAATTTGATATTTATGATAGCTAATAGCCAAATTTATAGAAAAAACGCAAAGGCAAAACAGACAAAATATAGTAAAAATTTCTTTATTTTTTAAAGCTTTAAAACGCATCAGCCTTCAAATGAAACATCAGATACTGGCATTGCAGACATATCTTCAAACCTTGAGTGTTGCTTTTGAAAGAGCACATCAACTGAGCCAGTTTCGCCATTTCTATTTTTGCCAACTATGATCTCGGCCTTTTCTTGAAGTTTATTAAAGACGTGATTGCTCTTGTACTCTTTGCCCTCGGCACTTGCGCGTTTTTCTTTCTCTTTTTCTTCTTGTTCTAGATAAAACTCATCTCTATAAACAAAAAGAATAATATCAGCATCTTGCTCGATCGCACCTGACTCTCTTAGATCGCTTAGCATAGGGCGTTTGTTTGCGCGAGATTCTAGGCTTCTATTTAGCTGAGAAAGAGCGATGATTGGCATATCTAGCTCACGTGCCAAAAGCTTTAATCCACGAGAAATTTCAGCTATTTGGACGTGACGATCAGCGTAGTTATTTGTACTCATCATAAGACCGATGTAGTCGATCACACAAAGTGAAATTTCAGGATGCATAGCCTTTAGTTTTCGCATTTGTGTTCTTACTTGATGGATATTTACATAGCCGCTATCATGCACAAAAAGCTTGCTAGCCGCAAATTCCTCGCAAGCATCGCTAAATCTAGCCAACGCTTCATCATCCATCTTTGCAGTCATTATGTCTTGAAGCGGGATAGAGGTCTTGCTTGCTAGCATTCTCATCATTATCTGCTCAGCTGGCATCTCAAGCGAGAAGAAAACAACTCCAGCATTATTTTTTAGAACCTGACTCATAAAATTTAAACAAAGTGTCGTCTTTCCCATACCAGGACGAGCTGCAACGATGATGAGGTCACCATTTTTAAAGCCCTTTATCATCTCATTTAGCTTCTTAAATCCAGTATCAAGTCCAACAATATCTTTTTCGCCAAGCAAGGCTTGAGCATTAATATGATCCATCATTTTCATGATGATCTCTTTGCCTTCTTTTATAACTCCAGTGCTTCCACCTTCTATCAAAGAGTAAAATTCCTGGCTAAGATCATCGACCATATCGCGGCTTGGCTTATCTTCATTTACTTTGCTTGGTATATTGTGAGCGATCTTTACAAGACTTCGTTTTATAGATTTTTCCCTTAGTTCGTTTGCATATTTTTGAATGTCTATTAGGGAATTTGTGCCCAAAATATCCAGTATTAGCTCTTCGTCGTATTTTTCGCCAAGTCTATTTTTTAAAAATGGCATAGTTATGGGATCATCGCTATTTAGGCATGCTACCATTGCATCATATATTTGCGAATGCCCTTTTAGATAAAAATCCTTTGCCTTAACAATGTCAAAAATTTCACCTAAAATATCGTTGTTTTGCAAAATGGAGCTTAGTATAGCTCGCTCCATATCAATGTCGTAAAGGTTGGTAAATTCTATCTCGTTAACTCTTTGCTTTGCCACAACTTTTCCTTTAGTCTCTACTTTTTATCTCGTCATCGATCTCTTGTAAAAATCTATCCACAAGCTCGCTCTCAGGCAGCCTTGCGACTACTTCGCCGTGACGCATTATCATGCCATTGCCTTTTCCAAATGCTATGGCAACATCTGCGCCCTTTGCCTCGCCGATCGCATTTACCACGCAGCCCATGACTGAAACGTTTAGCGGCTCTTTTATACCTTTTGTTTTTTCTTCTACGAGCTTTACTGCTGCCATGAGATCAGCTTGCAAACGCCCACAAGTTGGGCATGAGATGATATTTAGTCCCTCTTTTTGGCGGCCACTATCTTTTAAGATCGCCTTTGCGACTTTGATCTCCTCTTCAAGCTCGCCTGTAATGCTAACTCTCATCGTATCGCCGATACCTTCAAGTAAAAGCCCACCAAGTGCGATCGCGGACTTGATAGTCGCGTGAAATGTTGTACCTGCCTCTGTTACACCAAGGTGAAATGGGTAGTTTGTCTTTGGACGAAGTGCTCTATAAGCTTGCATCGTGCGTTCAACGTCGCTTGATTTAAGTGAAATTTTGATATCTGTAAAGTCAAAATCCTCAAGAAGCTTGATGTTATACATAGCACTCTCCACCATCGCCTCAACTGTGCGGCCATAGCGATCCTCAAACTGCTTTTCAAGCGAGCCAGAATTTACACCTATGCGGATAGGTAAATTTCGCTGTTTGCAGGCATCAACGACTGCTTTTATATTCTTAGCTGAGCCGATGTTGCCTGGATTTATGCGGATAGCATCGACAAATTCGCTAACTATAAGCGCGTAGGTGTGGTTAAAATGAATGTCTGCAACGACTGGGATGGGTGAGCCGGCGACGATTTGTTTTAGCGCGCTGGCGTCCTCTTTGTCAAAAACTGCGCAGCGCACGATGTCACAGCCTGCAAAATATAGCCTTTGTATCTGCTCTAGCGTTCCTTTTACGTCCTTTGTCTTTGAAAATGTCATCGACTGCACGGAGATCGGTGCGTCACCGCCTATTAAAACATCGCGAATTTTTATCTGTTTTGTCGGGTATCGTTGCAAAATTTTGCCTTTAAATTTTTATTGGGGATTATAAAGAAAAATGGCTTTTAAAAGGCTTGAAAATTTATTTTTAATAGTTTATAAAAATTAGTATTTTTATTGGATGTAGTTTCTAAAATTTTACTTACTCTTTATAGCCAACTTATCAAATTTCATAATGCTTTCATAAGCCTTAGGTTTCTCTATTATCTATTTTAAAATTTACCATGTCTTTGTTGGATAGTTTTTAGACTAGCATTTTTAACTAAAATTGACCGGGTCTATATCAATATCGCTAAGCTCGCTTTTGCAAAGGTTTGCAGCTTTTAAAAGAGGTATATGAGAGTTTGAGCGAAGTAAAATTTCATATCTAAATTTACTTCCAAGATACTCTATCTGGCACTTTCCGTATCCTATGATCTCAAGTTCATCGCTTCTTAAAGGTTCTATTCTTTGCACAAATTCATTCATTGTATTTTTTGCTATGTGTTCATCTTTATGTGAGATGATAATGCGAAGAAGCCTAGTAAATGGCGGATAAAGCTCTTTTCTATAATCTATCTCATCTTTTAAAAATGAGTCATAATCACTGATGTAGCTCTCAAAAAATTCTCTTTGCTTGCTTTGTATGATGACCCTGCCAACTCCGTTTCTGCCAGCTCTGCCAGCTACTTGCATAGCAAGAGCGAGCGTTCTTTCTCTGGCTTTATAATCAGGAAAGTTTAAAAGCTCGTCAAAGCCCATAATGACAGCAAGCTCGACGTTGTGGTAGTCGTGACCTTTGCTTAGCATCTGCGTGCCAAGCAAGATATCTATTTTACCGTCGTTAAATTCTTTTAAGGCCTTTACGAGCTTGTTTTGCGTAGTGATCTCATCTCGGTCAAATTTAGCGATCCTAGCGTTTGCAAACTCAGCTTGCAGCCTTTCAAGTAGCTCGCTGGTACCGATCTTTTTGGCTTCTATCATCTCGCTGCCGCACTGATGGCAGGTCTTTGGCACAGCCATTTTGTGCTCGCAGTATTGACACTTTAGTATGTTTTGTTTTTTGTAATAGCTCATACCGATGCTGCAAAAAGGGCACTTTAGCGTCTCACCGCAGTTTTTGCAGACTAGATATTTAAAATTTGCCCTTGTTGGCAGGCAGATGACAGCTTGCTTTTTATTTGCGAGTGTCTTTGAAATTTCATCTTTTAAAATTTCACTAATTCCAGTCTCGCTCTCATCAAAAATATAATTTTTTTGCGAATCAAAATATGTCCCTTTTAAGCGAAAATGCTCCTGCTTGTAAAAGCTAGTAAGGCTTGGCGTGGCACTTCCAAGCACCACTTGCAGGTCAAATTTACCAGTTAGAAAAAGGGTGAGATCTCTTGCGTTGTAGTGTGGCTTTGAGCCTGTATTTTTATAGCTATCGTCGTGTTCTTCGTCGATGATGATAAGTTTTAGCCTCTCAAGTGGCAAAAATAAAGCCGACCTCGCACCTGCAACGAGCCTAACTTTGCCACTTTTTATATCTTGTAAAATTTTCTCTTTTTTCTTTGGCGTGATCTTTGAGTGCCAGACTGCTACTGCCTCGCCAAAAAAGCCCTCAAGACGCTTTTGCATCTGTGGTGTAAGCGAAATTTCAGGCATCAAAAATAGTGCTTGGCTGCCTGCGTTTAAAATTTCTCTGATCTTAGCGATATAAATCTCGCTTTTTCCGCTTCCAGTGTCGCCAAAGATGAGTGAAATTTTACGTTTATTTAAAAATTCCAAAGCCTCTTGCTGTTTTTCGCTTAGTTTGGGTGCCACATTAAAATTTTGATTTTCATAAATTTGATCTGCTGTAATAGTGTCATTTGGTTCAAATAAATTTAGGCTGACGCCAAGCTCGCATGTGTAATATTTTGAGATAAATATTGCCAATTCGCTTTGCATTGAAGTTAGATTAATCGGTAGAATTTCTAAAATTTTACTTGTTTTAAACTCTGGCTTGCTTGTCTCTTTTAGGACAAAGGCAGTAAGAATTTTGCCTCTTAAAGAAGCCTTTACGCCTTGAAATTTTTCTAGTTTTTGATCACTTTCATAAGTGAGTGGGGCTAAATTTAGCCCATAAAATGCGAGTATATAATAATGCATTACTGAATTGATTTGCAAATTTCATTTTCATCACTGCAACCAAAATCGCCAGTATTTTTGTCGTATTTGAAATTTGCTACTTTGCCATCTAGCCTAAATGTGTATTTGTCATCGCTTATTCTGTGCCAGCCATTTTTACTGCCACTATCTTTTATCGGTATATTTATAACATTTTTAAAGAGTTTGCTTGGATCGCCATCGTCTAGTTTTTGTGGAAATTCTGGCTTTGCCTGCAAGATATTGTCATTGTATTTTAGTGAAATTCCACTTCTTATAGCGGCAAGTTGAGTTTTGGCATTTGAGATGGTAGCATCACTTCTAGAAAAAAATAGTCTAGGTATAGCGACTGTGCTTAAAATACCTAGTATAACTACTATAAATATTAGCTCAAGCAAGGTGTAAGCTCGTCTTTTCATCTCTCTTCTCGCTTTAATATCTCATCAATATTGCCAGTTAAATTTTTTACTGTCTTTATCACAGCATAATTTTCATAACATTTTTCTATAAAGGCGTTTAAAAGCTCTTTTGGCTCGATAAATTGGCGTCCGCCCATTAAATTTTGCCAGTCATCTTCAAAGAATTTAGCAAAATCATCATCAAGCGTGATCGTGTAGTCGCGAGATGATATCGTGAGCGTAATTTTTTTCATATTTTAGCCAAGCTTATCTGCCAAGGACAGCTTCGATTTTTCTCATTACATCGTCGGCTTCGGTATTTTTCTTGTCAAGATCCTCTTCTAAACGCATGATTTGATTGCTTTTTGCCTCATTTTGTGCTTTTAAAGTTACGATCTCGTTACGCAATTCTTCGTTTGTTTTGCAAAGCTCATCATATTTTGTGATTAGGTCATTTACTTTATCAGTTAGTGTGGTTAAGATAGCGTTGTCTTCAAACATCAAGATTCCTTTAAAATAATAATTTGGCTTGCATTTTAACACGCAGAGGCTAAATTCTTTTTAAAATTCCCATTTGACAAAGCACTATCTTTGCTATAAGATTCTTGCAAATTTAAAGGCAGTCAATGAACAAATTTGAAATTTCATCTAAATTTAGTCCAAGTAGCGACCAGGCAAGAGCGATAAAAGAGATAGTAAAAAGTGTAAAATTAGGTAACAAATATCAAACACTTTTAGGTGTCACAGGGTCCGGCAAAACTTTCACCATGGCAAACGTAATACGTGAGCTAAATATGCCAACTCTGATAATGACGCATAACAAATCCTTAGCTGTACAGCTTTACAGCGAATTTAAGGGCTTTTTCCCAAAAAACCACGTCGAGTACTTCATAAGCTACTACGACTACTACCAGCCAGAGGCCTACATCCCAAGAAGCGACCTATATATTGAAAAGGATAGCTCAGTAAATGAGGAGCTTGAGCGCCTACGCCTCTCTGCGACGGCTAGTTTGCTAAGCTTTGATGACGTCGTCTGCGTGGCCTCAGTCTCCGCAAACTACGGCTTAGGTAATCCTAGCGAATACCAAGGCATGGTCGCATACCTAAACGTCGGCGATAAAATCAACCAGCGCGCGCTACTGCAAAAGCTAGTGGATATGGGCTACAAGCGCAATGACAACTACTTTGACAGGGGTGACTTTCGTGTAAATGGCGATGTGGTCGATATCTACCCAGCTTACTACAATGACGAAGCGCTAAGGGTCGAGTTTTTCGGTGATGAGATCGACTCGATGTATCATTTTGACGTGCTTGATAACAAGAGACTCAAAGACATTTCTAAATTTACTCTTTATGCCACCAGCCAGTTCATCGTGGGCGCTGATAGGCTAAAGATCGCTATGAAAGAGATCGAGGAGGAGCTTGATGCGCGCTTGAAAGAGTTTAACGAGCAGGGCAAGCTAGTTGAGGCGCAGAGACTAAAGCAGAGAGTTGAATTTGACCTTGAGATGATGGCAAGCACTGGTATGTGTAAAGGTATCGAAAACTATGCTCGTCATTTAACTGGACAAAAGGCTGGCGAGACGCCGTACTCGATGTTTGACTACTTTGAGATAAGTGGCGAGAACTATCTGGTCATCGTCGATGAGAGTCACGTGAGTTTGCCACAGTTTAGGGGCATGTATGCAGGCGATAGGAGCCGCAAAGAGGTGCTTGTGGAGTATGGATTTCGCTTGCCTTCAGCACTTGATAACAGGCCGCTTAAATTTGACGAGTTTATAAGCAAAAAGGCGAAATTTCTCTTTGTCTCAGCCACGCCAAACGAGTACGAGCTTGGTATAAGCCAGGGGCACGTCTATGAGCAAATTTTGCGTCCTACTGGACTACTAGATCCGCTCATTGAGATAAAAGATAGTGACAATCAGGTTGAGGCACTATTTGATGAGGCAAAGGCGGTTATCGCTAGAGGTGAGCGTGTGCTGGTCACGGTGCTAACTAAAAAGATGGCCGAGGAGCTAAGCCGCTACTACATCGAGCTTGGCGTCAAGGTCAAGTATATGCACTCAGACATCGACGCGATTGAGCGAAATGAGATCATTAGAGGGCTTAGAAGCGGCGAATTTGACATGCTAATAGGCATAAATTTGCTCCGTGAGGGGCTTGACCTGCCCGAAGTGAGCCTAATAGCCATAATGGACGCCGATAAAGAGGGCTTTTTGCGCTCGACAACGAGCCTTATACAGACGATGGGGCGTGCAGCTAGAAATGTAAATGGCAAGGTGCTAATGTTTGCTAAAAAGATAACAAAATCAATGAAAGAGGCGATCGATACGACGACTGCTAGGCGTAAATTTCAAGATGAGTACAACAAAGCTCACGGCATCACGCCGCACTCTGCCAGCAGAAATATCGAAGAGAGCTTGCACGTCGAAGATGATGGTGAAATTTACAAGCGTGGTAAAAATTTAGAGAAGATGCCAGCTAGTGAGCGAGCTGCGATCGTAAAAGAGCTAAGAAAGCAGATGCTTGAAGCGGCGGCGCAGCTTGAGTTTGAGAAGGCGGCGGCATTACGTGACGAAATAGCAAAGATGAGAAAACTTTAAGGCGATTTTGTCTTTTTCTGATATACGTCGTTAAAATTTCACTCTACATCAGTCACATACTATGTGTATGCTCCTTTGTATCGTAAAATTTTGCCTCGTCTAGCAAAAAAATACTGCATCTTGGGGTTTAAAAATTACCAAACAAAACAAAAATTTCTTATTTTGGTGGCTTAAATTTATTTGCTTTATCTTCGGTCGAAAATTTCTTCGTAGTATTTAAAATCATCGCAAGATACTTTGCCTTGATGATTCAGTAGCCAAAATTTAAATTTTTATGTGTCTAGTCTGTGCAAATTTTAACTGCGCAACATTTAAATCTATCACAAAATATTACCGCTTTTGAGCCCATTCGTATCGTAAATTTCGCCTCGTCTCCTCATAGCAAAGCCAAAGACAAAAATCATCTTGTCTTTGGCTGTTTAAACTATAAATTTATCGCCAAATGCCGTTTTATGATCTATCCTGCTCTCTTGTGTCTTTTTTCACGCTATACCAAGCAATTAGTAAAAAGAAAAACTCTACTATATTAAAAAGGTCTATGTTTTTGGTTAAAAGGCCTATAAAGTCTGATTTACCTGGAAATAGTAGTGCTAAAAGTATGACTGAACTTACCACAAACAATATAAAATTTATCCAAAATAGCCTACTTTTAGTTGCGCTCACTAATCTTGTTGTAAATAAAAATAAAAATACTGTAGCTAACAAATGAGTAAATACTCCAATGTATAAGATTGTATTGGCACTAGAAACTAAAGATTTAATTGAGGCATTGTGTGTACCAAAGATATTTAAAAAATTATAATCGTAAGCATATATATACATGTAGTCAGTTGTTGCTTTTGCTATTGTAAATATCACAAAAAGGATAGAGAAAAATAAGAAATTTGTATGTAGTCTTATCTCATTTAACGTATGTGCTATCTGCTTAACGGCAGAGTAAATAACCGCTAATACTACCACATAAACAAGAGGTTTTATAAATATTATTGGTCGAAGTGACATTCTTTCTTGATGTGCTAACAAATATTCAAAAAATATATAGTAAAAAAATGTTGCGATAAGGCCAACTAAGCAGGCTTTCGCGGCTAATTGGCTTGAAGATTTGATAGTAGTCACATTTAAAATCCCATTTTCGCTAATTACTTGAATTTCGTCACTACTTGCTTGTGTCTTTAGTCGCCACCATGCGATTAAAGCAATAAAGAAAGCTCCAATATCAATATAATCATAAATTTTGTGATCAATTTTAATAAAGTAGCTTGCTATGTGAGATGCGCCAAATAATGCATAAGTCCAAAACATTTTTTCTTTTGTTATTTTTATTAATTTTGCGATAGACATAAATAAAAATAGTGATGCTGTTACGAATAATACTCTCAGTAGATAGCTACGATAAATAAATAGCTGTTTAAATAGGTCATGATTATACATAATCTCTTCGTCGCTAATTCAATATCGTAAAGATAAAATCATCATAGTTAAAATTTATTTCTCCTAGATACATAACAATTTTAAAAGTCAAAAGAGTTAAAATCACATGTATCAAAATAAAAATAGTAAAAATTTTAAAATATGTTCTTAGTTTTGAGGAATTATAAACAGAGCATATCAATGAAATGGCAAAAAATAAAAGTAGCCAACTGATAGAGTCGCAGCATGCTTTGAAGATAAGACTGAAATCACGATCAAGGGTTTTGTAAAGTCCTGAAACGAAAACTAGATACTTAAATATCACCACGATACAAGATACAATCCCCAACTCTCTGGCGCTTTTTAACATATATTTTTTTTCTTGTTGCAACGGTTCCAAATTTACTCCTTAAATTAAATTAGTTATTTTATTGTAATTAGTCTAAAAAATATTTAAATATTTTAAATCAGGTTAATTTATTTTAATTTGGTATTTATTTATCTCGTGACTGGCCTTAAAAAGCAGCTAGAAATCGCGCAGATAAGCGATACTGCGGCGATAAAGCAAAATGAGTGCGTTAGGCTAAAGATGTCAGCGATCTTTCCGATGACCGTCGCAAATATACCGCCGATTGTGATACTAAGTCCAAGCGTTACGCCGGAGGCTAGGCCGATTTGATTTGGCAAATAAAGCTGCGCAAGGGCGATTGAAGGGCTAAAAGGCTGATGCAAGCACTCACGCACATGGAGGCCGCAAAAAACAGCGCGTAGTTGTCGATAAAGAGCATTAGCACTACTAGCGGTGCGGCGATACTTAGGCTTATTTTGATGAGCCTAACTAGACCGTATCTATCCGCTAGCGCTCCGCCAAATAGCGTAGATACCGCACCTGCGGCGAAAAACAGGCTTAAATTTACATTTGCGACCTCTTTGCTGATGCCAAAAATTTTGATGAGATATATGCTAAAAAATGCTGTAAAACCAAAGGCTACGATGGAGCGTGAAAATATACAGACACAAAGCCTTAAAAATGCGCCCAAATCGTCTTTTAAAGCGCTTGTCGTTTGTGAAATTTGCTTTTTGTGATTGCCCTCTAATGCTTTTATAAATTTGCCCTTTTTAAGGTACAAAAGTGTTAGAAAAATTTGAGGTATGATGAAGATTAGCGTCCCTTTTAGACCAAAATTTCCCACAAAAACGGCAACTAAAATGGGACCAACTACAAAGCCAAGGTTGCCACCAAAAGAAAATATGCTTATGCTTTTGGCTCTATTTTTGGCGTTTGAGGCGTAGTTTACGATCCTTACGGCGCTTGGGTGAAAGAGCGCGGCGCCGATACCGCTTATCATCACGCAAACTAAGATGAGGTAGTAGTTTGTGATAAAGCCAGTTAGGCTCATGCTCCCGCCCGCAAGCAGCAGCCCAAGCGGGATGACGTATGGTAGCTCTTTTTTGTCGCTTAGGCGGCCGATAAGTGGTTGGATGAGCGAACTTGCTAAATTTGTGGCGGTCACGAGCGAGGCGGCTGTTGCGTAGTCGTAGTGGTAGCTTGCGATGAAAAAGGGCAGCATCGCGCCAAGCGCACTTTGGTTTATGTCGCCACAAAAGTGCCCAAGCCCCATTAGGTACTTTAAATTTTCCGCCTTTTTCATCTAAAATAACCCTTTTAAAAGTCCCTTTAAATTTTGCTTTTCGCCGTTTGTTCTTTCATCATCTTTGCCAAGCTTTTTATCTAAAAATCTACCTATCTCTTTTTTGACCTTGCCCTCAAGATATTGCGATCTGACGTCGTATTTTAGGTTGTCCGTCGTGCCTGAAATTTGCACGTTTAGATCGGTCTTTTCGAGCCTGTAAACAAGCGGTGCATTAAGCATTTTTGTTTCGATGTTATAAGTGCCGTTTGCGACCTTTATATCGCTCTTTGGTGAGCTTAAATCTACATTAAAAACGACTTTATCACCCTTTATATCGCCATAAATTTTGCCGTCTTTGTAAATCTCTTTTGTGATGTCCTTGCCGGTGAAGGTTTTTATATTGTTTGTGAGATTTGTGCTGGCTAGGTGACCCTCTTTTAGCAAGATGTCAAATTTGCCGACCTTTTGTTTTGTCTCGTAGTCAAATTTAGCATCGCCGTTGCCGTCATAAAGATGCTCTAACCCCAAAGTCTGCGTTAGGCCCTTGACCTCAAAGTTTTTTAGCGCCGCATCAAGCATTCCACCTTTGTAGTTAGCCTCGAGTTTGCCTTTAAATAGATCATCTGAAGTGGCTTTTACGCTTAGATCATCTACTTTGCCATTTGCCGTTACAAGGACTGCAAACTTACCGTGAAGCTCGCGACCAGCTAAAAATGCAAGCTTATTTAGCTCCGAAACTACCGCTTGAAGCTTTAGGTTTAGCGTGCTTTTGCCCGTGTCAAAGCTGCCATCTATGCCTTTTATATCAGCTAGCGAGCTAAGAAAGTCGCCACTAAATTTCGCTACATCGTCTTTGTAGTCTAGGCTCAAATTTGAACTAAATTTCTCATTTTCAGGGAATTTTTTATCAAGTATTTTGCTAAGCGCTGCGGCGTTAAATTTGCCATCATTTAAAGCGATCGTTGCAGCGACGCTTGGACTTTTACTAAAGATATTTTGCCCTTTTGCCTCGATATTTGTGCTAGCGTTTGCCAGCCTATCGTTGCCGCTAAGCGCTAATATCTCTCCTAACTGCGCCTCTTTTAGGCTAAGATCAAGATTTTCATTTTTTATGGTGGCGTTTAGCTTGCCAGTAAAGGCATCGCCGCCTAAATTTAGCTCATCTATCTTGCTTGCTTTAACCTTCACATCGCCCGCAAGCACCATCTTTGAGCCCACCTCAAAGCCGCTAACCGCTTTAAATTTCTCAGGGTCGCTAATGAGCAGGGCAAATTTGCTAAAAATTTGACTGTTTTTTAGGTCAAAAACGCCCTTTACATCCTTTAGCTCGCCAAGGTCGCTAAGCACGTTTGCGTCAAAATTTACAAGCTCGCCTTTTGCAGTGGCGCCGCCTTTTAGCTCAAATTTCGCCGCGTTTTTAAGCTTTGTAAGACCATTATTTATAAGGCCGTTTTTTATCTCAAATTTAGCCTCGCCTGCAAGCTTTTTTAGCTCGTCAAAGCCGCTAAAATTTGCGTTTAAATTTATCTGCCCGTCTGCGTAGCTAGGCTGCAAGGCAAGTGCTAAAAGCTCTTTTAGCTTGATATTTACTGCATTTAGGACTAAATTTTTATTATCAAAATTTGCATTTATCTTGCCACCAAGGCCGTTTATCTCAGCTTTTAGGTTTTTAAGAGCATTTTCTTGCATTGTAATTTCGCCATTTGCATCCACAGCGCCACTTAGCTGCTGATTTAAGAGCTTGCCAAAAAGGGCAAGATCAGGCACACTTAGAAAAAAGTCGCTCTTTAAATTTTTACTAATTAGATCATAGGTCGTCTCATTTGCTTTTAAGGTGGCTTCAGGCGCAATGATAAGGGTTTTTGCCACTACTTTTTCATTTGCAAATTTAGCATTTATGCCGCCTTTAAAGTTTATATCTTTTGCTAAATTTAGCCCAAATTCGTTTTTAAGAATTTCTTTATTTATCGCTGCATCGCTTGCTAAAATTTGAGCGTTTATGATGGGCTCATTTTTCCCATCAACCCCTTGCATATTGCTAGTTAGATCAAGCTTGCCGCTAGCTAAATTTGGCTTTTTAACAAGAGCTGAGATCTCAGAAAGCTCGATATTTTTAGCATCAATATTTAGAGCTTTTGGCAGATAGTCTTTTAAATTTGCATTTAAATTTATGTTTGAACCAAGTGCCGTGCCAGTTGCCACTAGCTTGAAGTTGCTAAACTTACCGATCGCGTTTGCCTTAAGCGCGATATCTTGTTTAAGTCCAAGCTCGCTAGCCTTTGCCTTTTCGGCGTTTATGTCTATGTTCAAATTCATACTTTGAGCAAGCAGTGAAAGCTCACCATTTGCCTTTAAATTTATAACATTCATCACGGTCGCTTCTAAATTTAGCGTGCTAAGCCCAAGGTTAAAATCTTTAAATTTGACGTCGATACCGCGAGCAAGTGCCTCTTTTTCTATTTTACTTGCTATAAATTTATTACCAAAAGAGCTAAAGATAAAGCCAAAAATGCAAAGGATTGTCAGCACCAAAGCCACTACTAAATAGGCTATTTTTTTCATAAATTTCCTTTATATTAGTTTTATATATCATAAAGCTTTAGTGCAAGTGACTAAAGTTTTAATAAAATTTAACTATAAATTATTGACTTTTTTAGAAAAAAGTGCTAGGATTTCATCACTCAAAAATAAAGAGTGCTAAAAAAGACAATTAAACCAAAAGGATGAACAATGAACTTTCAACCATTAGGCAAGCGTGTTCTAGTCGAACGCGTAGAGGAGACAAAGACCACAGCTTCGGGCATTATTATACCTGATAACGCAAAAGAAAAACCTTTAAGCGGTGAGGTAAAAGCAGTCGGTGCTGAAGTAGAGGGCGTAAAAGTTGGTGATAAAGTTGTATTTGCAAAATACGGTGGTACTGAGATAAATTTAGATGATAAAACACATCTTGTTTTAAACATTGATGATGTTTTAGGTGTGATTAAATAATTAAAAAAGGAAAGACAATGGCAAAAGAAATTTTTTATTCTGATGATGCAAGAAACCGCCTATATGAGGGCGTAAAAAAACTAAATGACGCTGTAAAAGTGACAATGGGACCAAGAGGCAGAAATGTCCTTATCCAAAAGAGCTTTGGCGCGCCAAACATCACAAAAGACGGCGTTAGCGTGGCTAAAGAGGTTGAGCTAAAAGATACTATCGAAAACATGGGTGCAAGTCTAGTTAGAGAAGTAGCAAGTAAGACAAATGACCAAGCAGGTGACGGCACTACAACAGCAACCGTGCTAGCTCACGCTATATTTAAAGAGGGCCTTAGAAACGTAACTGCTGGCGCAAATCCTATAGAAGTAAAACGCGGCATGGATAAAGAAGTAGCAGCTCTTATAGATGCACTAAAAAATATCTCTAAAAAAGTATCAGGCTCAAAAGAGATCGCTCAGATCGCTACTATCTCTGCTAACTCAGATGAGAGTATCGGCAAGCTTATTGCTGATGCGATGGAAAAAGTCGGTAAAGATGGCGTCATAACAGTAGAAGAGGCAAAGTCTATCCAAGACGAGCTAAGCGTTGTTGAGGGTATGCAGTTTGACCGCGGATATCTAAGCCCATACTTCATCACAAACCCTGAAAAGATGCAAGTTGAGCTAAGCAATCCATTCATATTGCTATTTGACAAGAAGATTACAAATTTAAAAGACCTACTCCCAGTGCTTGAGCAAGTACAAAAGAGTGGAAAACCACTTCTAATCATTGCTGAAGATATCGAGGGTGAGGCACTTGCAACGCTTGTTGTAAATAAGCTTCGTGGCGTGCTAAACATCTCAGCCGTAAAAGCTCCTGGCTTTGGTGATAGAAGAAAAGCGATGCTTGAAGATATCGCTATCTTAACAGGTGGCGAAGTCATTAGCGAAGAGCTAGGTAGAACACTTGAGAGCGCTACTATAAATGACCTTGGACAAGCTTCAAGCGTAGTTATAGACAAAGATAACACAACTATCGTAAATGGTGCGGGCGAGAAGTCAGCGATCGACGCTAGAATAACTCAGATCAAAGCGCAAATCGCTGAGACAACAAGTGACTATGACAAAGAAAAACTTCAAGAGCGTCTTGCAAAACTAAGCGGTGGCGTGGCAGTTATCAAAGTAGGTGCTGCGACTGAAACTGAGATGAAAGAGAAAAAAGACCGTGTAGATGACGCTCTAAGCGCTACTCGTGCAGCTGTTGAAGAGGGTATCGTAGTAGGTGGCGGTTCAGCTCTTATCCTTGCTTCAAAGAGTGTAAATCTAAATTTACAAGGTGATGAGGCAATCGGCGCTGAGATCGTTAGAAGAGCGCTTCGTGCTCCACTTCGCCAAATCGCTGAGAACGCTGGCTTTGACGCAGGCGTAGTAGCAAATGCAGTTGAGACAAGCAAAGATGCAAATTTTGGCTTTAATGCTGCAACTGGCGAATATGTAAATATGTTTGAAGCCGGTATCATCGATCCAGTTAAAGTTGAGAGAGTCGCGCTTCAAAACGCTGTTAGTGTGGCTAGCTTGCTACTAACGACTGAGGCAACTATCAGTGAAATAAAAGAAGAAAAAGCAATGCCTGCAATGCCTGACATGGGCGGAATGGGCGGTATGGGCGGCATGATGTAAACCCGAATTTACCCGACTCTTCGTCGGGTAAATCTCTAAAATCTCAAATTTATAAAGCGACTAGAATTAATAAAAATTTAATTTTTTTTATCTATAATTCCAGAATTACTTAATAAAAAGATAAATTTATGATAGAAGAAATTTTTAGAGAATACGATATACGCGGGATTTTAGGGCAAGATTTAAACGAAACTAGCGTCAAGGCGATCGGGTTAAATTTGGGCCGAGAAATGCTACGCCGAGGCGCAAAAAACGTTAGCGTAGGATATGACGCTAGGCTAAGCGCAAATGAGATTTTCGGCTGGCTGGTTAGCGGGTTAAATTTAGTTGGGATCAAAGTTTACGATATCGGTTTGCTACCGACGCCGGTCGGATATTTTAGCGTGTTTACGGACAAATTTGACGCAAACGTAATGATAACCGGCTCTCATAATCCAAAAGAGTACAACGGTTTTAAAATCACGATTTTTAAGGATAGTTACTTCGGCGAGGATTTGCAAAAGTTAAAAGTCGCCGTGCTAGACGACATCGCGGCAAAAACGCAAATCCCGGATGATTTGAGAGCTGAAAAATTTGATATCGCGACTCCTTATAAAAATTTTTTTATAGAGCAGTTTGCGCATTTAAAAGCCTTACCGCTTAAAATCGTCATTGACTGCGCAAACGGAGCGGTTGGAGCGATGTTGCCCGAAATTTGCGAGGCGTTAAATTTGGATGCGAAAATTTTATATCCACAGCCCGACGGAAACTTCCCAAATCATCACCCAGATCCAAGTGAAGAAAAAAACTTAATCGATCTAAAAGCTGCGCTAAAGGGTGAATTTGACATAGGATTTGGCTTTGACGGCGACGGCGACCGTATCGCGGTTCTAACAAAAAAACGCAACATAAAAGGCGACGAGCTAGCCTATCTATATAGCCTCGCGATGAAAACTCCGCGAGTTCTCGGCGAGGTCAAATGCTCGCAAAATATGTACGACGAGATCGACGCGCACGGCGGTAAAAGCTTCATGGGTAAGACTGGCCACAGTAACATCAAAAAGGCGATGAAAGAGCTAAATATCGACATGGCGGCCGAGGTGAGCGGGCATATTTTCTTTAAGGAGCGGTATTTTGGCTTTGATGATGCGACGTACGCGATGTTTCGTGCGCTAGAGCTTGTGGCTAAGGGCTTTAACCTAGACGGCGAGCTTGATAAACTGCCAAAGGTCTTTAGCACCGACGAGATAAAAATAAAAACGACCGACGCGCAAAAATTTAAGCTGGTTGCAAAGCTAAAAGAGGTTTTGGTTGAAATTTACGAGAAGGGCGATGCCCAAAATTTGCTAGCAGGCCTATGTAAGATAGCCGAAATCATCGACATAGACGGCGTTAGAGTGAGATTTGAGGACGGCAGCTGGGCGCTAGTGCGAGCCTCGAATACTACGCCGACTATCGTCACGAGATTTGAGGCTAAGAATGAAGAGGTATTAAATAAAATACAAAACAAGATTAGTAAGATTTTAATGGATGTAATATATTAAAAAATATTTATTTTTGGAGAATTAATGAAAGTATTATTATTAGCTGGTGGTTTTGGAACTAGGCTTGCCGAGGAAACATCTGTTAGACCAAAACCTATGGTTGAAATAGGCGGTAGACCAATAATTTGGCATATAATGAAAATTTATAGCCAGTATGGATTTAATGAATTCGTAATCTTGCTTGGTTATAAGGGTTACTACATAAAAGAGTATTTTGCTAATTATTTTTTACATAGAAGTGATGTTACGATTGATCTAAAAACGAATAATATGACTATTCACAATAACTTTAGTGAGAATTGGAAAATAACGCTTCTTGATACTGGATTAGAAACAATGACTGGTGGTAGAATAAAAAGAGCTAAGGAATATATAGGTGGTGAAACTTTTATGCTAACTTACGGAGATGGCGTGAGCGATATAAATATAAAAAATTTGGTTGAATTTCATAAATCTCATGGTAAATTGGCTACAATGACTGCATTCCAGCCTGATGGGAGATTTGGAGCATTAGACATAAATAATGATAATATTATTACATCATTTTTAGAAAAACCAAAAGGTGATGGGAATTGGATAAATGCGGGTTTTTTTGTATGTGAACCAAAGGTACTTGATTATATTACTAATGGAGATGCAACTATTTTTGAAAAGGAGCCGCTTTCAAATTTAGCCAAAGATAGGCAGCTTTGTGCATTTAAACACAATGGTTTTTGGAAACCCATGGATGCCTTGAGAGATAAACAGGTTTTGGAAAAAATGTGGGATAGCGGCAAAGCGCCTTGGAAAACGTGGTAATAAACTATGTTCGAAGATTTTTATAGCGGAAAGAGTGTTTTAGTAACGGGACATACTGGCTTCAAAGGCTCATGGCTAGTGTATTGGCTTACAAATATGGGGGCGAATGTAGTTGGATACTCAAATGAAATTCCAACAAAGCCAAGTCATTTTGAGTTGTTAAATTTAGACATAAAAAGTATTTTTGGCGATATAAGAGATACTGAAAGGATGGAGCTTGCTATAAAAGAGGTGAAGCCAGATATCGTCTTTCACTTAGCAGCTCAACCACTTGTAAGATTGTCATATAAAAATCCTATTGAAACTTACGAAACGAATGTCATTGGTACGCTAAAAGTTTTTGAAGCATGCAGGAAAAATAATGTCAAGGCTATCGTCAATATCACTAGCGATAAATGCTACGAAAATAAAGAGTGGGTTTGGGGATACCGAGAGAACGATCCTATGGGTGGATACGATCCATACAGCTCCTCAAAGGGTTGCGCCGAAATTTTAACTAGCTCGTATAGAAATTCGTTTTTTAATTTGGACGAATATAAAAAATCTCATGAGACGCTACTCGCGAGTGCTAGGGCAGGGAATGTCATAGGTGGCGGAGACTGGGCGGATGATAGGCTTATTTGTGATGTTATTAGGGCGGCATCTAAAAGCGAAGTTGTATCGATAAGGAATCCAAAAGCTACTCGTCCATGGCAACATGTGCTTGAGCCCCTAAGCGGTTATTTGCTTTTAGGGCAGAGGTTGTTGGAAGGCAAAAAGGAATTTGCTGATGGTTGGAATTTTGGTCCTAGCGAAGAGGGTAATTATAATGTAGGTGATGTTTTGTTGGAGCTTAAAAAACATTGGGATAAAGTTGAGTTTAAGTTTGAGGCAAACTCGCAAAATCCTCATGAAGCAAATTTGTTAAAGCTTGATTGCTCGAAAGCAAATATAAAACTTGGTTGGAAACCCACGTGGGATAGTAAGACTGCTTTTGAGAGAACTATAAAATGGTATAAAAGTTTTTATGAAAACAATAAAATAGATACTGAACAAAATTTAAAAGATTATATAAAAGAGATGGTGTGATGATAAAAGTTAGCGATTTTATAGCAAAATTTATAGCCGAGCATAAAGATACAGCAAAGACTGTATTTATGGTCTCGGGTGGTGGCAATATGCACTTAATAGATTCGCTTGGTAAAAATAAAAATTTAGAGTATGTCTGCAACCATCATGAACAGGCTTGTGCGATAGCTGCAGAAGGTTATGCACGTGTCTCAAATAAGATCGGTATCGCGTATGTTACCACGGGTCCTGGCGGGACGAATGCGATTACTGGTATTTACGGTGCTTGGGTGGATTCTATCCCTATGATGATCATATCGGGGCAGGTAAAATTCCAAACGACCATTGTTTCACAACCAGAGTTAAATTTACGTCAGCTTGGTGATCAAGAGGTTAATATCGTTGACATCGTAAGACCTATCACAAAATACACCGTAATGATAACTGATAAAAATAGCATAAAATTTCATCTGCAAAAAGCTGTTTATGAGGCTAAACATGGCAGACCCGGACCCGTATGGCTGGATGTGCCACTAGACATACAAGGTGCTATGGTGGATGAAGCGGATTTGATAGAATTTGAAATCCCAGAAGAGCCTAAATTTGATACAAAAATCCCGCAGATTTTAGATGCGTTAAAAGTTGCTGAACGTCCCGTAATTATTGCTGGTAACGGCGTAACGCTTGCCGGTGCGAATGAAGATTTTCTAAAACTAATCAAAATTTTAAAAATCCCTGTTATCAGTACTTTTGCTAGATACGATATCGTTAGAAATGACCATGAGTTGTTTTTTGGTAGATATGGCACTATCGGCAATAGAGCGGCAAATTTTGTTGTGCAGAATTCCGATCTCATCATTTCCATAGGTGCTAGATTAAATATCCGTGCAGTCAGCTATAACTGGGAATTCTTCGGCAGAGAAGCCAAAAAAATTTTAGTCGATATCGACCAAAACGAACTAGACAAAAAAACTATTGCTGCAGATATTAAGATAAAATCCGATGCGAAGGTTTTTATATCGGATTTACGATCTGCGCTGAAAGATAAGCTGGATTTTGGAGCTTGGCTTGAAATTTGTAAAAATTACAGAAAGAATTATCCTACGATTGAGCCTTTTAGACAAAATGTAAAAGAGTGGGTTGATTCATATAATTTTTTCGATGTGCTATCTAATAATAAACGAGATTTAGTTTATGTATTTGGTAACGGCACAGCATGTGTTTCATCGTATCAAAGCTTGCGCATATATGAGAATCAAAAGGTGGTAGTAAATTCAGGTTGCGCTTCTATGGGATATGACCTGCCTGCTGCAATCGGTGCTTGTTTTGCAAATGGTAAAAAAGATACTATTTGCGTTACTGGTGAAGGTAGCTTGCAGATGAATATTCAAGAGTTTCAGACGATAATTCATAATAAGCTCCCAATCAAAATCTTTGTGCTGAATAATGCTGGTTATATTTCTATCAGAAATACTCAAAATAACTTTTTCAAAGGCCACAAGGTAGGCTCAGATAAAGATAGCGGCGTGAGTTTTCCGGATACTGTTAAGCTAGCACAGGCATATGGCTTTGAAGCTTGTAGGATAGAAAATCAGCTAAATTTAAAAAGGGAGCTGGAAGAAATTCTATCCAAACCAGGCGCGATAGTTTGCGAAATAATGCTTTCGTCTACTGAAAAAATGGAGCCAAAATTATCGTCAAAGATAAAGCCTGACGGCAAAATGATTTCAAAGCCACTTGAGGATATGTTTCCGTTTTTACCGCGAGAAGAATTCTATAAAAATATGATAATTAGACCAGTAGATGAATAAAGCTGTAGTTTTTGACTTAGATGGGACTATTTATTTTGGGAGTAAAATTGCCAATTTTGCTTTGCAAACTATAGATGAGCTTCAATCCAATGGTTATAATGTCTTATTTTTTACTAATAATTCAACTAAAACAAGATCTGAAATTTTAGATAAATTAATTCATATGGGTATAAGAACTACTGTAGATAAAGTATATACCTCAGCTTATGCTAGTGCTATATTTTTGCAAAGAAATGATCTAAGAAATATATTTTTAGTTGGTAGCCATGGTTTTAAAAGCGAATTAACGAATGTAGACATAAATGTCGAGGATGAGTATAGTTGTGAAGCCGTGGTAATTGGACTCGATTTAAATTTTAACTATGAGATTTTGTCAAGAGCTCTTATTGCATTACAAAAATCTCGTAGAATAATAGTAGCAAATACAGATAAAAATTTTCCAGTAGAAAGTGGTCTTTTAAGACCCGGCGCCAATGCTATGCTAAGTGCAATACTTGGTAGTATTGATGAGGAAATTAAGCTGGATATAGTAGGAAAGCCAAATCCTTTTATGCTCGAAATTTTATGTAAGGATTGGGGGCTTGATAAACAGCATATCGTTGTGGTAGGTGATAGGATGGAAAGTGATATGGCTATGGCAAAGAATTTTAATTGTAAAGGAATTCTAGTTGGCAATGATATTACATTGCTGGATGTTAAGAATAAAATTTTAAGGAGCTAAAATGAATGTTTTAGAATACGAGATGATCGATATTCTTAAAAGACTTAAAGACGAATACGGTGTTTTTGAGATTAAAGCAGAGTACGAGAATGAAGGTAGTAGGCAGGAGGAACTTTGTAGACTAAAAGATATTACCTCTAAAGTTGGGCTTCCTATTATTATGAAAATTGGAGGTGTCGAAGCGGTAACCGATATATATAACGCTATTACTCTAGGTGTAAATGGTATCATAGCGCCGATGGCAGAAACAAAATTTGCCGTTAGTAAATTTTTGGGAGCTATAAACACTTTCGTTGCTGAGGATAATCGCAATGACATAGAATTTGCGATCAATGTAGAGACCATAACCTGCTATGATAATTTTGATGATATTCTTTCCTTGTCTAATATAAATATTCTTTCTGGCGTAACAATTGGAAGAGTTGATTTTACAAGTTCGATGGGTAAAGATAGGAGCTTTGCAGATAGCGATGAAATGCTAAGATATTGTGAAAATATTTTTACTAAAGCGAGAGCTAAGGGATTAAAATGCGGTTTAGGTGGAGCCATATCCGCAAAGTCGTGCGATTTTATTAAATATCTCATTTCCAAAGGACTGCTTGATAAATACGAAACGCGAAAGATTGTCTATCATAAAGACGCAATAAATAATATGGAGGCTGGAATTTTAGCCGGTGTGGAATTTGAATTAGCCTGGCTTAAAAGCAAACGTAGGTATTATCACAGAATCAAGTCCGAGGATGAGAAGAGAATCGAAATGCTTGAAAAAAGGCTAAGCAACAAATGAATCTCTTCATCACGGGCGGTAGCGGTTTTATCGGTTCGCATCTAAAAAAGCGTTTTGCGCTAAATAGAAATTTTAACGTTTTCGCTCCAAAAAGCAGCGAGCTAAATTTGACTGACGAAAGCGCGGTTGACGATTTTGTCCGTGGGCATAAAATCGATACTATCGTCCATCTAGCTAATCGTGGCGGCGGTCGTGATACGCTGGATATGACAAATGTGACTGAGTACAATTTGCGGATTTTTTTCAATATTGCTAAGCAAAAAAAAAGGTTGCAAAGATCATATCGTTTGGAAGCGGTGCGGAATACGGAAAACACAAGCCGATAATAAATGCTCGCGAGGATTATTATAAAGAGGCGCTTCCGCTTGATGAATACGGTTTTTACAAAGCTATCACGTCGCATTACATTGAGGATTGTGCGGATAATATTATCCAGCTTCGTTTATTTGGAATTTACGGCGAAATGGAGAATTACCGCTATAAATTTATCACAAATGCCGTAGTAAAAAACCTACTGCACCTACCCATCACGATCAATCAAAATGTATTTTTTGATTATATGTATGTTGAGGATCTGCTAAACATAGTGGAATTTTATATAGAAAATGATGCACGGCATAAAATTTACAACGCAAGCAGCGGGACAAAAGTAGATTTGCTTAGCCTAGCTGCGCTAGTAAATGAGGCGAGCGATTTTAAATCTGAGATAATCGCTCTAAATGAAGGGCTGAATAACGAATACACTTCTGACAACAGCCTATTAAAATCTGAAATGAAAGATAAATTTAAGCTTACGCCGCATTTGGAAGTGATTGGTAAAATTCGTAAATATTTTAAGCAAAATTTTACTAGCCTAGACTTAGATACCATAAAAAAAGACCCATATTTGGGAAAAATCAATGAAATTTGGAAAGGTAAAAAATGACCCCTCAAGAATTAAAACAAGAAATTTTAGAAAAGACAAAAGAGTATTATAGACTGGTTCATGAGCCGGCACAGCACGCTAAATTTGAGCCTGGCAAAAGTCGCGTAAATTACGCAGGCAGGGTTTTTGATGAGCACGAAATGGTAAATTTAGTAGATAGTTCACTTGATTTTTGGCTCACATATGGCGCATATTCCAAAAAATTTGAAAAAGAATTTGCCAAAATGCTTGGCGTAAAATGGGCGTTTTTGGTAAATAGCGGAAGTAGCGCGAATTTGCTCGCATTTTTTGCGCTTACTTCGCCGCTTTTGAAGGAGCGTCGTATAAAGCGCGGCGACGAGGTCATAACCGTGGCGGCGGGCTTTCCTACGACGGTTGCGCCTATCGTGCAATATGGTGCCGTTCCTGTTTTTGTTGATATGGAGCTTGAGTATTTTAACATAGATCATACAAAGCTCGAGCTTGCGCTTAGTCCAAAAACGAAAGCCGTTATGGTAGCTCATACCCTGGGGAACCCTTTTAATATAAAGGCTGTGAAAGAATTTTGTGATAAGCATGACTTGTGGCTTATCGAAGATAATTGCGATGCGCTGGGTTCTCTGTATGATGGTAAGCCAACTGGTACATGGGGAGATATAGGTACAAGCAGCTTTTACCCGCCTCATCATATGACGATGGGCGAGGGTGGCGCTACATATACAAACAATCCGTTGCTTAAAAAAATTATGCTAAGTATGCGTGATTGGGGGCGCGACTGCTGGTGCGAAAGCGGGGTGGATAATACTTGTAAAAAGCGTTTTTCACAAAAATTTGGCGAGCTTCCGATAGGCTATGATCACAAATATGTATATTCTCATTTTGGCTTTAACTTAAAAGTGTCTGATATGCAAGCTGCTGTGGGCTGCGCTCAGATAGAGAAATTTCCTACATTTATAGCTAGGCGCAAAGAAAATTTTAAAAGACTATATGATGGGCTAAAAGATATAAAAGAGCTTATTTTGGTAACACTTCAACCAAATTCTGATCCAAGTTGGTTTGGTTTTATGATGACCGTCGCGGACGGAGCGAAATTTAGTAGAAACGATCTTAGCGAGTATTTAGAGAAAGCGGGAATTCAAACCAGAAATCTATTCGCTGGAAATATGACGCGACATCCGCTATTTGCAGATCTGCAAGTGGGTAAGGATTATCGCGTCGTAGGCGAGCTTAAAAATACCGATAAGATAATGAACGATAGCTTTTGGATAGGGGTGTATCCTGGCATGAGTGCTGAAAAGATAAAGTATATTATAGATGTAATTGTTAGATTTGTGGCTAGTAAATGAGTAAAAATAAAATAGCTATTTGTATTTTATTGTTTATTATTTTTATTGTTTTAGTATACAAAGTTTCGTATACTATTTTTCATAATTTTTTTCAGACCCAAATTATCAAACTTTCCAATATAATTATTGGGCATATTATTTTTATTAATAAAGATAAATATTTTTATTTTTTTATTTTTTTATCTTTTTTTATATATTTATGGTTTCAGCCTTTTTTTCAATAGTTTTTATGGGTTAAATGCTATATGGATAATAAAAATATGAGAATGTGTTTGTGCCGGCTGAAAAAAATAAAATAAATCAAAAAGTCGTAGTTGTTATATCTGCTTTTGCTATATTGTTTCAACTATTATTTTATGTTTACGGTATAGCTACAAATTATAAGTTAGCCAATGAATTTAAATATATAGATGAGGAGACTATTTTTAAAAGATATTAATGTATCCAACCATAAGTATATAAATAATAACCTACTTTTTTTAACCCTGCTCTAACTTCATATGTGTATAACTCTTTTTGATAATATACTGTTGGATGATAAAAAAAGGAAGTGGCTTTACCTTTTTTTAATAATCCAAAAATACTTTGTTTTTTTGATTCATATAATAAAAAGATATTCATACCTATTGGGGATGTATAAGGGGCATATAGCTAATGTACAGTATAGTAGAGATTTAAATTTAACTCTAGCAGAAGCTGATTATAGGGATAATAGTTTTTTTAGAAAAATTTATTAAACGATAATGGGCAAAAGATGTTTTTGGAGTACCCATTATTTTATGCAGACTCACTCGATGAGCTTAAAAAAATAAAGTTGATTTTTATTTCTTATAATATATTTGAACAAAATATGCAAGTTTTTAAGTAGATATTATTGGCATGAAGCCTCTTTTTATGTTGCTACCAATAAGTGATATAAAAATCATATAGAAATAACTCAGAAAATTTTTTTCTCAATATGGCTATTTTTAGTTTATATACTATTGATTATATATCGGAAATGTTAGGTGGTTTTTAATATAAACAATTTTTGAAAAAAATCAAAAAAATATTGTTAATTTAGTTTACTTCTTAATCACTGTATATTTCATAGTATCACTTTTCGATGATATTACACTTAGGGGTTGTCTAATACTTCTGGCTTGTATTAGGCTTCTTTTTATACCATATTATGCCTATCACTATGCCCCGGGCGTTATAGATACAAGACATTTTTTTGACTTGATTATCGTTTTGCTATTATACTATGCATCTCGTGCGCCGAAACCAAGTAAATACTTGTTGTTTTTGGCATCGTTACTTGCAGTTTTATCTATTTTAATGTCTAATGATTTTGGCTTATTTATTTTTGTATCACTACTTGGAACGTTTATTATAAGGTATGTGTTACTAACTATTTATGAAAAAAGATTATCAATAATTAGATTAGTATTAGTCGCAATTTATGCAATATCAGGGTTTGTTTCTTATATTGAATATCCGCTAATGAAAAAAATCCATCCATAAAATATTTTTTTGGATGGATTCTATTCATTTAATATACCGATGACTCTATTCTTCTTTATACTTGCTATTGTTGCAATCCAGTGGTTAATGTTGATTTTGTTTTTTTAATAAATTAAAAAGAATATAAGTATTTAGACAGTTATATTTTTTTATTGTTTTTATACGGAGTTTTTTTATACACTTATTTTTATATGGAAATTGGATAATCTATCCATGAATGTATTTATATTTTTCGTTACCTTTTTTTATTGTATTAGCCGCTATAAAAAAATCAAATATAAACAAGTATTGCATAGTATTATTTTTTTATATGTTTAATTTTTTTATTATATAAAACTACCTTTTTGCATATTTTTTTCTGATATATATAATTTTAATTTAATTTTTTTAATAATCATAAAACTTATGTTTGGAATCATGATAGGGCTGGTGGCATTGTTTCAACATATTCTTTCGAGTTATTTGAAGATTCTTTAAAACTTATAGATAAATATTCTAGTAGTGATAGTAAAATCTATATGATTTCAAAAATATGATAATGTATTGCAATTTTTTTCAAAGAAATATTCCGGATTAAAAATATTTTTGAATTAAAAATCTTTTTTTGGTATCAGATATAGAATATAAAGAGGTTATTGAATTATTGAATAAAAGATGCCGATATATTATATGTGGATAGCGATATAGATAGAGATTATGAATTAGAAATTGGAAAACGTAATTTTTTTGATATATATGGTAGTTATTGGTATAATGAAAATATAAAAACAGAGAATTCCTAAGCTTAAGACTCTGAGTAGGCTATTTAATGATGTTAAAAAAAATAATTATGTGCTTATCGAAAAAAAGGTAAATTAATTAATGTATATAAGAAAAATATAATATATTTTTTTATAGTATTGCTGTTTATTTTAGTAATGTCTCTTTCAGTAGTTATCGCAAGTCAAAGAATTATTAATCAAAATCTTAATATTGCTTTAAGTACTCTATATCAGTCTACTTCTAATGCAATAAATGGTGAAAATATTTTTTTAAGACTAATATACAATTCAAATTTGATAGAATAATAAACAGCTATGAAAACTTATTTCAAACGGCGGATTATAATGAAGGATTGCGATTAGAATTTAGTGAAGATAGTGCCTATTTACTTTTTTCCAGATGCTAATGGCAAGCTATTTGGTATTCCTATAAATATTGATACCAAATCAAACTTAAATCAAATATATAAATTACAAATAATTTATATTGATCATAAAGTATATATAAATCTTAATGGAAAAAAATATTATAAATGATTTTTTTCTAATGTATACCCAAAATTTAGTAATATAAAATTTGGAGGAGGATTTGACAGTAGCAGAGAATTTAAAAATGGAAAAATTTTAAGCAATGATTTTATTTTGACCAATTTAAATAATTATGATTTCTCTTTTTATCTTATAATACTACTAGTCATATTAATATTAATAAATATTAAATTAATATTATCTAGTATAAACAAAAATAATATATTTAATTTATCAAAGAACTACATATATAATAAAAATATTTATAATAAACTGCTTTTATTAAGGACTATAGCATGGGCTATGGTATTTATAATACATGGATACATTATTTTTTATAATTCTAAGGTAAATGAAAATTTAAGCAAGATATTTATGGGTGATATTGATCTAACCTTTTTGAAGTACCCATCTGCATGGGGAGGGGTATGGATATTTTTTGTTTTATCGGGGTTTCTTATGGGCAAAGCATTTATTACAAAAAGATATTCTTATGGTGATAGCGGAATTCTATATTTCTATAAAAACCGAATTTTGCAAATATTTCCTATATATTATTTTTGCATATTTACCCTTGCTATTTTCGTACATCCTGAAATTTTTCGACCAGAAAATATCAAATCGCTTATAAGAGTAGCTACGTTTACAAACGATAGTTTACTAAATATAAATATTGATGGCGCGCTATGGTCTTTGAGTACAGAAATTCAATTTTATATCCTGGTTCCTTTTTTGGTACAGTTTATCATTTTTATATCGGATAAGATTGGATTAAACAAGGTATTATTTTTAGTTATTGCGTTTGGCGTAATAGAAAGATTTGCCTTATATAAAATAAATTATAGTGGTGCAGTTGATTTCGAATTTTGGGATAGATGTATCTATAAGCCATTGTATTGCAATATAGACTTATTTCTATTTGGTATATTAGCAAATTTATATATAGATGATATAAGTAGAAAATATAAATTTAAATATATTGGCTTTTTTATAGGAATAATACTGGCGCTTTTATTGTTCGTAAATTTCTTTTTTAGCTATTATACTTTTAACAACTATATAGAATTTTATGCGGAGAAATTTATTTATCTTTTACCTACTTTTACTGCATTAATGACGTTTTTCTTAATTATTCTAATAGAGTATAAAGATATATTATTTGACATTAAAAATAATAAAAACATATTACATTATTTTGGAATTATGACCTTTGTAATTTATGTTTGGCATGAGCCCGTTCTTTTTAAAGTGCATCAAATCATAGAGCAGTATCATCTAGGTATAGGTCTTAATTTGCTTATAGGGCTTTGTTATTGTTTGTTCTTTGGGTTTCTATCATATATCTTCATAGAAAAACCGATGGGTTCGTATAAGAAAAAGGGCGTCTAAATGCCTATAAAACGCCAACTCATATCCTTCCTCCTCGTCGGAATTCTAAACACCGCTTTCGGATACGGGCTGTTTGCTCTTTTTATCTATATCGGTCTATATTATCCTCTTGCCGTGTTGTTTTCTACGATACTGGGTGTATTATTTAACTTTAAAACTATAGGCAATCTAGTATTCGGTAGTAGCGATAATAGGCTGATTTTTAAATTTGTTTTGGTATATGTTATAACATATCTCTTAAACATATTTTTCTTATGGCTCTTTAAACGGCTCGGATTTGAGAATATGTATATAAACGGCTTCGTATTGGTTGTACCGCTAGCCATAATTTCGTTTATATTGAATAAATTTTTTGTTTTTAGGAGATGATATGAAAAAAATTAGCGTCGTTACCGCGTGTTTTAACGAGGAAGAAAACGTGAAGGAGGTCTATGCGAGGGTTAAAAAAGCGATGTCACAATTCCCACAGTATGCATACGAGCATATTTTTATAGACAACGCTTCTACCGATAGAACGGTCGAAATTTTAAAAGCTCTTGCAAAAAATGATAAGAATTTAAAGATCATCGTAAATTCTAGAAACTTCGGTCATATCAAATCCCCGACCTATGCGCTTTTGGGGGCGGAAGGGGATGCCGTGATCTCTATCGTAGCAGATCTGCAAGACCCGCCCGAGATGATACCGGGGCTCATAGAAAAGTGGCAAGAAGGCAATGATCTAGTTCTTGCCATTAAGCGCGATAGCGAGGAGAAAGGCGTTATGTTTAAGATACGTGAGCTTTACTACGAGCTGCTCTCCAAACTTTCCGAGATCGAAATTTTTAAGAATTTCACTGGCTTCGGGCTTTTTGATAAAAAGGTCATCGCGGCGCTTAGGCGGATGAACGATCCGTATCCGTTTTTTCGCGGAATGCTTGCGGAAGCGGGCTATAAGGTAGCTAAAATTCATTACGATCAGCCTATAAGAATTCGCGGAGTTACCAAAAATAATTTATACACGCTTTACGATATGGGGATTTTGGGCATAATCTGCAATTCCAAAGTCCCTCTTAGGCTTGCGACTTTCATAGGTATGATAACGGGCGTTTTAAGCATAGTGGTGGGACTCGTTTATTTCGTGCTAAAACTCATATATTGGGACGAGATGAGCGTGGGCATAGCGCCTCTTATCATACTTTTTTCCTTCGTTTCGTCCGGAATTTTATTTTTCATCGGTATAATAGGCGAATACGTCGGCGCGATCTATACTCAGGTACTAAATCGTCCACTGGTCTTTGAGAAAGAAAGAATAAATTTTGACGAATGAGATACTTTTAAGCATCGCTATACCTACTTATAATAGGGCGAAATTTTTAGATATAAGTCTAAATAGCCTATGCAAAAGCGTGCGTAAAAGCGGGCGAAATGACGTTGAAATTTTGATTTTAGATAACGCTTCTACGGATGAGACTCGCGACGTTGTAAAAAAATACGCCAAGCATAAATTTCTAAAATATATAAAAAACGATGAGAATATAGGCGCGGATAATAATTTTAAAAAAGCGATCTCGCTATCGCGCGGAAAATATGTGTGGATATTCGGCGACGATGATTTGGTATTTGACGATACGATTTTGTATTTAGCGCAAATACTGGATGCCCCAACCGCATTCGGCATCGTTCATTTAAAAGCTCAAAATTTTACTGATGAGACTAGCCCTGCGGAATTTCAAGAATTTAAGAATTTCAAAATTTACGACGGCGCTAAAGCGGAATTTATCCAAGAAGCGCATACTAATTTAACCTTTATAACGTCCAATATCGTAAATAAAAGCCTATTTGATAAAATTGACCTAAATACGATAGCTAATAACAATCTAGGACAGCTATATTGGAATATAGCGTGCGCAATTTTATCCGATAAGCAAGCAGTCGTATTTGATAAAATCTATGCGGCGAGGCAGTTTAATAGTGGAAACTATAATTTTTCCAAAGTTTTCGGTATAAATTTAAACGATACGTTAAGTTTGATCGAGAAAAATTACGATGCGAAATTTATAACCGAAATTTTTAGGAAAAGACTTTTAATATATTATTATCCCGCCAATATTATTCGGATACGCAACGGGCTTTCGGCGGTTAGAAATGAAAACTGCTTTCGCAATTTATATGAAATTTATAAGAAATATCCGCTATTTTGGATATTTACGGTCAGCGCGATGTGGATCCCGAAAAAGCTAGGTCTCTTAATGATTAAATTTATGCAAAAAACGATTTAGGACGGAATTTGATATCTAAAATTTCATACATGGCGCTAGCGCAGATATTTTTCGCTTTTACGTCCGTAGTATCGATTTTAGTACTGCCTAAATTATTATCTTTAGAAAGTTTCGGATATTATCAGCTGTTTATATTTTTCGCAAATTACGTAGAGCTTTTGCATTTCGGGCTATCCGACGGCATATATCTAAGATACGGCGGCAGGCGGTTTGAATCGATTTTAAAGCGAACTTTAAAATCTCAAATTTACGCTATGGAAATTTTATATGCCCTAGAATGCCTAATTATATTTTTTGCCGTCTATACCTTTTCATTCGATAAAAGACTATTTTTATATATCGCTATTTCGGGCGCTATTACGGTGCCTAGATCGTTTTTATATAATCTTTTGCAAAGCATAAATGAGATTAAAAAGTCTATCGTAGTTTTACTTATAGAGAGAATTTTTGTTTTATCGTCCATTGCAATCGTTTATTTCGTAGATTTTGATAAAGCTAGGTTTTTGATATTTTCATTTATTTTTGCCAGATTTATATCTTTCGCTTATATTTGTTTTTTATGCAGAGACGTTTTTAAGGCAAAAACGACCCCCTTCGTAAAAAGCTTATTTTATATATTCAAAAATATGCGAATAGGTATAAGATTAACGATCTCTACGCTTTGTAATATATTTTTGATTTTTATAGCAAGATCGATGATCGCATGGAAATTTAGCGTTATAGTATTCGGAAAAATTTCGCTAGTATTGTCGTTATTAAATTTCGCTCTATTTTTTATCAACGCATTTTCGGCGATTTTGTTTCCGATTTTGCGGAATAAAAGCGCTAACGAGCAAAATGAAATTTTTAAAATTTTAGACGACGGACTATCCGCCATATTTATATTTTTATTTCTTTTTGCGTATCCGATGCAGATATTGCTTGCTCTGTGGCTGCCAAAATACGCGGACGCGCTGCATTATATGCCGATAATTTTTGCTATATTTTTATGCGAAGGAAAGACGCTTTTGCTTACCAATTCATATTTTAAAGCATTGCGAAAAGAGCGGCAGATGCTTCGCGTAAATTTAATAATTTTGACCCTGTTTTCGATATTTATAATGCTTGCGGTAGTCGTATCGGACGATCTATTTATCATAATGTTTTGTCTATTTTTATCTCTTTTCTTAAAATACGTTGCGTTAAGTCGCGAGCTAGCTAAATTTATAAACAGCGTAAATTTTTACAATATCGGGACGGATTTTTTTTGCAGCGTTTGCTTCGTTTTTTTATCCCGCGCGGCGGGCGAAGCCTATTCGTTTTGTTTGGCGGCGGCGATGTTTATATTTTTGTTTGCGTTAAAGAGAAAAAATTTGATACGATTGTTTAGATTTGCAAATACGGCGGAGTTTAAATGAAAAAAGCCCTAATTCACGACTGGTTCAGTACCTATGCTGGTGCGGAGAAATGCGTTGAGAGTTTTACCAATATTTGGGATGATTTTGAAATCTACGGTCTCATCGATTTTTTAAGCGATACGGATCGGAATAAAATTCTAAAAGGCAAGCGTGCCCATATGAGTTTCATTCAGAATTTGCCCTTTGCGAAGAGTAAATACCGCAACTACCTGCCGCTATTTCCGCTTGCGATAGAGCAGTTTGATCTAAGCGGCTACGACGTCGTGCTATCCAGTTCGCATGCCGTCGCAAAGGGAGTTTTGACTCATCAGGGGCAGCTTCACATCGCCTATGTGCACACGCCGATCCGCTACGCATGGGATCTGTATCATCAGTACTTGCGCGAAAGCGGGCTAGATCGCGGTTTAAAAGGCGCGCTAGTGAAGTATTTTTTACATAAAATTCGACTTTGGGACGCAAGCGCCGCAAACCGCGTGGATCACTACGTCGCAAATAGCCGCTATATCGCGCGCCGAATCGAGAAAATTTACGGCAAGCCTAGCAATGTAATCTATCCGCCCGTGGACGTGGATAAATTTACGCTGCGCGAAGCCAAAGAGGACTTTTATCTCACCGCGTCGCGCATGGTGCCGTATAAAAAGATTGATCTAATCGTGGAGGCGTTTTCGCAGACGGATAAAAAACTGCTCGTCATCGGCGATGGTCCCGATATGGCTAAAATCAAATCGAAAGCTGGTAAAAACGTCGAGCTTCTGGGCTTTGTGGACAATGAGACGATGGCGGATCTCATGGGGCGGGCTAAGGCGTTTGTTTTTGCTGCCGAGGAGGACTTTGGTATCACGCCCGTAGAAGCGCAGGCATGCGGTACGCCCGTGATCTGCTTTGGTCGCGGCGGCGCTCGCGAGACGGTGATTGACGGCGAGAGCGGGTTATATTTTATGGAGCAGAACACAAAAGAGATGCTTGCCGCCGTAGCTAAATTTGAGCAAAATCATGATAAATTCGAACCCGTAAAAATCAGGGAAAATTCGCTAAGGTTTTCGCGCGCGCGTTTTGAAGCCGAGATCAAAAGCTACGTCGAGAAAAAATACGAAAAATTTAAAGAAAAAATAAAATAGTCGCCGCCAAGCGCGAAATTCGCGCAGCGCGTATCTGGATGGAAAAATGAAAAAATATCTTTGTAAAGCGATACTTCTTTTGGTCGATCTTTTGGCTATTTGGGTGTCTTTTGGTATAGCAGTCGAGCTTAAAAATTTATTTTACGGCGACCACGTGTTGCTTGATATATCCAAGTATCAGGGCTTTGGAATCGCTTATGCCTTGATGATAGCCTTGTTTTTTTATCAAGGGATTTATGCTAGGAGGTATGATTTTTGGCACGAGTGCGCCATAGCGGTAAAGAGCTGTTTTTTTGGGCTTTTGCTTACTTTAGCTGCACTTGCCTTGCTAAAGATAAACTATGATTTTTCAAGAGCTAGCTTGATTTTGGGCTTTGGCTTTATGATTTTTATTATCCCGGCTTTTAAATTTATAGCTAAAATTTTGCTCTTTAAACTAGGCTTTTGGAAAAAAAAAGCTAAAATTTTAGGCGAGAACAAGGAGTTTGAGCTGGCGATTTTTGATGATAAATACCTAGGCTATATTCGCGCGCAGACCGAGTATGAGTCGCTTTTTATAGGCGGTAGCGGCATGAGCGTGCAGAAGCTAAATGAGCTAATAGAGCAAAATATCAAGGAAAATAAAGAGATTTTATTCACGCCCGTGCTTAGAGGTTACGATTTTACGCAGGCTCATATTTACAACCTATTTAACTCCCGCACGAGCCTTTTTGCGATACATAACTCTTTGCAGAGTAAATTTAACATTGCGCTAAAAAGAGGGCTTGATATATTTTTGATAGTTATGGCTTTGCCGCTTTTGATTCCGATTTTTTGCGCGGTCGCTATCGCTATGAAGATAAGCGAACCAAGAGGCAAGATATTTTTCTCGCATCAAAGGATGGGGCTAAACGGCAAGCTGTTTGGGTGTCTTAAATTTCGCTCGATGAGAGAAAACGGAGCCGAAATTTTAAAAGAGTATCTTGAAAAAAATCCGCAAGAAGTGGAGTATTTTGAAAAATATCATAAATACGAAAACGATCCGCGCGTAACCAAGCTTGGGAATTTCCTCAGAAAAAGTTCTCTTGACGAGCTACCTCAGCTAATCAACGTCCTAAAGGGTGAGATGAGCATCGTAGGCCCTCGCCCGTGCGCGCAGTATGAACGCAAGGATATGGGGCGATACGCCGAGCTAATCTTGGCGGTTTTGCCTGGAATTACCGGCATTTGGCAGGTTAGCGGCAGGAGCGACGTAGACTTTGAGACGAGGGCGCGAATGGATGCGTGGTATATGAAAAACTGGTGCATCTGGAACGATATCGTGATAATCATAATGACCTTTAAGGTTGTTTTAATGTGTAAAGGCGCAAGCTAATTTCATTAAAAAGGAAAAAAATGTCAGAACGGAATAATCAAATAATTTATCAAGACGAAGAGATAGATCTATTTGAACTAGGCAAAAAAGTATGGAATTATAAAAAATATATCTTTTTAACTGCCGGTGCGGCTTCGTTGGCGGCCGGATTATATGCCTTTGTAGCTACGCCGCTATATAAGGCTACGGCTTTGGTTGAGACGGATACTATAAGAATGATAACGGCGAAGAAATCTTAATAGCAAATACCGCCGATAATGTACAAAAATTAACGATAAAGTATATCGACCCGCTAAAAGGCGTTGAAGGCCTCGACTATAAAGTAGAAAAGATATCGGAGGTAAAAAATAATAAAAAGTTTTTTGACATAGAGGTCGTCGCAAAGAGTAACGATACGGCCGTAAAACAGATAAATAAAATGGTTGATGATTTGGCGAGCGAGCATCAAAATGCCATAAACACATATATCGAATTAAAAAAGGTTCAGCTTGCAAATATAGAACGTCAGATAAATTTCTTACAAAACAACGTCATAGTGGAAAAGCAACAGCAGATAGAATATATAAAATCAACGCAGATACCTCGTATAGATAGGCAAATAACATATATGAAAGACGCTATTATACCTGCTGCACAGCGCGAAATATCGGCAATAGACGATATAAGTATTCCGTCGGTGCGAAAGAATATAGAGTTAAATACGCAAAGATTAAAAAAATATGAAGCAGAGCTAGAAAAACTTCGCACCAATAAAAATGTAGGCGAATCCGAAAATATTATACTTCGCCAGATGATGGAACAAGGTATTTATAGTCAAATTTCAAATTTAGAGCAAAGTATGATAGCTTTTGAGCAGCAAAAGCAAGTATTATTAACAAAATCTAAACCTGATGCGTAGAATAGATTAGATAGGTTGGTTGGCGTAGAGCTAGAAAATATGCAGGCGGAAAAAGATATCTTAGTTAATGATAAATTACCGTCCTTACAAAGAGAATTAGTAAATTTGCAAACCGAGGAATTAAATAAGCTTTTAGATCAAAGATCTCTCATAGAGCTTGCATTAGAGCCCTATAATTACCAAAATACGCAGATAGTTTCCGATATAGTTATCTCAAATAAACCAGTTAAACCTAAAAAGGTAATCATAATTGCAATTGCATTTTTGTCGGGTTTGATGCTGTCCGTATTCGGGGTTTTGGTTTACGATTCAATAAAAAATAGAAAGATAAACGGGAGGGTTAAGTACCCTCCAAAATTTTTATAGTTTGCCGCCTTCAACGACGAGAGATTCTGGATTTACGCTATCGCCATAGATCGGTTTTAGTGTAGCATCATAGTCTTTGTGGAAGAAATTTTCTTTTCCAAGCTCAATGATCTCATTGTTTAGCCAATCAAGTAAAACTTTGTTACCTTTTTTAACAGCTGGAGCTATCACGTCCACATCACCAAGTGCTTCAACGCCTACGACAAAACCTGGAGTCTCTTTCGCCCAGGCAAAAAGTAGGGCGTTATCATGCGCTAGTGCAGCACCTCTTTTATCAACCAAAGCTGCAAATGTTTCAGTATTTTGGTCGTATTTTGCAAGCTTAATATCAGGATAATTTTTTGTAAAAAACGCGTCTGCGGTTGTGCCCTTATTTACGATTAGGGTTTTGTCTTTTAGCTCATCGATGCTCTTTATCACTGCACCTTCAGGGCTTACTATGCCAAGCGAAACCTTCATGTATGGAAGTGCAAAATCAACAACTTGTGCACGCTCAGGTGTTTTTGTAAAATTTGCAAGCGTGATATCTACTTTATCAGCTACTAAAACTTCAACTCTACCAGCAGCCTCGACTAGCTCAAATTTTACCTTACTTTCATCGCCTAGTAGGTCTTTTGCGATACGTTTTGCAAAGTAAATATCATAGCCTTGATTTTTGCCGTCTTTATCGACATAGCCAAATGGTGGTTTGTCGCTAAAAACACCAATTCTTACATATCCGCGCTCTTTGATCTTTGCGATCGCATCAGCTTCGTTTGAAGCAGCTTTTGCCGTGTCGGCACCTTTGTCATTACCACAACCCGTTAGAAAGACGGTAGCGATTAATGCTAATAAGAAAAATTTAAATTTTCTCACTCTTTCTCCTTGTAAAAAAGTTAAATAAATAAGAGCGTTAAATTTTCGCTCTAAACGCATTTTGAAAAAACGGCAAATTATCTCTTATTTTTTCTAAAACGAGAATAAATTTAGAAATTTCTTCGCGCGGTCGCTCTTTGGGTTGGTAAAAAATTCCTCCGGCTCGCTGATCTCCACGATCGCTCCAGCGTCCATAAATACGATCTTATTTGCAACCGCCCTTGCAAAGCTCATCTCGTGGGTGACTATTAGCATCGTCATGCCATCTTTGGCTAAATTTAGTATCACATCAAGCACTTCTCTAACGATCTCAGGATCAAGCGCAGCCGTAACCTCATCAAATAGCATGATCTCAGGGTTTAAACACAGGCTTCTAACAATGGCTATACGCTGCTTTTGGCCGCCACTTAGCTCCTTTGGATAGGCAAATTTCTTATCAAGAAGTCCAACCTTGCTTAACCACATATCAGCGGTCTTTTCAGCCTCAACTCTATCTCTTTTTTGCACCTTTAAAGGCCCAAGAAGGACATTATCTATGACGTTCATGTGATCAAACAGCTCGTAGCTTTGAAAGACCATGCCGACTTTTTGGCGGATCCTTTGCCAATCATTAAATTTAGCATCAATCACTTCACCATCGATTATTATCTCACCGCTAGCGATGCTCTCAAGGCCGTTTATACATCTAAGAGTTGTGCTTTTGCCACAGCCTGATGGGCCAAGAAGCACGACCACTTCACCGCTTTTTACCTCTAAATTTATATCCTTTAAGGCGTGAAGCTCTCCATAAAATTTGTTTATTTTTTTAAGTTCTAATATGTTTTCGCTCATTTTAGCTCCATTTTTCTTCTAGTTGTTTTGATAGTTTTGAGACTGGATAGCAGATCACAAAATATAAAAAGAATATGAGCGTGTATATCCAAAATGGTGCCATAGGATTTGTAAATACATTTCGCTCGATGATCTGCTGACCGACTTTGACCACCTCTACAACGCCAATTAGCACGACTATAGAGGTCGTTTTTATCATACGGCTTAGTAAATTTACAGCCCCAGGCACTAGCCTTCTCGTGGCTAGTGGGATGATGACGTGAGAGTAAATTTGAAATTTACTAAGCCCAAGTGAGGCGGCTGATTCAAATTGATGTTTTGGTATTGATGTTATTGCGCCACGCACGATGTCCATCATTTCAAAAATTCCCCACAAGCTAAAGACGATGAGTGAGGCTGTAAATGCTGAAATGTGAATATCAAACGCCTTACTGACACCAAAATAAAATAAAAATAGCCAAACGATCTGAGGCATTATGCGAACGATTTCTAGGCAAATTTTTAAAATAAAATAGATAAATTTGTTTTTCATGCTCATAAGCACGCCAAACACTAAGCCACCGATTATAGAGATAAAAATAGAGATAAATGAAATTTCTGTGCTAACAACTAGACCTTCAAAGAGCCTTAGTAAATTTTGCGTATCAAATAATATACTAACTCCTTGCATTTCTCACCCTTTTTTCGACATAGCTAAGCACCAGCGAGACTGGCAAGATGATGATGAGATAGCTAATAACCAGCATAAAAAGCGCTTCGTCTGTTTTGTAATAAAGCCCAATGAGATCCTTTGCGACGTAAACTAGATCAGCAAGTGCCACGATGCTAACGATGCTTGTCTCTTTTAGTAAAAAGATAATATTTGCACTAATACTTGGCACCGCTACGCTAAATGCTTGAGGCAAGATAACATATCTTAGGAGCTGATTTTTGCTAAGTGCGATGCTAAGTCCTGCTTCTATCTGCGACCTTCTAACCGCCTCAAAGCCAAGTCTAAAGCTCTCACTCATATAGCTGCCTCCAAGAAAGCTAAGTCCCGCAACCGCACAGGCAAAGCCGCTCATCGACACCCCAAGCTTTGGCAAGCCATAATATAAAAAGAAAAGTTGTATAAGAAGAGGCGTATTTCTTGAGAGCTCGACATAACAATCAATTACTTTTGATAGAAATTTTAGCTTGTAAAATTTCACAGCCATACAAAAAATACCGATCAAAATAGAAAAAACGATCCCTAAAAAGGCGATCTCACAGGTAAGCACTCCGGCCTTAACATAAAGCGGATAAAATTTCTCAATAAACTCAAAATCCATAAAACTTTAATCCAATCTGAAAAATGGAGTTATTTTATCTTATAATCATAAATTTAAAACTAATTAGATATGATCTTGCTTTAAATTTAAGCTTGCAAAAAGGATAAAATTTGATCGATCTTTTTCAGATCATTGGCTTTTTAGGGATGATTTGCATCGTGATGGGCTACTTTTTACTTCAGATTGGCCGCCTAAATAGCCGCGATCTAGCCTATCAGATAATAAATTTAGCAGGTGCGGTGCTACTTATAATCTCGCTTTTTGTGCACTTTAACCTCGGATCATTTTTGATAGAGGTCTTTTGGATAATCATTACGATTTATGGAATTTATAAAATTTACAAGGAGAGAGCGTGAGAGCGTATGCAGAGTGGGAAGAGCAGGAGCTTTTGTTTTTATCGCTGCCGCATAGTAAGAGCGACTGGGAGCCTTATTTAGAGGAGATTTTGGCGGGCTATGAGGAGCTTATGGCTGCTGTTACGCCCTATGAAAAGGTGGTGCTTATCTGCCCTGATGAGACGAATTTCACTAGATTTAAGAAATTTAAAAATGTAGAGTTTGTAAAACTTGATACTGACGATACTTGGATCAGAGACTACGGTATGATCGATGTTTGCACCAAGGATGGCGTAAAGAGCTATGACTTTAAATTTAACGCTTGGGGTGGTAAATTTAAGAGTTCAAAAGATGATGCGATAAATTTAGAGCTAGCTAAAATTTACAAGACCAAGCTTGAGCCAGTTGATATGATACTAGAGGGCGGAAGTGTTGAGTTCAACGGAGATGGCGTGCTTTTAACCACCTCAAAATGCCTGCTAAATGAAAATAGAAACAAAGCGCTTAGCAAAGAGCAGATCGAAGAAAAGCTAAAAAATTTATTTGGCTTAAAACGTATCATCTGGCTTGAAAATGGCTTTATAAAAGGCGATGATACAGATAGTCACATCGACACTTTAGCGCGCTTTATCACGCCTGATACGATAGCTTACGCAGCTTGCGATGACAAGAGTGATGAGCACTTTGATGAGCTTAAAAAGATGGAAGATGAGCTTAAAAAAACTGGCTTTAAACTACTTGCTTTGCCGCTTCCTAAGCCTAAATTTTATGATGGTAAAAGGCTTGGCTGCACATATGCGAACTTCATCTTTATAAATGGTGCGCTAATCGTGCCAACATATAATGATGAAAACGATGAAAAGGTGCTAAATTTACTAGCTCAGGCATTGCCAGATAGAAAGATCATCGGTGTAAATTCGTTAGTTTTTGTCCGTCAAAATGGCTCGCTTCACTGCTCAAGCCAAAATAGATACAAAAGGGCTTAATCTTGTCAAGTCCGTTTGATTATGAGTTTAACCGTATAAATAAGCAGGAGTGCACACAGGGTGAAAATAAGGCCGTTATCGCAGCCGGAGCTTGCGCCTTTTTGCTCGCACTTGTGAAATTTGCAGCCGGACTTTTTAGCGGCTCGGTCGCTGTACTTGGCTCGGCGATCGACTCGATGCTTGATTTTATCGTGTCACTTTTAAATTTATTTGCGCTTAGAAAGTCAAGAAAGCAAGCTGATGAGAGATTTAACTTTGGCTACACAAAGCTAGAGGCGTTAGCAGCGCTATTTGAGTGCGTCATCATCGTGTTAGCGTCAGGCTTTATCTTTTATGAGAGCATTAAGAAATTTAGCGAGCCAAATTTAGAGATAGACCTTGGCTTAAGCCTTGGTGTGATGGTATTTTCGGTTGTAGTGACGCTATGTTTGGTGCTATTTTTAAACCAAATTTCTAAAAAAAGTGGCAACCTTATCATAAAAGCAGACGCGCTGCACTATAAGATCGACCTTTTTAGCAACCTAGCAGTCATTATCTCGCTACTTATTATTAAATTTAGCGGATTTGTGATGATAGATGCTATCTTTGGTATCGTGATAAGTGGCTACATCGCTCAAAGCGCGATAAGCCTTGGCAAAGATGCCCTTGGTGTCTTGCTAGATCACGCAGCAAGTCCTGAGATCACAGAGGGGATCATCAAGATGATAAAGGCAAAGCAGGGGGTTTCAGACTTTCACTATCTAAACACAAGACAGAGCGCAAATACCATATTTTTAACGCTGCATTTAGTTTTTGACAAAGATATCTCGCTTTACGACGCGCACGAGGTGGCCGACTCGCTTGAAGCTGAGATAAGAGAGAAATTTAGGGATTATTCGTGGCAGATAACCACGCATTTAGACCCATACAACGACAAAGAAGGGAGATGAGATGAAAGTAGCACTACTTCAACAAGAATTTAAAGGCACAAAAGAGGCAACTATCGCAAAGACGCTTGAGCTAATAGCTGAGGCAAAAAAAGGCGGCGCTGATCTAGTAGTATGCCAAGAGCTGCACCAGACGCAGTATTTTTGCCAAAGCGAGGATACAAATTTCTTTGATCACGCAAACGACTGGCAAGAGGACGTCGCTTTTTGGGGTAGGGTAGCAAAAGAAAATGGCGTAGTTTTAGTCACTTCGCTCTTTGAAAAGAGGGCTGACGGACTTTATCACAACACCGCCTTTGTCTTCGAGCGTGACGGCAGCGTGGCTGGCAAATACCGAAAAATGCACATCCCTGATGACCCTGGATTTTACGAGAAATTTTACTTCACGCCTGGTGATATTGGCTTTGAGCCAGTTGAAACAAGCCTTGGCAAGCTTGGCGTTTTGGTTTGCTGGGATCAGTGGTATCCAGAAGCAGCAAGGCTAATGGCGCTAAAAGGGGCAAAAATTCTCATCTATCCAACGGCTATTGGCTGGTTTGAGGGCGATAGTGATGATGAAAAGTCAAGACAGCTTGAAGCGTGGGTGGCGGTGCAAAGAGGTCACAGTGTGGCAAATGGCTTGCCAGTGGTCGCAGTAAATCGCGTGGGCTTTGAAAAAGATGATAGCGGCGTGATGGATGGGATAAAATTTTGGGGAAATAGCTTTGTTTTTGGGCCACAAGGCGAACAACTTTTCCGTGCAAATAGCACAGATGAGCTTTGCAAGATCGTTGAAATAGATATGAAAAGAAGCGAAGAAGTGCGCAGAATTTGGCCATTTTTAAGAGACCGCAGGATCGATGCCTACGCAAATATCACAAAAAGATTTATCGACTAAATTTAGAGCTAGAATTTCTAGCTCTTTTAAAATTTAAATTTCTTATCTACAATTCGAACTATCCTGCCGCCAAGCCTTTTTGCCTGCTCCTCATTGTGCGTGGTGATGATGATAGTGTATCTTTGCGACAAGCTTTTTAAAAGCTCCTCTACGATCAAGACATTTTTCATATCAAGCGATGAGCAAGGCTCATCAAGCATGAGTACTTCAGGCTTTGTAGTTAGCATCCTTGCGATGCAAAGTCTTTGCTTTTGACCACCAGAGAGCTTGCTAGCTGGCATATCTAGGTCACTTATTTCACCCAGTAAATTTACGCTTTTTAAGAGCTCTTCTACTCTTTTTTGCTTATCTTTTATGCTGCCCTCGTAAAATTCCATTGCATAGGTCAAATTTCTCTCGACGCTAAAAGGAAAGAGTGTGGCGTCTTGAAAGAGTATGGCTAGCTTCCTTCTTAGCCAAATTTCGCCCTTATTTTTGATATTTTCGCCTTTAAATAAAATTTCTCCGCTATATCTGCCGCCTTTTTGCTCCAAAAAGCCATTTAGCGCTGAAAGAAATGTCGATTTGCCACATCCTGAGCTTCCCATTAGGCAGATGATCTTGTTTTCGGCGACGTTTAAATTTAGATCTTTTAAAATTTCATTATCTTGGTAAAAGATACTAAGATTTTTTATGTTTAAAATATCTGGCAATTTTCTCTCCTATATCAAATAAAACTACAGCTGAAAGTAGGTGCAAAATGATCAAAATAAAAATTAGCACGAGCGCCGTGGCATATGCATTTTGCGTTGCGACTGACTGGCTTAGGAGCATGTGCAGGTGAAAAGGCAGTGCCATAACTGGCGAGAGCAGGCCTTCTGCCTTTGCCATAAAAACGACCCCTGTTAAAAGTAGCGGTGCGGTAGCCCCTATGGCGTAGCTGCCAGCAAGTATCAAGATAGATATTATATTTTTTCTAATAGTTGGCAAAACCAGCTTTCTAGCCATGAAATTTTTATCAACGCCAAGCGCGAAGCTATCTCTTAAGATCTTTTCATCGATCTGCGAGATCACCTTTTCTGTGCTTACTTCAACAAATGGAAAGACCATCAAGGCAAGCGTAATGCTAGCTGTTAGCAGGCTTTTAGGGATATCAAGACTAACGATAAAAAGCCCATAAACAAACATCCCAAGTAAGATAGAAGGTATGGAGGCCATCGTTTGGATGATAAATTTAAGCCCAAGCTTGATCGTGCTAGAAGCGCAGTAAATTTGCCTATAAATGGCGCAGCTAACGCCAAGAAGCGCAGAAAATATCATAGATAGTATCATCAGCAAAAATGAGCCTATGATGGCGTCTTTTATGCCACCACTCTCACCTAAATTTAAACCTTGCGGGTTTTTGGTCAGAAAGTCTAAATTTATCTGAGAGATGCCATTTACAAAGATGAAATAAAATATCCAAAATATCACCGCAACCACTATAAATACGCAAAGATAAGCATAAAATTTGACTAGATGATCTTTAAAAGTGTTCATTGTTTTTCTCAAATTTAAAGATAAAAATATTTAGCATAAATATAAAAACAAGCAGGATAAATCCGCTTGCAATAAGAGCGTGATAGTGCAAGCTGCCAGCCTCGCTCATACCCATTTCAAGGGCTATTAGAGATGGTATGGTCTGAGCTTTTGAGAGCAGGTGCGGAAAAAGTGGGGTGTTGCCTATGACCATCATCACAGCCATAGTCTCGCCAGCTGCTCTTGAAAATGCGAGTATAAAGCCTGAAATGCTTGCTTTGATCGATTTTCTTAAAATGACCTTACGTATAAAGTATCCAGTGCTTACGCCAAGCGCGTCTGAGTTTGTTTTGAAATTTTGTTTTAGTAGACCCACGCTTTGGAGCAAGTGCGAAGTAAAAAAGGGCAGTATCATGACGCTAAGGATGAGGCTAGCTGCCAAGACTGACTCGCCAGCGGACATTTTTAGCTCTGACTCTAAAATTTTTACAACCGTGTAAAGCGCGAAAAATCCATATATGATAGAGGGTATGCCAGCTAGAATTCTTATCATCCAGTCTAGCACATGCCTAAGCCAAGCACTTGCAAAAAAGCAGATAAAGATAGTAACGCCAAGCGAGATAAAAAATGAAAATATGCAAGCTAAAAATGCGACTGCGAAATTTGCGATTAGGATATTAAACAGCCCAAAGCTAAATGGCTCTGTGCTAACGTCCCAGTCGTCATTTAGCAAGAAGTCAAAAAGGTTTACTTCTGCAAAAAAACTCGTGGAATTTAGTAGTAAAAACCCCACGAGTAAAAGCAAAAGCACGGCGGATAAAAGTGTGAAAGCATATACCCCGCCTTTAAAAATTTGCCCTGTCATTAGACTATTTTACTGGTATAAATCCCATTTTTTCGATAGTCTTTTGACCTTCGGCTGAATTTAGCACATCAACAAAAATTTGCTCGCTCTTGCTTAGATCGCCACTTTTTACGATGATGAGTGGACGAGAGATGTAGTATTTGCCGTCAACTATATTTTTCACAGTTGGCTCTACACCGTCAACATTTAGCGGTATTAGTTTGCCTTTGTTTTGATTTGTGATACCAAAAGAAGCGTAGCCAATTGCGTTTTTATTTTCGATTATTTTTGAGACAAGTGCGCCCATGGAAGGTGATTGGATGACGTTTTTGCTAACTTTTACATCTTTCATGATCTTTTTTTGAAATACCTCGTGAGCACCGCCGCCAAGATCTCTTGTAACTACGACTATTTCGTCATTTGGTAGAGATTTGTCAAGGTCGCTCCACTTTTTGTACTCGCCTGAGAAAATTTTGATAATCTCATCTTTACTCAAATTTCCGCCCTTTAGCTTTATTACCTCATTTTCTGGGTTTACAGCCACGCAAAGTGCGTCTATACCAAGTGTATAGGCTTTCATATCCTTGATCTTTGCTTTTTCGCTATCTTTTATGTCGCGAGCTAGCATGCCAAAGTCAGCGACATGATCAAGCACAGCTTTTACGCCAGCGCCAGAGCCACCAGCTGAGACAAAAATGGTGATATTTTTGTTTGGTAAAGTGCTATCTACTTTATCCCAAGTCTCGTATTTTTCGATAAAGTCAGTTGAAATTTTAGCGATGACCGGAGCTAGAGTAGATGAGCCACTAAAGCTAACTTGCGTTTTCTCATCCGCGCCAGAAGCGAAATTTAAAGATAAAAGCAGCATAGAAGCGGCCAACATAAGTGATTTTTTCATAAAAACCTCCAAAATTTGATTATTATTAACATTTATAAAAGCTATTGGTTAGTTGTAAATTTGCAACAGTTTTTCTAAAACTTAGAACTGCGGTGGATTATACAATAAAAAATGATATTTAAATAGCTGATTTATCAAATTTATTTTGGCTGATAAAGAAATATAAAATTAATCTTAAGAAAATATTTTTTTAAGTCTTGATTGTGTAGAATGGTTGCAACTTTACCAAAACGGCATGAAAATATCATATTAAATAAGGTAAAAAGCTAAATTTATAGAATAAAATAGCCTTAAATTTCTTGAAAGGATCTTAGATGAAAACTACTTCTTTGGCACTTGCTGGCTTGCTTTTAGCAACAACTCTTTCAGCAAAAGAATTTATCAGTATCGGCACTGGCGGCATGACAGGCACTTATTATCCGATAGGTGGAGCGATTTGCCGTTTAGCAAACAAAAATACTAATGTAAAATGCTCAGTCCAATCAACTGGCGGCTCTGTTTATAACGTAAATAACGTTTTGAAAAAAGAGCTCACATTTGGCTTTGTTCAAAGTGACGTTGTCTATGATAAATTTAACGGCACTGGCAAATTTGACGGAGCAAAAGATGAAAATTTACGCTCAGTAGTTGCGATCTATCCAGAACTTCTTGCATTTGTTGTAGCAAAAGATAGCGGTCTGACAAGCGATCTTGCTTCATTTGCAGGTAAAAAATACAACGTTGGCAACCCAGGCAGCGGCAACGAAGTGAGCACACTTGAAGTCTTTAAAGCAAAAGGCTTTGACGTTTCAAAACTAGGATACCGCGGCGTTTTAACAGTTGGCGAATGCCCACACGCACTAAAAGATAAAAAGATAGACGGATATAGCTTTGTCGTCGGCCATCCAACTGCAAACATCACTGATGCTGCGACATCTTTGCCGATTGATATCCTAAATATCGAAGGTAGTGAGATCGATAAGCTTCTTAAAGAGAAACCATACTTTGCAAAAGGCGTCATCCCAAAAGGCTCTTATGATGGCGTCGATCACGATGTAAATACTATTGGCGTAAAAGCTGTTTTAGTAACTAGCAAAGACACAAAAGATGAGGCTGTAAAAGCTGTGATAAAAGCTATTTTAGACAACTTTGATGAGTATAAAACTCTTCACCCAGCACTAAAATCAGTTAAAAAAGAAGATCTCGTTCAAGGTCTTTCAGCTCCGCTTCACCCAGCTGCAGAGGCTGCGTTTAAAGAGGCTGGTATCTTAAAATAGTCCATTTCCAGGGGCTTTTGCCTCTGGATAAAATTTAAATATGCAAATTCTTTTAAATTTATATATTTAAATTTTAAAGGAGAGAGATGAACGAAGTTAAAGACAATGAAGAACAATTTGTCGAGGTAAAAACAAGGGAGATAAATAGCAATTTTTACAACTATTTCATTGCGATTGTATGCTTTTCTTGGTCGGTTTTTCAGCTTTATATAGCGTATTTCCCGCTAAATACTAACATTTCACGCTCAGTGCACCTAGCTTTTGCGGTTGGGCTTGTATTTTTGCTCTATCCAGTCACTTTTCATAAAAAGGCTCACTCAAGTTTGCCGTTTTACGATCTAGTTTTTTGCGTGATAGGCGTTGTTGCCGTGCTTTATCCAGCAGTATATTTCTACGAGCTTGCTGATAGGACGGGGGACTATATCAAGCAAGATGTGATCATCTCATTTATCGCTATTTTTATCTTGCTTGAGGGTGGTAGACGCGTGATGGGGCCAGCTCTTGGTATCATCTGTGCTATATTTTTGATATACGATCACTTTGGCCCTTATATGCCAGACATCATCGCTCATCAGGGTGCTAGCCTAGAAAAGATCGCAGGACATATGTTTTTAACAACAGAGGGTGTCTTTGGTGTGCCTATCGGCGTTAGCGTTAGTTTTATCTACCTTTTCGTTCTTTTTGGCTCATTGCTTGAAAGGGCAGGAGCTGGACAATACTTCATAAATTTAGCCTTCTCGCTTCTTGGCAAATATAGAGGTGGCCCAGCCAAAGCCTCAGTCATCGCAAGTGGCCTAACAGGCATGGTTTCAGGTAGCTCAACAGCAAATGTCGTAACTGTTGGTACATTTACCATACCGCTTATGAAAAAAGCTGGTCTTTCGCGCACAAAAGCTGGTGCTATCGAGGTTGCAGCCGGTGTAAATGGACAGCTCATGCCACCTATCATGGGTGCGGCTGCTTTTATTATCGCTGAGTTTTTAGGCATGACATATACAAATGTTATGATGGCAGCGGTAATTCCTGCATTTGCATGCTATTTGTCGCTATTTTTTATCGTGCATTTAGAGAGCGTAAAGCTTGGGCTAAAAGGCATAGATCAGAGCGAATTTCACTCAAGATTTAAAATTTTTGTGAGCGGTCTTCACTACATAACGCCGATCTTGATTTTACTTTATACATTGCTAATCGCAAAAGAATCAGCTATCTCGGCGGCTTTTAATGCGATTGGATTTTTATTTTTAATAATGATCTTTCAAGAGCCAACTAAAAAGCTAGCAAGTGGCGAAAAAGTTGGTATAAATGACGTACTTATTGGCTTTGAGGATATATTTTGGGCGATGGTTACAGCCGCAAAAAGTATGACTACTATTGCCATCGCAACAGCGCTTGCTGGCATCATCGTGGGCTCTATCTCTTTAACTGGCCTTGGCCAAGTACTTTCAGATTTAGTTGAGTTACTTGCTGGTGATAATATAGTTATGATATTGCTTCTTACTGCGATGATGTCACTTATACTAGGAATGGGCCTTCCAACAACAGCGAACTACATCGTAGTTTCAAGTCTTGTGGCACCTGTTATTTTATTTTTGGCACACAAAAATGGCTTTTTGATCCCAGCCATTGCTGTGCATCTTTTTGTCTTTTACTTTGGAATTTTAGCCGATGATACACCACCAGTTGGTATCGCAGCTTATGCAGCAGCTGGTATCGCTAAAGCAAATCCTATAACTGTTGGCGTTCAAGGATTCTTTTATGATCTAAGAACAGCGATCTTACCATTTGCTTTTTTCTTTAACAACAAACTTATGCTAATAGATAGCGTAAATGAGGGCGATCCGCTTGATTCAAAAGGAATAGTCTGGATGAGTAATCCGCTTGAAATTTTACTTGTCTTTGGTATGGCGATCGTGGGAATGTTTGCATTTTCAAGCTTACTTCAAGGCTACTATGTCACAAAGCTTAGAATTTGGGAGCGTATTCTTTTGATTCCGGTTGTGCCACTAGCTCTTGTACCAAATATATGTGCGAAATTTAATCTTATACCAAACGAATACACTGCTTATATCGTAGCTGCTGTACTTTATGGATTTGTTTTTATGACTCAATGGGGCATTAAAGATAAACCACTTGATCAAATAAAAATAATCTAATCTTAGGCAAGAGCATTCTTGCCTAAATTTCTAATATAAATTTTTAGACTACCTTTATACTTTGGGTAATTTTTATTTAAAATAAGTATTTTTTGGATTTTTTTGTTTTAAGAAATTTTTAGGCTCGTAAGCCTAAAAATTATAGTTGTTTTGAGCGTCTTAGATCGCCTGCAAATTCGCAAGACATCTTATCGCCTAATTCGCAGCCTTTTACTAAAAATTCATAAGCTTTTTTAAATTCTTTAGCCTCTATCAAGATAGAACCTACCATCTCGCAAGAATATCCATCATTCTTCTCACAAGCTTTATTAAAAAGTTCTCTTGCTTTTTGTGGCTCAGTATTTAGATAAAGTCCACCAGCTGCCGAGCAACCTTCAACCTCGCCAGCTTCGCAAGCTTTGTTATAGTACTCCAAGGCCTTGCTTGGATTAGGCAGAGCCGTTTTTCCTAGTTGGTAAATGGCGCCAGTTTTTACACATGATTTTACATCATTTTCTGCACATCCTGCTTCAAATTTAGCTAAAGCTTCTTTGAAATTCGAGCTCCCATATGCCTTTAGGCCATCTTCAAAGTTACCTGCAAAAGCACAAGCAGCTAAGATTGAGATAAAAATCATTTTTTTCATTGAAATTCCCTTTTTTGTGAATTAACATGCAATTTTAGCATATTAATTTTTACACTTACTTGATGAAAAATAATTACGCTTTTAAAATTTGCTCTTGTTTTTTATAATTAGGCATGATTTTTTCTATAAAATCGTAAAAACTTTTTTGATGATGTGGATAGAGCATGTGTGTTAGTTCGTGAAGAACGACGTAGCGCACGGCTGAGAGTGGCTTTTCTATGAGTCTTAGGCTTAGGTTTATATAGCCTTTTTTATGATTGCAGCTGCCCCAGCGAGTTTTGCTATTTCGTATGACGATGCGCTTGATTGGCTTATTTATAAAAGGCTGAAAATGGCTTACAAGCTCTAAAAACAGCTCTTTTGCTCTTACTTTTTTAAAACACTCAAGGCTTTTTAAATTTGGCGTAAAGACAAACTCGCCATCAAAAAATGGCTCTTTAAAATTTTCATCAAATTTTATCTTATAAACTTGTCCAAGAAATTTCATCTCATTATCTTTTGGCAAATTTACAAGAGCTTTTTTGTAAGTATTTTCAAGCCAAATTTTATGCATCTCAAGAAAGCTAAGAGCCATCTTTTGTGTGCTGTAAAATGGCATAGATAGCGTGATCTTAGCGTCCTTACCAACTCTTAAACGCATGGATTTTACATTTGTTTTAAAATTTATTAAAATGCTTAGCCCATAAAAGTCTAAATTTATGCTCTTTTGCTTTAAACTAGGCGTTTTTCTTGCCATTTTTTGCTTTAAACTAGGCGTTTTTCTTGCCATTTTTTGCTTCTCCAACGCCATGTATTTGCAAGGCCTCTTAGCCATTCATCAGCACAAAACCCTATCCAAACGCCGATAATTCCCCAGCCAAGATAGATGCCTAAGAAATATCCAAGTGGCAGCGAAAGCCCCCACATAAAGATAAGGCCAGTCGCAAGAGGAAATTTTGCATCACCGCTTGCACGAAGGGCATTTACGATGACTATGTTAAAGGTTCTGCCCGCTTCAAGAAATATCGAAAGTGTAAAAAGTGGTAGCATGATCGCACGTAAATTTTCGTTTAAATTTAGTGCGTCCATGATCTGATACTTTAGCGCATAAGCTATAAGCACGACTACAAGCGTTATAAAAACTCCAAGTCTTAACGCCCTAAATGTCCTTGTATAGGCCTCGTTAAACTCGCTTGCTCCAACTAAATGTCCTACAATGACCTCGTTTGCCACGCTAATGCTCGCTCCACAAAGCAAGATAAGAAGCGTGATCTGAAAGTAAATGGTCTGTACGCTAAGGCTAGCCTCACCCATACTTGCCACAAAGCCAAAAGCGACCATGTATTGCGCCATCCAGAGTAAATTTTCGCCTGCGCTTGGAAGGCCGATTGAGAGGATTTTCTTTAAAATTTCAAATGGTACGACAAGTAGCTTTTTAAAATAAATTTTAACTTTTGCCTTTTGACTCAGCATATAAGCTAGCACAAAAATGCCTACTAATCTGCCAACAAGTGTCGAGATAGCGACTCCTTGTAGGCCTAAATTTGGCAGATTAAACCAGCCAAAAAGGGAGATAGCATTGCCTAAAATCGTAATTACGTTCATTAAAACCGAAGTTAGCATAACAGCAGTTGCTAGGTTATAAACACGAAGCACAGCAGCTAGCACCATACCGATACCATCAAAAAGTAGGGCAAAGCCAAGGATATGAAGATATAAGAAGCTATCATTTATAAGCTCTTTTGGCACGTTTAGTAAATTTAAGATGTTGTAGCCAAAGACGTAGATAATGATAGCTGAGAAGATACCAAAGAGTGTATTTGACGTGATACTTGCGTGTATGACGTTTGAGGCAAGATCGTTCTTTTTAGCTCCCAGTGCTTGGGCGACGACAACCGAGCAGCCAATGCTTAGGAAGTTAAAAATGGTCATAAAAAGATCCATCACTTGATTACCAGCACCCATTGCACCAACTAGATGCACACTCACTTTTGTCACCATGTAGGTGTTGATAATGAGCGTAATGAAGTGTAAAAACATATCTAAAAATATCGGAACTACGAGTTTTCTCATAGATAAGTTCATTAAATTTTCCTTAATTATTTTAAAAATTTTGGCGATTATAGCCAAAATTAGGTTTTAGCTCCCTTTTGATATAATCGCGAGAAATTTAAAAAATGAGAGAAAAATGGCATTAATCGACCTGATAGACGTAAGTAAAAAATTTGGCGCAAACGAGATTTTAAACGCTGTAAATTTTAGTGTAAATGAAAATGAGAAAATAGCTATCATCGGCAAAAATGGCAGCGGTAAAAGCACGCTTATGAAGATCATCTCTGGCGAGGTGGCAGTAGATAGTGGCAGACGCATAGTGCAAAACCTAATAAGCGTAGAGATGCTAGCTCAAACTCCAAATTTTAACGCAACTTTTACCGTAAGGCAGGCACTAAATAACGAGCTAAAAGAGATATTTGACGCGATAAGCGAATATGAAAAGAGCGGTGTTTTGCTAGCAAATGATCCTGAAAACAAAGAAATTTTAAAAGAGCAAGAGAGGCTTTTAAAATTTATAGAGGCAAAGGACGGCTGGAATATCGAGCATAAGATCGAGCGAATTTTGCAAGAATTTAAGCTAAAAGAGTATGAGAACAGACCCATTTGCTCGCTAAGTGGCGGCGAGATCAGACGCGTGGCACTGGGTGCGCTCATCCTTAAAAAGCCAGATGTGCTGCTACTTGATGAGCCAACAAACCACCTTGATGTCTATATGGTCAAATTTCTTGAAGATATGCTTAAAAGCTCAAATCAAAGCATAGTTTTTATAAGCCACGATAGGTATTTTATCGATGCGCTGGCAACCAGGTGCGTTGAGGTTGAGGATGCAAGCTTAAAAAATTTCGAGGGTGGATATGCAAACTATCTAACCAAAAAAGAGGAAATTTTAGCAAGCCTTGCAAAGTCGCATGAGACTCTGCTAAAACAGCTAAAGGCTGAAGAGGAGTGGTTAAGAAGAGGCGTGAAAGCTAGGCTAAAGCGAAACGAGGGTAGAAAAGAGCGGGTGCTTGCTATGCGAGAAGAAGCCAAGAAAAACCCAGGCGTGATAAGGCGTGTGAGACTTGAGCTAGAGCGTGCGAGTAAAAATTTCAACCAAACGCAGAGCCAAAACCGCAAAAAAATGCTCTTTGAGTTTAAAAATTTAAGCAAAAGCATAGACGGCAAGGTGCTTTTTGAAAAATTTGACGCAAGGGTATTACAAGGCGAGAGGATCGCCATAGTGGGGCGAAATGGTAGCGGCAAAAGCACGCTACTTAAAATTTTGCTAGGACTTGAAAAGCCAAGTAGCGGCGAGATAAAAAGAGGCGAGGTGAGTATCGGCTACTTTGATCAAGCTAGAAATGTCCTTGACGATGAAAAGAGCCTTATAGAGACCTTTTGCCCAAACGGCGGCGATCACGTGCTTGTTCGTGGGCGAAATATGCACGTTTATGGCTATCTTAAAAATTTCCTCTTTCCAAAGGAATTTCTGGATAAAAAGATAGGCGTTTTAAGTGGCGGCGAGAAAAACCGTGTCGCACTTGCGATGCTTTTTACCAAAACTTACGATGTGCTGGTGCTTGACGAGCCGACAAACGACCTTGATATCGCAACTATCAACATTTTAGAAGACTACTTGCAAAGCTTTGAGGGGGCTATCTTGCTAGTAAGCCACGATAGATATTTTGTCGATAAGATGGCAAATAAGCTCTGGGCGTTTGAGGGCACAAAGATAAATGTCTTACATGAAGAGTATAGCGTCTATTTGGAGCTTGAAGATGAACTAAAAGAGCTTGATAAATTTGAAAAAGAGCTCTCAAATAGCCAAAATGAAACCAAACAAAAGAGCAAATCTGGCGCAAAGCTGAGCTATAAACAGACGAAAATTTTAAACACATATCCAGATAAAATTTCAACCCTTGAAGCAAGAGTAGCCGAGCTAAACGAGGGGCTTAGCGATCCTAAAATTTATCAAGAAGTGGGGCTTACTAAGCTTTATGAAGAGCTAGAAAAGGCAAAAGCCGAGCTTGAAAGCCTAGAAAATGACTATTTTGAAGTGCTTGAGATCGCTGAGGAGCTCGAGTAGCTTGAAAAAGATCGGTAGGATAAGCGCGCTAAATAGAAGAGTTGTTAGGCAAAATTTAGCCACAAGCATGAGCCTTTTGATAGGTAAAGAGAGATTTAGCGGGGTGTTTTCACCAGAGATAGAAAAATATGAAGTAGGCGATCTAATATAACAAGGTTGGATTTTTAAATAATATAGAGACCATTAGGCTAATCGCAAAAAGCAGCGAGGAGTTAGGGCTTTTTGCAAGGATTAAAAATTTGATCTTCATGCTTAGTTATTTTTATTTATGCTTTATTGCGTCAGTCTTTATTTATTATGGGGTTACGCTGGAATTTAATATTATTAGGCTTATTATTACATTAGCAGTCGCTTGTTTTCTGTTTTTGATGGGTAAATTTGCATATCTTAAGTTTTTGATATTTAGATATTTTATATTTGTATAGGACTTTGAAATTTAAATGTATGAGGTTTTGCGGCTTGATGAGGTCGCTAAATTTGTTTGAAATGGGGCTAAAATGCTAAAAAAACATCCGCTAATCTCTGTAGTGATCGCTATTGTTGTGATATTTTTTGCTGTCTATTTTTTTATCTTTGGTTTGACTACTATTTTAGATGACGACATTGGCGATAGTAAAGAGCTAAATAATAGCTTTTTTTACGTCAAAGACGACAAGGTCTATGCCATGGTACCAAGTGGTGGTAAATTTGAGCTAATAGGCGTGAGGGCCAGTAAATTTAGATACATTGACACCGGCAAATACGACAACAGAAACGTTGGCGCTAGCGATAAGGCGGTATATTGCGGTAATCTCGTGATGAGTGGGCTTGATCCAAATGGCGTTAGAGCGCTTGGCAATGGCTACTTTGGCGATGGCAAGATCACATATTTTTGCGATAGCGTAAGCGAGACAAACCTCGAAATATCCGCATTTAAAGAGTTTTGGGACATCGTCTCACATAAAATGTTTAACACTCCAAAAGCGCAAACTCACATCTATAAATTTAGAGAGGTTGATAACGTAAATTTAGCAGCGATATTGGGCTTTGGCTACGCAAGTGACGGCGTTAAGGTCTATCATGATGGCAAAGAGCTAGAGGGCGCAAATGCCAGCAAAATGCGCTACATCGAGCAGGCATCTGGCAGAAAGAGCGTGCATTTTACGACTGACGGAGAAAATGTCTATTATGACAGCTCAAAACTAGGGATTAAATTTAACCCGCAAATGCGTGATATCGGCGAGATATGGCGCATTCACTATCTTTATGAGCCAAATTCTGGCATGGTCTATGCAAACGATCACGAATTTGACCCCAAATTTGCCCCATACGAGCCACTTTTTAACCTAAAAGATGAGCACTCCTATCATGCGCTCTTTCGTGGTAAAGGCGGTATCTATCACTGGGAGCGAAAGTGGCAGTGGTATAACAGCATAGATGAGGGCGAGTTTGTAAGAGACGGCGACGATCCTTTTAAAGGCGAGATAACGCCGCTATATGGCGATGTGGTGATAAGTGATGGCAAGACATATTTTCTAAAAACCTATGAAATTTGGCACAACACAAAAAATGACCACAGCCTAAGCTCACGCCACACGTGTATTGTAAGGCTTGATACAAAAGAGCAGTGGCGAAAGATAGGGCTTGTAAGAAACGATGGTTACGGAGCGGTTTATGCAAACGGAGATAAGACATATTATTTTGATAACGTCGGCTACGGCTGGCATTTTAACAGCAGCGTTTATAATATAAACGACCTTGGCGTGGTTGAAATTCTCACTCGTCCTTATGGCCCAAATGTTAAGAATTTAAAACTTGATGAGATAGTAAAAATGGTAGATCAAGGCGCTATGACGCCGACTGAAGGCGAGGTGGTGATCGATGCGATAAGCGACTTTGATGATTACTCGCAAAAATATGCCTACTGGATATTTTTAGCCATCGCATTTATTGTCTCGGTGGTTGGCTCTATTTTTAAAAATAAAAAGCAAGCAAACAAGCTTAAAAAAAGGGTAGATGATTATAGATTATGAGAAAAATTGCGACTAAGATACTTTATCTTTTTGTCATTTTGACATTATTTTTTGTTTTGGCGATGCTTTATCTGTGGCATGAGGGCGAGTATCAAAGAAGCTTTGCAAACATTGATAATAGCGAGTTTTACCGCTCGCCAGATGGTAAAATTTATGTTCAAATTTCAGGCAGTGGCAAGTATGAGCTAAAAGGCGTTGATGAAGCTAGTTTTAGGGTTTTAAAGCTAAAACACGCATACGACTACTCAAATGTGGCGGCTGATAAAAACAGTGTCTATTGCGCTAGAGAAATTTTGCCTGGTCTTGATCCAAACAGCACCAAAGTGCTTGGCAATGGCTATCTAAGTGATGGCAAGATAAGCTATTATTGCGCCACTAGAAGCGAGAAAGAGGCGGGATTTAGCGAATTTAGCGCCATTATGAAAAACCTTGTTCACGTTTTTATAAAAAGCTACGATGATAGCCCTTATTTTTACAGGATAAAAAGGGTTGAAAGCACAAATTTAGAGCCTATCTTTGACGCTGGCTTTGCAAGAGACGGCAGCACGCTTTACTACAAGGGCGAAAAGCTTGACGCGCAGCCTAGCGAGCTAAGATACATCACGACAGAAAATGGCGCTGCTAGCGGATATTACACAGATGGCAAAAGCTTGTTTATGGGCTTTTATAGGCTTGATGCGAGCTACTCAGATGAGACGCGCCGTATATGTTATGACCCAAAGCACGATATAGAATATCTTTTTGAGCCAAAAAGTGGGGCGGTGTTTGCAAATGAGCTCAAATTTAGCGCCCAAAATATGCCTTATAGCGCCATTTATAGCGTGGATAACGTGCACTCGTTTTGGCCTCTTTTTGCCAGCAAAGATGGAATTTACTTTTGGGATAGCAGTAAAAACGAACAAGTTAAAATTTCAGACTATCAGCTAAAAGGCGAGCTAAAAAGGCTCTATGCTGACGTTTTTGTAGATGAGGGCTCAGCGTATTTTTTACAGCAAGGCGAAGAGTGGCAACGCTCAAAGCATGGTAGGCACTTAGTGGCACAAACTGTCTCTTTATATAAATTTGCCCCAAATGGCTCTTGGCGTGAGATAGGACTGGTAAAAGATGGCGAGTATGGCGCAGTCTATGCAAACGGCGATAAGGTCTATTTTTTTAGCAATATAAAGCCATTTTATGGCATTAGACATAGCGTTTATGAGGTGGCTGATCTTAGCGTAATTGAAATTTTAACAAGAGCGTCTAAAGAGCTTAGCGCAAAAGATATCAGCCAGATGATAAAGCGCGGCGAGCTAGTGGAGGCAAGCGGCGAAGAGGTCGCGAGATCTAGGATAGAGTTTGACTCGCCAAAGATCATCTTGTATATCACATTTGGCATTGCTTTTGTCGTCATAGTGCTAACAACTCTTGCAAAACCAAAGAGAGATGAAAGAGACTTGAGATAAATTTCAAAGTGGCTATTTTTGGTGGCTGAAGCTTAAAATTTCATAAAAAATTTAAAGAGAAAATTTGACCTATTTACTCTTTTTTGTTAGTTTGAAAGCAAGCTGACATTACAAAAAGGAGGAAAAATGATCAAATTTCAAAGATCAAAATTTAATAATTCAGTATTTATCCCATCACTTATTGTGATAGTTTTAATAACAGCATTTGCAGCGGTATTTCCAAATTTCTCAAATGAATTTTTTAAGGGTATGCAAGATTACATCTCGGCAAAATTTGGCTGGTTTTACATCCTTGCTGTTGCCGTCATACTTCTTAGCGTCATCATCCTTGGCTTTAGCAAGCTTGGCGAGATCAAACTAGGAGCCGATCACGTAAAGCCAGAGCATAAAAATATCTCGTGGTTTTCTATGCTTTTTGCCGCTGGTATGGGCATAGGTCTAGTATTTTTTGGTGTGGCTGAGCCGCTTATGCACTATCTAAACCCACCAGTTGGTGACCCGCAAAGCATCGCTGCAGCAAAGCTTGCGATGAATATCACTTTCTTTCATTGGGGCATGGGGGCATGGTCAGTTTATGCTATCGTGGCGCTAATACTTGCTTTTTTCTCGTATAGGCACGGCTTGCCACTCACGCTTAGATCGGCGTTTTATCCGATAATTGGCGATAAAATTTATGGCAAGATAGGCAATGCTATCGATACATTTGCCGTCGTGGCGACGCTTTTTGGCGTGGCGACCTCGCTTGGATATGGCGTACTTCAGGTAAATGCGGGTCTTACACACGTTTTTGGGCTGCCAACCATGCATATCACGCTTTTAATAGTGCTTTGCCTAGCTGCAACCATCTCAGCGGCAAGTGGCGTGGATAAGGGCATCAAAATCTTATCAAACGCAAACATCGCACTAGCTATTTGTTTTATGTTTTTCATACTATTTTTGGGCGATACGACGCAGCTTTTAAAGTCATTTGTACAAAATAGCGGCGACTACGTCTCTACGCTTATTTCAAACACATTTAACCTCTACGCCTACGAGAAGCAAAATGATAGCTGGCTTGGTGGCTGGACGCTGCTATACTGGTCTTGGTGGCTCTCTTGGTCGCCGTTTGTGGGGCTATTTATCGCTAAAATTTCAAAAGGCAGAACGATAAGAGAATTTGTCATAGGCGTGCTTTTAGTGCCGACTGGCTTTACTTTTGCTTGGATGAGTTTCTTTGGCAACTCAGCGATCTCGCTCGTGCAAAATGGCTTTAGCCAGCTAGCAACGACCGTAAATTCTGACTCAGCCTCAGCGCTATTTATGTTTTTAGAAAAATTTAGCTTCTCAGGCGTGCTAAGCGTGATCGCAGTCTTTATGATCGTCATATTTTTTGTAACTTCTGCTGACTCAGCAGCGATCGTTGTGAACATGCTTTGCTCAAACGGCAAAGACGATACGCCAGTTTGGCAAAAGGTATTTTGGGGCGTTGCAGTGGGCATTGTGGCGGCATTTTTGATGCTAGCTGGCGGACTTGCCTCACTTCAAGCGCTTACTATCACCACAGCACTGCCATTTGCGATCGTGCTACTTGGCGCTATTTACGGGCTATTTAAGGCGCTACGTGTGGATCTAACCAAAAAAGAGACAAATAACTTTAGTAACATGCCTCTTAGCGATCTTTCAAAACCTTGGCAGGAGCGACTAAGCGCGATCATCACGCTTCCAGGCAAGAAAGATGGCAAGAAATTTTTAAACGAAGTCGTACTAAAAGCGTTTAACGAGCTAAAAGAGGAATTTGCCAAAAATGGGCTTGAAGCAAAGGTCACAAATGGTGAAAATTTTGTAAATTTAAACGTTGGACTTGGCGATGAGATGGACTTTAGATATGGCGTCTATCTCACCAAAAGCCAGAGCCCAGACTACACCAGAGAGCTTGACGGCGATGATCTTTACTATAGAGCTGAAGTCTATCTAAAAGAGGGCGGTCAGGACTACGACGTGCTTGGCTGGAGCGAAGCCACGCTGATAAACGACGTCATCGAGCAATACCGCAAACACATGCAGTTTTTACATGTTGTTAGAGAGTAAATTTGAGTGAAATTTGCCTGGAATTTGAAAATTTCTAGGCAAATTCTAAATTTTACTCACTCGTTATCGTTTGTTACTGAATTTAAAAGCGTGATATACTTGTTTGTAAATTTTAAAATTTGATTGAGTTTTATGCACGTGGTGTAAAGCAAGATATGAGTGTCCTTATTTTTTAGAGAAAACAAATTAGAAAATTTAACTTTATTGGTTTGTATTTTTGCTTGTAGCTATGAGATAAATTTTAAATAAAAAATGTTAATTTTTTGTTGCGTATCGTTCAAATTCCAGAGCCAAAATGCATTTTCTGTAAATTTTTAACTTTGATAGATGTTTTGCTGTATCGGTCATTGTAAAAATTTATAAAATCTCAAGTCTGGTGCTGATATCAGCAACGCCTTTTGAATACATCGCTGATGTTACTATCGTATCGGCATTTGCGTATTCTTTTACATTTGCTAAATTTATGCCGCCAGCTGCTAGGATAATGCTATTTGGCGAAATCTCATCTCTTAAAGAGAGTACATTTTCGATGAGCTCTGGACTAAATTTATCGCACTGCACGACGTCGCAGTTTACTTTTAAAAGCTTATTTGCTTCGTCTAAATTTTCAGCTTCGATGCATACTTTTCGCTCGGCCATTTTTGCTTTAAACTCTGGCAAATGTGATAAAAATTTATCAAAGCTACCATAGGCTTTCATGTGGTTTTTAAAAAATAAAATGCTATCGCTAAGCCCAAGTCTATGGATGCCACCACCACCTTCAAGTACGGCTTTTACGCAAAATTTCTTAGCAAATGGAAAACTCTTTCTAGTTGCCAACACTTCGCATTTTTTATTTACGCACTTTGCGGCATTTACCATTTTGTTTGTATAAGTTGCGATGGCGCTGGCATATTCTAGTGCGACTTGAGCTAGTTTCCAAGTTTTATGCACATTTTCATAGCTACCACAAATTTTTATGATTACATCACCAGCTTTGCAAATTTGAGAATTTTGCACAAAAATTTCACTCTCACACCCAAGTAGCCTTGCAACACTTGCGGCCACATCAACGCAGCTAACACAAATTTCATCACGTGAATAAATTTCAAGTGAGGCTTTTTTATCGATATTTTGAAGCGACGTAGTAAGATCAAAGTAAGGTATATCTTCATTTATATAGCTTAGAATTTCTGCGTCGCTAAGTATCATTTTATGCCTTTTTTACCTCATTTTTTGCTTTTATTATCATTTTTTTAAAGATTCCATTGTCATAAAGCCCAGCATGATAAAGGGCAAAACAAGTAAATGCAATGCCTGAAGCAACGTGAAATTTCTTAATGCTTTTATTTTTTTTCATAAAAAGGGCACTTAAGCAAACTGAGGCTAAAGTGATGCCCATACCGACTTTTGATACTTGTCTATGAGTGTTTATATCAAGTAGTTTGCCACTTATTTTTGTTTCGTTTTTCAAATTCTTCTCCATTTAGTTTTTATTCCAGCAACTTGTATTTTTTATACCAAGACTTTCTGGGTCAAATTCTGGATTTTGCCCAGCTTTTCTTTGAGCTTCGTAGTCTTTGACTGCTATTATCACTACTTTTGAAAGTAGGAATATAGCGATAATATTAATAGTTGCCATTGCAGCCATTGTGATATCAGCGATATTCCAAGCGAGCTTTAAATTCATCTGAGCACCAATAAATATCATAACGACAGCTGTTATCTTAAATAGCAACGTAAGCTTGTGGTTTTTGGTTAAAAATTTCATATTTGCCTGAGCGTAGTAGTAGTTGCCAATAAGCGAAGTGATGGCAAAAAGTACGACTGCAAGAGTGGTAAAATGAACTCCAAATTCACCAAAATACTCTTTCATTGCGGCTTGAACGAGAGGAAGTGCTGTTAGCACCTCGCCACTTGAGCCAGTCTGCTTCGTAAGATAGGCCTGTGAAAATAGCACGATCATACCAGAAGCGATACATATCGTCATGTCTATAAAGACTGCCATTGCTTGAACTAGGCCTTGTTTTACTGGGTGGCTAGTATGTGCTGCGGCTGCTGCGTTTGGAGCTGAACCCATACCGGCTTCGTTTGAGAAAAGGCCTCTTTTGATGCCTATTACGATCACGCTGCCAGCAAATCCGCCAAATATCGCTTTAAAATCAAAGGCATTTTCTAAAATCATCTTAACAACATCAGGAATTTCTTTGAAATTTAAAACGATAGCAATAAGTGCTAGCGAGATGTAGGCAAGTGCCATGAAAGGCACGATGTATGAGCTTACTTTACCGATGATGTGGCTTTTGCTAAAAAACATAACCGCCGCAAATGCCGTAAGTATAAGGCCGATGCCAACAGGTAGTCCGCTTTGTGCAAAGCTAACGTTGCTACCAGCTTTGTCGTAGTAAATTTCAAAAGCTGATGTCATTGTATAGCTTTGAAGTCCGTTAAAGCCGTATGCGTAGGTGATGATGAGAATTACCGCAAAAAGCGAAGCCAGCCATTTTATACCAAGACCATTTTTGATGTAATAAGCTGGACCGCCTTTAAACCCAAAAACGTCTTTTGTCTTATAAATTTGCGCAAGTGTACTCTCTATAAAAGCTGAAGCTGATCCTAAAAATGCCATCAAGCACATCCAAAAAAGAGCACCCGGACCGCCCGCGACGATAGCTGCTGAAATTCCAGCGATATTGCCTATACCAACGCGCGAAGCAGTCGAGATCATAAGTGCTTGAAATGGCGTTAAATGGTGCTTGTTGTACTTGTCTTTTTTTTCTACTAAGACTCTGCAAGCCTCAAAAAACATCCTAAACTGCACAAAACGAGTCAAATAACTAAAATAAATTCCCGTAGCCACAAGAATAATGACTAAAAAATATCCATATAAAAAGTCGTTGGCTACGTCCATTTTGCCGTTTAAAAAACTTAAGAAACTATCAAGCACCATCTACCCTTTCAAATTTATTTTGATTTGAATTTTACACCCTTCATTGAATTTAATAAAAGCCAAATCGTTGTGCCATTATGAAGCATGGCAGTTGCTATTGGATTTAACATACCAAGTGTCGCAGCACTTAGTATAGCTGTGTTTACGCCAACGGTTGAGCGGAAATTTGAGCTAATTAAATCCATTGTTTTATTTGCTAGCTCTTTTACGAGAGCTACGCTCATGATATCGTCTTTTAAAAGACTTATGTCAGCCGTCGCTTTAGCTATATCAGCACCTTTGTGCATACTTATGCCCACATTTGCTTTAGTTAGGCTTGGAGCATCATTTATGCCATCTCCCACAAAGGCTACTTTTTTGCCCTCACTCTTTAGCTCTTCGATAATAGCTGCTTTATCTGTTGGTAAGCACTCCGCATAGACCCTATCAAGTCCAAGCTCACGTGCTACTTCTTCAGCCTTGCTTTTGATGTCGCCGCTTAGCATGACGACCTCTTTTACGCCAAGACTGCGTAGTTTTGCCACCATGTCTTTTGCGTTTTCTCTCATATCATCTTTCATAGCAATGACGCCGACCAGCTCCTTATCATATCCTACGTAGAGTAAGGTTAAACCGCTATTTAATGCTTCGCTTATTAAAGCTTCATGAGCTTTAAAGCTTATCATCTCGTCATCTTCTAAGAAGTGTCTACTGCCGATAACTACCTCTTTGCCGTGCATCGCAGTTTTTACGCCATGAGCTACAATAAATTCAACTTCATCGTGATGAATATGGTGGAAACCACGCTTATTTGCAGCTTCAACTATTGCTTCGGCTACTGGATGAAAGTAGTGTTCCTCAGCACTTGCAGTTAAATTTAATATATCATTTTGAGAAAAGCCCTCTTTAAATGAGTAAATTTCAACTACACTTAGGCGTCCATGTGTCAGAGTGCCAGTTTTGTCAAATACAAAAGTATCAACTGAACTTAAAGCCTCGATCGCCTTTGCACCTTTTACAAGAATGCCATTTCTACCAGCTTTTGAGATACTTGATTTAAAAGCAACTGGTGTAGCAAGCTTTAATGCGCAAGAGTAGTCCGCTTGAAGTACGCTAGCAACGCTATTCATATTTTTATTTATAATGTATGAAAGTCCAGCAAGCGAGAGCGTAACAGGCACAAGTTTATCAGCTAGTTTTAACGCTTTTACACCAATGGCTGATTTTTCATTGAGTGAAGTTTGTATGTACTCTTTGATCCTAGCTGTCGCTGTGTCGCTGCCTACATTTTCAGCCCAAATTTTTATCCTACCTTCATCAACCACGGTGCCACTTATAACACGGTCGCCTCTAGCTTTTGGTATAGGCTCAGCCTCTCCGGTCATTGAGACTTGATTTACATCGGCATTACCTTCAACGATATAACCATCAACACCTATCGTCTCACCAGCTCCAACTACTACGATGTCGCCCTTTTTTAAATTTTCGGTTTTTACTTTTTCAAGCGTCTTTTCACCATTTAAATTTCTCTCGACCCAGACTTCTTCGATATTTGGTTTTGCTAGCTCTTTGATGAGATCATCACTTCTGTGGCTAGCACTTTCTTCCATATATTCGCCGATATTTATCATCAAATTTGTGCTATTTGCTGCTAAATGATCGCCCATTGCTAGGCTAGTACCAATGGCAGTTGCCTCAAGCACTTTTGAAGTGATACCCTCATGCCTTAGCTCTTTTGCACCTTCTATTAGATTTGGAGCTGTGGCGTAAAGAGTCACGGCTGATTTTAGAGTTTTGTTACTCATAAATGGCGTTATGCCAAGTGCAGCAGCAGCCTTATAGATATTTGCCTTGCTTGGCAAATTTGGATCTTTTGCCTTTGTTGGAAATTCATAGCTCTTGATAAAGTTTAAAATTTTATCGTAGTTTTTATCGTATTCAACGATAATGCTTTTTGCGTATTTATTTACACGAACACTTAGTGCATCAGTTCGCTCTGAGATCGCAGCCTCGATAGCGCTGACGTCGCTTCTAGCGTTTAGGCTCTCGCAAATAAACCTCGCTCTATTTTTACTCTTGTGAGCTAGAGTGATCTTATTTTTGTGAGTCAAGTTCTGCTTTGACATCTTCAAAACGCTCTTTTAGTTCTTCTATGCCAGCATTTATAAGCTCGCCACCTTTGATAATCGCTTTAAATACGCACTCTTGTGCTTTTGGATTAGTTAGTACATAAGCTGCGATACCGCCTAAAACTAGGCCTTTTACAAAGCCAGCAGCATTAAAATTTTCAGGTACAAATGGTAAATTTTGAGCTGCATTGTTTATTGCATTATCGATTGCACTTGGCTGAGTAGCTGCTACATTGTTAGCTGCAGTTTCACTTGCTACGTTTTCTTCGTTGATGTAAGGGTTATTCATTATTTACTCTCCAATTTTATTAGTTTTTCTGCTATCAAAAGACCGCCGATGCCAGCTGCTGTAAAAGCTGCCGCATTTAGATATTTTTTTTGTGCTATTAAATTTGAAGCATGAATGCCAACAGCACCTACAAAACCACCTGTTACAGCGTATTTTGCTATCTTTTTAGCGACATCTTTTTTAGTCGCTCTATTATTTAGATAGTCGCTAAAGCCAAGTGCAGCTGCACCCATACCAGCGATTAAAGCACCGCTGATGAAGTGATCAAATGGAAGTCTTGTGCTTGAAAGTGTAAAAAGACTATTTTCTTGCATTCTCTATCCTTAAGCTATATCGTTTGGTGTGATAGCTTTTGGAGCGGCTGGCTTTTTAGCGCGTGGTTTTCTTGTTTTCTTTACCACATTTTCAGCCTCTTTTTCTACTTTTTTAGCACCACGTTTTGCTTTTTTTTCTTCTTTTACTATAAAGTCTTTTGCATCTTTTGCAACACTTTTACCTTTTTTGTAAAGATCTTTTGCGGCCTCTTTGCCTTTATCAAAGCCATCTTGGGCGTACTCTTTGATCTTATCTCTTTTATTCCAAGCAGCTATTGCTAAACCGCCTACTGCTAAACCTGCTAAAAATGGTAATGCCATTTTAAATCCTTTCTTTGTTTGATTTTGTAAATTATTCATTTTCTTCATCCTTATTAAAATTTTTGCTAACTACTGAAATGCCTAATGCCCCAAGCGCAAGTCCGCTAAAAAACGAGAAATTTGGATTATTGGTTATCTTTGCTAACTCGCTTTTATCAGCTTTGCCACTTGCGATATTTTGCAAGCTTTTAGTTATCTCATTAAAGTCGTTTTGATAGTTTTCTAAAATATTTGTTATGCCATTTTGCTCAAAATTTTGTGAAATTTCATTTAAATTTAGCTCATTTTTTATTTCGCAGCCACTATAAATTTCTTTTAAGCGTTGTTTTAAAGAGGTGACATATTCATTATTTGAAGTAGCCCAAAGTCTAAAAAATAGATCTTTTAGCTCTTCATCATCTAAGCTTTCACAAAATTTTTCATACATTTTATTTAGTTCTAACTCATAGTTTAAAGCTTGTATCAGCGCATCTTCTTTATTTTTTGCTGGCAAAAATATAGCTTCATTTTCGCAAGCAAGCTCATAATCATGAGCACTCGCAAATTTTTCTATCAAGATGATCGCATTTTTTCTGATATTTGCGATCTCGTTAAAAACATCACCAAATGAAGCTAAATTTTCATATAAGCTAAGTGCATTCTTTTCGCTGGTATATGATGCATTTAAAAGTTCATTAAGCATATTTCACTTCTTTTGCAACTTCATTTACCCTAGTTGAGATCTCTTCTAAATTTTGCCCTTTTAAGAGATCTTCCCAAAGGTTTTTTGGAAAAATTTCATGATCATATTCGATCGTTACAGAGCCGATTAGCTTGTTAAATTTTACATTTTTTATACCATTTATCTGAGCTATAACATCATCTAGACTAGCTAAATTTACGCTACTACTTAGCTCTTTTATCTTTGGGCTAACTCTTACTCTTAGTCTGCCGTTTGTGTGAGCTATCATTGAAAAATAGCTTGCAACTTGTGCTAAAGTTTGTGTTTTTATATCCATTTTCATCCTTTTTTTAATTGCGTATTATCTATTTCACAGCTTAAATAAATCTGAAATTTTTTTGTTTTTCATTATCAAAAAGTAAAATGAAATGATAAAATTTAATTTCCATTTTTCTTTTGGCAATCACTGCAAATGCCATAAAGTATCATGGTATGCGACTGCTCGCTAAAATTTTTTTCTTTGCAAATTTGCTCTTGCCTTTGCTCTATCATCTCATCTTCAAAATCAACTATCTTCTCACAAATTTCACATATCAAATGATCGTGAGAGGATTTTAAATTTAACTCAAATTTCTTTACACCATTTTCCTCAAAGGAATTTGCTAGATGGTGGGTTTCGAGAAAATTTAAAAATAAGTAGATAGAAGTCATTGAAATTTCATTTTTATATATTTTATAAATTTCTGAAGAAATTTCTTGAGCACTTAGATGAGAGTTGCTGGTAAAAAGCACATATAAAATTTGCTCTTTTATATCTGATTTTTTTTGCCCAAAGGCTTCTAAAAACTCTTTAAAATGCTTATAAAATAGTTCAAAATTTTCCACAAAAACCCAATTAAAATGATAATGAATGTTAGGATTTTACAACCTTACATATAAAAAAAGCATAAAATTTAATACGAAATACAAGTAAAGTATTTTATAAGATTGTTTTGGTATAGTGTCGCATTTTTTAAATCAGAATTAAGGAATAAAATGACTTACGACGAGCTTGAATTAGACGCCGTTTTGTTAGAGGTTTTAGAAAATAGAGGCAGTTTTGATTCTATGGATGACGAGGAGCTTTATGAGCTTATCGAGCAAGTTGCACAATATACAGATGGCGATTACGAAGAAGCGTTTGAGTATATGACCCAATTTTCTCCAATCCCTAAAAAACGCTTTGTTTCACTATTTATGGTTTAGCAAAAAGCTAAGCCATAACTTCTATAAAATTAATCAAAAAAGTAAAAATAAAAAGAGCCCTTGACCCACTTAATGAGCCAAGAAATTTGAGCTATAAGAAGTATTTTGAGATTATTTCTTTAAATTTTAGTGTGTATTTACTAGCTTTTGGGCTATTATTGTAGATATTTTCAAAATCATACATTCGCTCATAGTAATCATTTGTGTCTTGTCTATTTATTTTTAGTCTTGCCACATCTAAGCTAACTCCTACAAAAGCACCACTTGTCTTGCCACGCTCCTCAGCAAATGCTGAAATTTCAGGCAAATCACTTGTGATCGCTACTTCGTTACCAATGCCACCAGTTGCTTCTGCTTTTAGACTGATCGTATCTTTTGCATTAAATAAATTTGCATAAGCTTCTGAATTTTTAAATAATATAATCATGTCAGCTGAGCTGTAACCAAGCTGTAAGCCTATGCTACCAGATGTGTAATTTACAAAAAATGGGCTTGACCATTCACCATCATCGTTTTTAGCGATAAAAACGCCTTTACCTGTTGAGCCAGTAACGATAGCGCCTGCTTTTGTCACATCAGGGATTATGGCAATCGCTTTTATGCCTTCAAATTTAGTGTTTGGCTTTAAATTTCTTGTACCAAAAGCGTTTAAAATATTTATTGCATTTTTTAGCTTTTGATTTTGGATCACATCAGCATTTAAGCATGGCGTGAAAAATAAACCAGCAAGAAATATGATTAATAGTCTTTTCATTAAAATTCCTTCCTTAAATTTTTCGTTATTATAGCCTAAAATAAACTAATGGTAAAAATATTATTAATGATTTTTTATGAGAGTTCATTATAAAATGCGACCTTTTAAGGGAAAAATATGAGTTTGATACTTTTTGTCGAATACGTCGGTATCGCATCAGCTGCACTTAGTGGGTTTTTATTTGCAGTAAAAAAGGAGTGCGACTGGCTTGGAGTCTTTTTGTCTGCATTTTTGACCGCACTTGGTGGCGGTATCATGCGTGATATGCTTGTTGGTAGGGCAGTTTATTCATTTACGCACTATATGCCAGTAAGTGTTGTTATTTTTATGTTGATTGTTTCAAGAGTGGCAAATTTACACATAAAAAGAGAAGGTTTGGAGCGAAAATTTGTATTCATCTTCGCCGATGCGATCGATGTTATCTGTTTTTCGATCGTTGGAGCAATGGTTGCTATTGAGTACAACTATAACATCTTTGGCGTGATGATGATCGCCTTTTTTAACGGCGTTGGTGGCGGTATCTTAAGAGATATTTTGCTAAATGAAATTCCATGGTTTTTACGCACTGGGCTTTACGGCACTATAAGCCTTGGTGTGGGGCTTGCTTACTTTGTGCTATATCATCTTGGGCTTAGTAATATCTTTTTTACTATGCTCTTGCTTGCTGCTGGCATTACGGTTAGGATGTTTGCATTTTATAGAGGCTGGAAGCTACCTGATCTATGAAATTTAGCGAGTTTTTTGATATCTGGGTCAATGAAAACTACTATAAGTTTGGCGTAGATATCGGCAAAAAGGGCGATTTTTACACAAATGTAAGCGTTGGCTATCTTTTTGGTGTTTGCCTTGCGAACTACTTTTTAAAGCTGCTTAGAAACGGCGAAATTTCTAGCTCTTGCAAGGTCGTAGAGATCGGCACAAACTCTGGCGATACGATTGCTGATTTTGCGCAAGGAATTTTTACGCTTGAGCCAGAGATCTTAAAAAATTTAGAGTTTATTATCATTGAGCCTCACGAAAATTTAAGGAAAAAGCAGCTTGAAACTTTTACAAAGCGCTTTGGCAATGATGTCAAAATAAGACATTATAAAAATTTAGACGAGTGCTCGTTTGATGAAATTTTTGTCATCTCAAATGAGCTACTTGACGCATTTAGCTGTGAGGTGATAGAGGGGCAAAATATGCTTTTTGTGGATAGTGATCTAAAATTTCACTGGCAAAAAGCAGATCAAAACTTGCTAGCTCTTGCAAAGAAATTTGGCATAAAAAAGGGCGAGATATCAACTAGCTACGCTAAATTTGCAACCCAGCTTGCAAATGCAGCAAAAAAGGTGAGATTTTTAAGCTTTGATTACGGCGAATTTGAGCCAAAAAATGAGTTTAGCCTAAGAATTTTTAAAAACCATCAAGTATTTTCTTTATTTGAAATTTCAAACCTCGCGTTATACTTTAAAAGATCGGATCTAACATATAGCCTTTGCTTTAAGCAAGTAAAAGAGGCTTTTTGTGAGGCTGGCTTTAAGATGCTTAAATTTAAAAAACAAAATGAAGCTTTAGTCTGTGATTTTGGTGTGGATGAAATTTTATCTTTGGTGCTTGAAAAAGGTAGCAAGCAAGCCTATGAAAATGCAGTTAAACAAGCAAAATTTCTACTTTCACCTGAGTTTTTGGGAGAGAAATTTAAATTTATAGAGTTTTTAAAGAGCTAGCCTAGCGATAGGTGCAAATTTGGCTTCACAAGCCTTTAAAAGATCGTTTGGTGCTATTTTGATTTGTTTGCCTCTCACTCCAGCACTTACTAACACGTATTCTTGCTCTTTTGCACGTTCATCGATAAATGTTGCAAAGTGTTTTTTCATAGCAAGCGGCGAGCAGCCACCCCTGATGTAGCCAGTGATCTTTTCTAAGTCTTTTAAATTTATAAGCTCGCAGCGTTTGGCGCCACACGCGTGAGCAAGTGCTTTTAGATCAAGCTCCAAATCGCCTTGCAAGCAAGCAACAACGAAATTTTTAGGCTCACACTCACAAACGATAGTTTTATAAATTTGCTTTATATCTTGCTTGGTGCTAGCTGCTACGTGGAGGGCTGAAAGATCGTTCAAATCAACTTCATACTCTAAAATTTCATAATTAATTTTTAGCTTGTCTAAAGCTCTAGCAGCATTTGTTTTATGTATCATTTTTTCTCATTTTTGCGAATTTTTTGTATAATTATAGCCAAAACTTAAAGGAGGAAAGATGGCTGAAGAAGTTGAAGAGAAAAAAGCAAAAAAAGGTGGCAATGGTGCATTAATGATAATTATCATTGCGATATTTGTTTTGCTGCTAGTTATTGGAGGGCTAGTTGCGTTTTTGATGCTTAGTTCTGACGAGCCAAAAGAGGCAAACATGATGCAAGCACCAGCTCAGACTCAAACGCAGTCCATGCCAGCTCAAAATAAGGCAAAGCATGGTAGTAATGACTATTCAAATATGGGGCCGATATATCCGCTTGATCAGTTTATTGTAAATTTGCTTAGCGAAAATGGCTCAAGATTTCTTAAAACCAAGATTGATATGGAGCAAAGCGATGAGTTGCTAACTCCTGAGCTTGATAAGAAAAAAGCACTTTTAAGAGATATTATTATAAGAACACTTTCGTCAAAAACCTACGAAGAAGTAAGCACTGCAAAAGGCAAAGATAGGCTAAAAGACGAGATCGTGGGCAAGCTAAATGAAGTGCTAAATGATGGCTACATCAAAAACATATTTTTTACTGATTTTGTGGTTCAATGATAGGTATTGATATCATTAAAATAGATAGAATTTCTAGACTTAAAGCTCGTTATGGCGAGCTTTTTCTAAAAAGATTTTTAAGCGATGATGAGATCGCACTAGCAAAAAAGGATGCAACTTTGGCTGGATTTTGGGCAGCCAAAGAAGCAGCTAGCAAAGCCCTTGGTGTGGGCATCAGCAAAGAGTGTGGCTTTTTAGACATAACTATAAGTAAAGATACAAAAAATGCACCAAAGATAAAATTTAGCCCAAAAATTTATACAAATTTTAATATCAAAGAAGCAAGCCTTAGCATAACTCACGACGGTGGTTTTGCTGTAGCTGCAGTGATGATTGTCTAAAATTTATACATTTTTACAAAGCTTTTTAATATCTTTTAACTACTTCTGATAAATTTAAAAAACGTATTTTTATAAAATTTTTTAAAGAAAAGACGATATCTTTAATTAAGATTGAGTGGAGCTAAAGAGACTAAGGATAGTAAAATGCGAATTTCTAATAACCTCCCAACTACTAACTACCTCTCAAGAGAGAACATAGCAAGAGAGATGGGGTTTAAATTTAACGATATAAACGAGATACTTAGTAACGATATGGGATATGGTATGAGCTTTCCTGAATATGCAAGGCTTGATAGAAAAGCTCAAGCTGCGGCTATGATAGGCACATATATCCACTATCTGGCTTTACAAAGGGCGATGAAGCAAAAGTCACTATCATAGGAAAGCTTAGAGGTTATGATCCTGGCTTTACAAGTGAGCAGCTATCAGATCTTAAAAATTTCATAAATGAAAGCAAGGGTTTATTTGTAGAGTATATACAAGGTCAGCAAGCAAAACCAGACAATGATAAGCCAAAAATTTTAAGAGATACCCCATACACTGTAAATGAATTTTTAAATGAATATCGTGGCGATAGCGATTTGCTATTTATGCAAAACTCAAGGACTATTGATCTGCTTGATAGCGATATGAGCATTGATGAGTTTAAAGAGGAGTGGGCTAAATATGTATTAAAAGAGCGGTTTAATATAACTTTATCTGGCGAAGATACTAAAAATGCTGTCAATATACTAAAAGAGATGAATGAAAAAGGTATTCAGAATATAGATAATCTTGAAAAAGAAGACAATGCCAAAGAGAAGAAATTTACACCTATACAAGTTACTAAAAAATCTTACACCTATAAGCTTGAAGCTGATGAGAGATTTAAAGAGCTTTATAAATTTATAAAGAGTGAATTTGATAGCGGCAAGAGTATGTTTGAAATTTTAGAAAAAGTGGCAAAGCTTAAAGTAGATAAGAGGGCATAGGTATTTTATAAGCAAAGAATAGAATTTTTATAATTTAAATTTCAAAGAAAAAGCATAGATGCTCTCAGACCTATACAAAAGATAAATTTCAAAAAACATGGACTAGCCAGCAAAGTATTGATATTAAGTTGCTGGCAAGATAAATTTACATCCACTCAAGCACTTGCGTGATATCTTTTGCGTAAAAGCATTTTAGCCCTTGCGTGTCAAGCGGTTTGTTTGGGATGATCGCATTTTTAAATTTCTGCATTTTTGCCTCTTTTAGGCGCTGATCGAGGTTGAAAATTTCTCTTATCTCGCCGTTTAGACTTAGCTCGCCGATGAATACACTGTCCTTGCTGATAGGGCGGTTTTTGAAGCTGCTGATTATCGCTGCAATGACGGCTAGATCGGCTGCAGTTTCGCTTATCTTAACGCCACCTGAAACGTTTATAAAGACGTCGTAGTGCCCAAGTGGAATTTCTAGCTTTCGCTCAAGAAGTGCTAGCAGCATATCTAGGCGGTTTCTTTCAAAGCCAGTTGAGCTTCGTTTTGGGTAGGCGCTTTCGCAAACAAGTGCCTGAATTTCGATGCTAAGCGCCCTTGAGCCCTCCATTATGATGGTGATCGCACTGCCGCTCATCGCTCCGCCACGCGTGAAAAATTTACTAGAAACCTCGTTTGCGCTCACGAGTCCGTGCTGGCTCATCTCAAATATGCCAACCTCGCTTGTCGATCCAAAGCGGTTTTTAAATCCACGCAAAATTCTTAACTCTCTGCTCGCGTCGCCCTCGAAATAAAGTACCACATCGACCATGTGTTCAAGCACTCTAGGCCCTGCGATCGAGCCCTCTTTGGTTATGTGACCGATGATGAAAACGCAGATGTTTTGGCTCTTTGCAAGCCTCATTAGCTCAAACGTGATCTCACGAACCTGCGTGATCGAGCCTGGCGCGGAGGTTATATTTTGGCTATAAAGCGTTTGAATGGAGTCAATGACTAGCACCTTGTAGTCGCTCTTTTGCACCTCTAGCATGATATCTTCTAGGCAAATTTCAGTTAATAGGTATAAATTTTTATCCACAGCATTTAGCCTATCAGCTCTCATTTTTATCTGGCTTTGGCTCTCTTCGCCGCTTACATAGAGCGTTTTTTTACCGTCTTTTGCTAAATTTGAGCCGATTTTTAGAAGCAATGTTGATTTGCCAATGCCAGGGCTACCGCCTATTAAAACAAGCGAGCCCTCAACAACGCCACCACCAAGAACAAGGTCTAGCTCGCTATCTTTGGTGCTAAATCTCGTAAAATTTTGAATTTCAACTTCGTCTATGCTTATGGCTTTGCTAGGTGCGCCACTACTTTTTGCTATCTCTTTGCTTATCTTTATCTCTTGCTGGCTAAGCTCGACAAAGCTATCCCAAGCCCCACATTGTGGGCATTTGCCTAGCCACTTTGCCTGTTGATTACCGCAGGCTTGACACTCAAAAACTGGCTTTGCTTTTGCCATAAATTATCCTTTTTAAATTTCAACTACTATCACTCCAAAAGCTGCTCCAATCATGTCAGCCACGATGTCAAGCAAGCTAAAGCTCCTGTTTGGTAAAAATGCTTGAACGAGTTCTATTTGCACACCAAAGGCTAAAAGCAGGGCTAAATTTTTAAAAATTTTAAACTCATAGCCAAGATAGAGCAGGATGTATAGGACGCAAAAAGCTAAAAAATAGTTTGCTTTGTCCCACGAATTTTCGATGATCGCAGGACTTTTTGGAGTAAATGCAAGAAAATCGATCGCCAAAAGAGCAATAAAAAAGCAAATTTTACTAAGAAATTTCACTCTACTCAAAAATAGCGTCCATCAGCTCGTCTAAAAATTCATCTGGGTTAAATTTGATGATATCATCCATGCTTTCGCCAACGCCTATATAAAATATAGGTAGCTCAAGCTCTCTTGCCACGCCAAATAGCGCTCCACCCTTTGCAGTGCCATCAAGCTTTGTGATGATGACACCATCAAGCGAGATGATATCGTTAAACGCTTTCGCTTGCGCAACTCCGGCATTGCCTTGCGTGCCATCAAGAATCAAAATTTTGCGGTGAGGCGCTTTTTCGTAAGCTTTTTTGCTAATACGAACGATCTTTTCTAGCTCGTTTGCTAAATTTGTCTGGTTTTGAAGTCTGCCGGCTGTGTCAAGGATAACGCGGTCGATGCCTTTTGCAAGGGCTGAGCTAATCGTATCGTAAGCAACAGCTGAAGGATCATGCCCTTGCTGGGTGGCGACTATTGGCACATTTAGCCTAATTGACCACTGGCGTAGCTGCTCGATCGCTCCAGCTCTAAATGTATCACAAGCGCCTAAAATGACGCTTTTGCCGTTATTTTTATATAAATTTGCAAGCTTTGCGATCGTTGTCGTCTTGCCAGCGCCATTTACGCCAAGGATGAGATCGACAAATGGCTTATCAGGCTCGATCACACGCTCGTTTTCGTAGATGAAATAGCTACTCATAACGCGTCTAAGATCGGCTCTACTTACTTCATCTTGTGGCGGCAAGTAGTATAAAATTTCTTCCACGATCTCGTAAGCTACGTCAGCTTCAAGTAAAATTTCTTCTAAGCTCTCTTTGTCTATCTTTTTTGACTTCTTCGCTGAGCTTATCGCTCCAAAAGTCTTCTCAAAGCCTTTTTTTAGAAAATCAAGCATTATTTTGTTGCCCTATTTATGTCATTTTCAAGCATCTCTTCAGGTACAAGACCGATGTAGCCTTGAACGTAGTCGCCATTTGCTTTAAAAAGTGCTGACGCAGGCAAGCCTTTTATGCCGCCCATCGCTTTTTCAAATAAAAAATTTCCCTCACCAACTGCGACTTCGTATTTGATTTTATATTTTTGAGCAAAATCTTTCACCTCATCTTCACTTTTGTCTTCAAGTAGCACACCAACGATATCTAGTTCGTTTTTAAATTTCTCGCTTAGGTTATTTAAGTGTGGGATCTCAGCCTTGCAAGGAGGGCACCAAGTGGCGAAAAATACGTAAAGAGTCGCTTTTTTACCATCTTTTACGTCAAAGCCATTGCTTCTTTTTGTAATCTGCATAGTTGTGCCACTTAGCAGCTTTAGATTTATCTCTTTTATCTCGTTTTCTTGGGCATTTTCACTCATTTTTGGAGTGAGTGAGTCTTTGCTTAAATTTTCATCTTTGCTAGCATTTTTATCTAAAATTTTGCCTTGCGTTTGTTCGCTTGTATTTTGCTCGTTTTTTTGCTTGTTCTCGTCGCCACATCCAAAAAAGGCAAAAAGGCAAAGTGATGTTATAATTGCTCGTTTTAATGTCATAAATTTCCTTTTGAATAAGATTTCAGGATTATACAAGAAAGAGCATAAAATGAGCGTTAATTTAGAAAAAAATGAATTTAGAAAAAATGCAAGAGCAAATTTGATACAACTTACTAAATTTAAGGCTAAATGCTCACATTATAAAGCTACAAAAACTCTTTTAAATTTGATAAATTTTACAAATTCCAAGAAAGTATTGTTTTATTTGCCGCTTAACTACGAGGTCGATGTGCTTAAAATCAAACGAAATTTATTACGTAAATGTGAAATTTTTGCCCCTTTTATGGTAGGTCTTAGCTTAAAGATGGTAAGATTGCGATTGCCATTTATAACTTATAAATTTAACGTCAGACAGCCATCTGGCAAAAAAATGGATAATGTTAGACTTGATATGGCAGTAGTTCCAGCGATTGGGGTGGATGGAGCTATGGCTAGGATAGGGCATGGAAAAGGATTTTATGATAGATTTTTTGACTCTTTGCCTATTAAGCCAAAACGGATAGTTTTTCTTGAGATAAAAGACTTTTACACCAAAGATGTGCTTTCAAATGCACAAGACGCGGTAGCAGACTTTTATATAACCCCAAATAAAAATTATATAAAAAGAGGAATAAATGATAGAGGTTTTAATAGGCTTAGGAGCCGGTGTGGCGGGCGTTGGAGCAGGGTATCTATACGCTAAAAAGATAAATGATGCAAACTACAACATCTTCTTAGAACAAGCAAAAGCAAAGGCAAAAGCTATCGAGTACGAAGCTGAACTAACGCTTAAAAATTCTAAAATTTCAGTACAAGAGGCTGAATTTGAGGCTAAAAAAAGATACGATGACAAAACAACAAAGCTTCAAAAAGAGTATGCGAGTAAATTTGATGAACTAGCCAAAAAAGAGAAAATTTTGCTAAATGAGCAAGAGCTTTTAAACGAAAGTAAAGAGCTTTTTGAAAAAGATAAGCAAGACGCAAAGATAACTTACGAAGAGGGGTTAAATTTAAAGGCTGCTTATCAAAATAAAGTAGAAGAGGCTATTAGGGTACTTGAGCACGCAGCTGGCTTAACAGAAGAAGAGGCTAGAGAAGTTGTGCTAAAAAAAGTAGAGGAAAAATCTCGTGCAGATATCGCTCACATCGTCAGAAAATATGAAGAAGAGGCTAAAAGAGAGGCTAAAAAGAGAGTTAATTACATCTTGGCGCAGGCTACGTCAAGATTTGCTGGAGAATTTGCGGCTGAGCGTCTGATAAATGTCGTAAATATTAAAAACGATGAGCTAAAAGGTAGGATCATTGGCAAAGAGGGACGTAATATCAAGACCCTTGAAATGGTGCTTGGCGTTGATATCATCATCGACGATACGCCTCACGCGATCATACTAAGCAGCTTCAATCTTTACAGACGTGCGATCGCAACAAGAGTGATCGAGCTTTTGGTAGAGGATGGAAGAATCCAACCTGCGAGGATAGAAGATCTTCACAAAAAAGTGACTGAAGAATTTGAGCAAAGTATACAAGAAGAGGGCGAAAATATCGTCATGGATCTTGGTCTAAATAAAATTCATCCAGAGATCGTAAAACTGATAGGTAAGCTTAAATTTAGAGCAAGCTACGGACAAAATGCCCTTGCACACAGCCTTGAAGTGGCTCACCTTGCTGGCATCATTGCAGCTGAGTGTGGCGGAGATGAGAAGCTTGCAAAAAGAGCTGGCATACTTCACGATATCGGTAAGGCGCTAACTCACGAGTACGAGGGCAGTCACGTTGATCTTGGAGCAGAAATTTGTAAGCGCTACAAAGAGCATCCAGTTGTCATTAACGCTATCTACGCTCACCACGGCCACGAAGAGGCGACAAGTATAGAAAGTGCAGCTGTTTGCGCAGCTGATGCACTAAGTGCGGCTCGTCCAGGTGCAAGGCGTGAGGTACTTGAGAGCTTCTTAAAGCGTGTCGAAGAGATCGAAAACATCGCAAAAAGCAAAGATGGCATCAAGCAAGCTTATGCGATCAACGCTGGCCGTGAAATTCGTGTCATAGCAAATGCTAAACTCATAAACGACGATGAAGCAGTGCTTGTAGCAAAAGAGATAGCTCAAGAGATCGAGAGCAAGGTGCAGTATCCTGGCGAGATAAAAGTAAGCGTCATCAGAGAGACTCGTGCTGTTGATTTTGCAAAATAACGGCAAGATATGAAATTTCTTTTTTCAATTTTATTATTTTTCTCAATTGGCTTTGCCAGCGAGGAGCTCGTGCTGGACTCGGCAAACTCGTTTATAACAACGATGAGAGGCGCTAGAAACGCTCCTATAAAAGAGCTAATCGAGCAGTCAAAAGCAACGATCATCTTTCCAAGTGTTAAAAAGGTCGGTTTTGTAGTTGGTGGTATGGGTGGAGATGGCATCATGGTTGTTGGTAACATTAACTCGCCAAGTGAAATTTTACCAGTTAGCATAAGTGGCGGTAGCATCGGTATACAGCTTGGATATGAAGATAGTTCGCTTGTGCTTTTTATATTTAAAGATAGCATTATCCACGATATTAAAGATGCCAAGATCACGCTTGATACGAAGCTTTCAGTAGCTTTTGGTGACATTGGACGCAATTACAGTAAAGTAAGCGATTTTAAATTTTCAAGTGATATCTACGCATATGCCGCAAATGATGGGTTTTTTGCGGGAGCTAGCTTTGGTGGAGCAGTCATCAGTGCAAGGGAAGAAATTTTAAAGCAAAGTGGCTATGCCTATGAACAGCTAATAGCCTCTGCATCTAAACTTTTAGGAGATTAATGCAAGATATCATAAACTCAGTTTCAACATACGGCTATATTGTATTGTTTTTTTATAGCCTTGGTGGCGGCATGGTTGCACTAATCGCCGCTGGAATTTTAAGTTTTACTGGCAAGATGGATATCACTCTTAGTATAATTGTCGCTGCTGTGGCAAATACAATCGGCGACACGCTAATTTTTTATGTCGCAAGATTTAATAAAAACTCACTTATGCCTTATATCAAAAATCATAAAAGAAAGCTTGCTTATGCAGGAATTTTGGCCAAGAAACACGGCGATAAGATAATATTTATCAAGAAATTTATCTACGGCGTCAAAACTTTGGTTCCTATCGCGCTTGGACTTACGAAGTATTCATTTTATAAATTTAGCATTATAAATTCGATCTCGTCAGTGCTTTGGGCGGTCATTATCGGATTTGCCAGCTTTAAAGCGGGTGATTATTTTGTAGGTGCAAGCGACTATCTTGGCGAGCATGGATATATTATGCCTCTTGCCATGGTTTGTTTGTTGCTTGGAATTTGGTTTTTTTTACAACATATTACAAAAAGGAGAAAAGCATGAAAAAGGTGATATCTGCTTTAATCGTAGTTATCGTGGTAGTCATTGGAGCGGTTTATTTTGCTTCAAATGAGGTGGAGAAAAACTATCAAAGGATAGTGAATGATCTAAATAATATTAAGGGCTTTAAAATTTCTAATAACAATTACAAAAAAGGTTTTTTTGGCTCAAAAGGATCATTTGATTTTAGTGTTTCAAAAGATCTTTTGGAAAATATATTTGGTAAAAATGTAAATGAGGATTTGGTTTTTAAAGTAGAAAATGAAATTTCTCATACAGCGCTTGCTTTTATAGATGGCTTTGAAATAGACTCAAAAATTTCTATTCAAAACGATATGATTAAAAACATTATCGCAACATTTATGGGTTCAAATGTTATTGCAACAACTAAAACAAAAGTTAGCTTAACTGGCGATAAAGATGTGGATATTAAATTTAGCAATATTGAATTTAATGATAAGCAAAAAACCGCCGTTAATACAAAAGATATAAAGATTGGTATGACGCTTGATTCAAAAGATAGTATAAACAGCTTAAAGGTTGAAGCAGACAAGATTGTTTTGAAAGATTTTAGTGAGTACAACAAAGTTGATCTAAATATCGAAGGATTTTATGTTGACTCAAGTTATAAAGAGCCAGTTAAGATTTCAAAAATTTTAGAGAGTCAGCTTGTACCTTATCTAGCAAAAGTTAAATTTAAAAGGGTGTCTTTCGCATCTAATGATGTAAGTAATATTTTGATAGATGACTTTAAGTATGACTCAAAATTTGAAATCTCAAATGATCTTGGAAGATCAGACGATGTTATAAAAATAGGTATAGTAGCAGTTGATAAAGTAAAATATACAGATTTTGTCTTTGATAGCAAAATCGCAAATATCAATGTGCCTGCATTAAATAATGTATTAGACAAGCTTAATAATTTAAATAATGAAGAAAATTATAATGTTTTAGCTGGATTAAATTTTGATGAGATAATAGATCAAATCTTAGAAAAGAATCCAAGTATAAAAATAGATACATTAAGCTTTAAAAAAGGAGATAAGGCTTTAAAGCTAAATTTGGATGCAGCAGTAAATGGCTTTAAAAAGGGAACAAATCAGTCAGAAATTTTTGATAAATTATCTCTTGGTGGAAAAATAAGTGTCGATGAAAGTCTGACGAATTTTTTTGATACATTAGTACCAGAAGTAGCTTTTGTTGAGCCTACTTTGATATCTGCTGGATATTTTAAAGAAGAGGATAAAAAAGTAATAAGCGAATTTAAATATGATCCAAATAAAAAAGATATTATATTTAATGGAAAAGTTGGACTTCAAAATTTCTTTATGGGTTTTTAAAAATTAGCCTGATTTTTATCTGTATTTAAGCATCACTTCTATATACTTCACTTTCTGTTTTGCAAAACGCAGAGCAGAAAGTTCTTTTAACTTACAATTGTTAAACTATTAGTCAATCTTTGAAATCTAAACAAGTGATCGATTGAGCCAGTCTATTATTTTATAATTTATAATAGATTAGACAAACTAATAAATAAAACTAAAAGTTTTTTTGATTAAAAACTTCATAATAAAATCCTATCAAAATAAATTTTGCTAGGTAATTAATATGGAGAGTTTGATCCTGGCTCAGAGTGAACGCTGGCGGCGTGCCTAATACATGCAAGTCGAACGGACAAGTAAGAGCTTGCTCTTATGAGTTAGTGGCGCACGGGTGAGTAATGTATAGCTAATCTGCCCTACACTAGAGGACAACAGTTGGAAACGGCTGCTAATACTCTATACTCCTGTCTTACATAAGTTAGATAGGGAAAGTTTTTCGGTGTAGGATGAGGCTATATTGTATCAGCTAGTTGGTGAGGTAATGGCTCACCAAGGCTATGACGCATAACTGGTCTGAGAGGATGATCAGTCACACTGGAACTGAGACACGGTCCAGACTCCTACGGGAGGCAGCAGTAGGGAATATTGCTCAATGGGGGAAACCCTGAAGCAGCAACGCCGCGTGGAGGATGACACTTTTCGGAGCGTAAACTCCTTTTGTTAGGGAAGAATAATGACGGTACCTAACGAATAAGCACCGGCTAACTCCGTGCCAGCAGCCGCGGTAATACGGAGGGTGCAAGCGTTACTCGGAATCACTGGGCGTAAAGGACGCGTAGGCGGATTATCAAGTCTCTTGTGAAATCCTATGGCTTAACCATAGAACTGCTTGGGAAACTGATAATCTAGAGTGAGGGAGAGGCAGATGGAATTGGTGGTGTAGGGGTAAAATCCGTAGAGATCACCAGGAATACCCATTGCGAAGGCGATCTGCTGGAACTCAACTGACGCTAATGCGTGAAAGCGTGGGGAGCAAACAGGATTAGATACCCTGGTAGTCCACGCCCTAAACGATGTATACTAGTTGTTGCTAAGCTAGTCTTGGCAGTAATGCACCTAACGGATTAAGTATACCGCCTGGGGAGTACGGTCGCAAGATTAAAACTCAAAGGAATAGACGGGGACCCGCACAAGCGGTGGAGCATGTGGTTTAATTCGAAGATACGCGAAGAACCTTACCCGGACTTGATATCTAACAAATCATCTAGAGATAGAAGAGTGTCTGCTTGCAGAAATGTTAAGACAGGTGCTGCACGGCTGTCGTCAGCTCGTGTCGTGAGATGTTGGGTTAAGTCCCGCAACGAGCGCAACCCACGTCATTAGTTGCTAACAGTTCGGCTGAGCACTCTAATGAGACTGCCTTCGTAAGGAGGAGGAAGGTGTGGACGACGTCAAGTCATCATGGCCCTTATGTCCGGGGCGACACACGTGCTACAATGGCATATACAATGAGAAGCAATATCGCGAGATGGAGCAAATCTATAAAATATGTCCCAGTTCGGATTGGAGTCTGCAACTCGACTCCATGAAGCCGGAATCGCTAGTAATCGTAGATCAGCCATGCTACGGTGAATACGTTCCCGGGTCTTGTACTCACCGCCCGTCACACCATGGGAGTTGATTTCACTCGAAGCCGGAATACTAGATTAGTTACCGTCCACAGTGGAATCAGCGACTGGGGTGAAGTCGTAACAAGGTAACCGTAGGAGAACCTGCGGTTGGATCACCTCCTTTCTAGAGTACATATAGATATTCTCTCACAAGATATCTATAAGAAAGATATTCTCAATCATCCTTGTTTAGTTTTGAAAGATTGATAGACCTATAGGGGCCTATAGCTCAGCTGGTTAGAGTGCACCCCTGATAAGGGTGAGGTCACAAGTTCAAGTCTTGTTAGGCCCACCAGAGAATTTAATTGGGGAATTAGCTCAGCTGGGAGAGCGCCTGCTTTGCACGCAGGAGGTCAGCGGTTCGATCCCGCTATTCTCCACCATAAAATAGTTTAACTATATTAAGTCTAATTAGAGAGCTTAAAAATTTAAACTTTCTAATTAGACTTTTGTCTAAATGTTCTTTTAATTAATATTGTTAATAGTCACAAGCAAGTTTTAAAAACAATTTTACAGGACTTGTTAAAGATTTAAATTTCTATTCTCTTTGCATTTAATGCAAAAGTTTGACATCACAATCTAATTAGGATTTAAAACTTATCTAAATAGTAGTCAATGCTTTCCGTCTTGAGAGCTAGAATTTAAATGTAATAACATTAAAGTTATCTTTAACAAGGAAGTGATGCGAATTAGAATAATCTAATATAGAAAAGGTAAGCTACAAAGAGCAAGTGGTGGATGCCTTGGCTAGTAGAGGCGATGAAAGACGTGCCAGGCTGCGATAAGTCTCGGGGAGCCGTCAAGGGGCTTTGATCCGGGAATTTCTGAATGGGGCAACCCAACTAATAGAGATATTAGTTACCGTATAACGGAGCGAACGAGGGGAATTGAAACATCTTAGTACCCTCAGGAAAAGAAATCAAAAGAGATTACGCTAGTAGCGGCGAGCGAACGCGTAAGAGGGCAAACCGTTAGTTTACTAACGGGGTTGTAGGACTGCAATATAGACTAAACTTAGCTAATAGAATAATCTGGAAAGATTAAGCGTAGAGGGTGATACTCCCGTATATGAAAGCTTTGTTTTACTTAGCAGTATCCTGAGTAGGGCGGAACACGTGATATTCTGTCTGAAGCTGGGTAGACCACTATCCAACCCTAAATACTACTACTAGACCGATAGTGCACAAGTACCGTGAGGGAAAGGTGAAAAGAACTGAGGTGATCAGAGTGAAATAGAACCTGAAACCATTTGCTTACAATCATTCAGAGCCCTATGATTTATCAGGGTGATGGACTGCCTTTTGCATAATGAGCCTGCGAGTTGTGATGTCTGGCAAGGTTAAGGAAACACGGAGCCATAGCGAAAGCGAGTCTTAATAGGGCGTTTAGTCAGACGTTGCAGACCCGAAACGATGTGATCTATCCATGAGCAGGTTGAAACCGGTGTAAGAGCCGGTGGAGGACCGAACCCGCTAGCGTTGAAAAGCTATGGGATGACTTGTGGATAGGGGTGAAAGGCCAATCAAACATCGTGATAGCTGGTTCTCTCCGAAATATATTTAGGTATAGCGTCATGTAGTAACACTAGGGGGTAGAGCACTGAATGGGCTAGGGCATACACCAATGTACCAAACCCTATCAAACTCCGAATACCTAGTGTGTAATCATGGCAGTCAGGCGGCGAGTGATAAAATCCGTCGTCGAGAGGGGAACAACCCAGACTAACAGCTAAGGTCCCTAAATCTCATTTAAGTGGAAAACGATGTGGAGTTACTTAAACAACCAGGAGGTTGGCTTAGAAGCAGCCATCCTTTAAAGAAAGCGTAATAGCTCACTGGTCTAGTGATTCTGCGCGGAAAATATAACGGGGCTAAAATGAGTACCGAAGCTTTAGACTTAGTTTTACTAAGTGGTAGGAGAGCGTTGTATTTGCGTCGAAGGTATACCGGTAAGGAGTGCTGGAGCGAATACAAGTGAGCATGCAGGCATGAGTAGCGATAATTGGGGTGAGAATCCCCAACGCCGTAAACCCAAGGTTTCCTACGCGATGCTCGTCATCGTAGGGTTAGCCGGGTCCTAAGCAAAGTCCGAAAGGGGTATGCGATGGAAAATTGGTTAATATTCCAATGCCAACTATAATGTGCGATGGAAGGACGCTTAGAGTTAAGCAAGCTAGCGGATGGTAGTGCTAGTCGAAAGGTGTAGGTTAAGATCCAGGCAAATCCGGATCTTTTTAAGCCGAGACCCCACAGGCGTTTGAAGTTCTTCGGAATGGATAGCGAATTGCTGATACTGTCGAGCCAAGAAAAGTTTCTAAGTTTAGTTATAGTTGCCCGTACCGTAAACCGACACAGGTGGGTGGGATGAGTATTCTAAGGCGCGTGGAAGAACTCTCTTCAAGGAACTCTGCAAAATAGCACCGTATCTTCGGTATAAGGTGTGCCTAACTTTGTGAAGGATTTACTCCGTAAGCATTGAAGGTTACAACAAAGAGTCCCTCCCGACTGTTTACCAAAAACACAGCACTCTGCTAACTCGTAAGAGGATGTATAGGGTGTGACGCCTGCCCGGTGCTCGAAGGTTAATTGATGACGTTAGCTCTGCGAAGCGTTTGATCGAAGCCCGAGTAAACGGCGGCCGTAACTATAACGGTCCTAAGGTAGCGAAATTCCTTGTCGATTAAATATCGACCTGCATGAATGGCGTAACGAGATGGGAGCTGTCTCGAAGAGGGATCCAGTGAAATTGTAGTGGAGGTGAAAATTCCTCCTACCCGCGGCAAGACGGAAAGACCCCGTGGACCTTTACTACAGCTTGACACTGCTATTGGGATAAAAATGTGCAGGATAGGTGGGAGGCTTTGATCCATAGACGCCAGTTTATGGTGAGCCGTTGTTGAGATACCACTCTTTTTTATTCTGATAGCTAACTAGCTTGAGTTATCCTCAAGTAGGACAATGTCTGGTGGGTAGTTTGACTGGGGCGGTCGCCTCCCAAAATGTAACGGAGGCTTACAAAGGTTGGCTCAGAACGGTTGGAAATCGTTCGTAGAGTATAAAGGCATAAGCCAGCTTAACTGCGAGACATACACGTCAAGCAGAGACGAAAGTCGGTCTTAGTGATCCGGTGGTTCTGTGTGGAAGGGCCATCGCTCAAAGGATAAAAGGTACCCCGGGGATAACAGGCTGATCTCCCCCAAGAGCTCACATCGACGGGGAGGTTTGGCACCTCGATGTCGGCTCATCGCATCCTGGGGCTGGAGCAGGTCCCAAGGGTATGGCTGTTCGCCATTTAAAGCGGTACGCGAGCTGGGTTCAGAACGTCGTGAGACAGTTCGGTCCCTATCTGCCGTGGGCGCAAGAAGATTGAGGAGAGTTGACCCTAGTACGAGAGGACCGGGTCGAACCAACCACTGGTGTACGAGTTGTTCTGCCAAGAGCACCGCTCGGTAGCTATGTTGGGATGTGATAACTGCTGAAAGCATCTAAGCAGGAAGCCAACTCCAAGATGAATCTTCTTTTAAGAGCTCATATAGACTATGTGTTTGATAGGCTGGGTGTGTAATGGATGAAAGTCCTTTAGCTGACCAGTACTAATAGCTCGTCTGCTTATCTTTTAATAAGCATCACTTCCTTGTTAAGGATAAAAACTTAATAAGATATGTTTTTATAAAACTTTGTTTATGACTTTTAACTTTATCAAGTAGTGTTAAATAAGAGATTTATCTAATATATCTTTTATTTAACACTGCCCGTGACTATACAGACGAGGAAACGCCTTGCTCCATCTCGAACCAAGAAGCTAAGCTCGTCCTGGCTGATGATACTCTCCCTTACTGGGATGTTGGAAAAGTAGGTCGTTGCGGGCTTTGTTAATTTTTAATATTCTTTATCTAAACAATTATCTTTTAAAATATTATTTCTTAATTTATAACAAAATATCAAATCTTATATTTATTTATATTTTTAAATAATTAGACTTTTTATCTTTACATTTATAAATATCTTTTAGTTTATGCTTTTATACGAGTGTTGACTAAAAACACCAAATATGATAGACTCCAAACCCAAATTTACCCAAAAAGGACAAAAATGAAAAAGATTGTATTCTCACTATTAGTAGCAGCTTCTACATTACTAGCAGCCATAAATTTAAACACAGCTACAAAAGAAGAGTTAATGAGTTTAGATGGTATAGGATCTTCAAAGGCAGATGCAATAATAGAGTATAGAAAAGCAAATAAATTTAACTCAATAGAAGACATAAAAAATGTAAATGGTATAGGTGATAAGACATTTGAAAATTTAAAATCAGATATATCAGTATCAGGTACTACAAAGATAGATGACACAAAATCAAAAATAAAATCTAAAAAAGATGAGATAAAAGAAAAAGCAAGTAAAAAGAGTGATGAAGTAAAAGAGAAAAAAGATAGTGCTAAAGATGATAGTATAAAAGAGATAAAAGATAAGAAAGAAAGCCTAAAAGATAAAACAGAGAAAAAGAGTAAAGCTAAAAAAGAGAAGAGTAAAGAGTAATAAAAGCTAGAAATTTATAAAAATTCTTACATAAAGTATATAAAAATAGTTAGGAGTGTATGGTGCTTCTAACTAATAAAATAGATTGGTTTTTTATATATCTGCCTGCTTTTTAAATTCTATAACTTAGTTTACCTGCTTTTAATTAATAAGTTCATCTAATAGATCTTGTAAAGTAATGCTTCTTAAACTATCTTCTAAAGCTTCTTGTGCTTTTAGGAAGTGACCGGTTAAAAGTCCCTCGATCTTGCCACCAAGTGGGCAGGCTTTAGGTGAGTCAGAGTGGATCTTGAAAAGTTTTTCTTTATCATTTACTGCGTTAAAAATTTGAAGGAGGGTTATATCTTTTGGCTCTTTCGCAAGACTCACACCACCAACTCCAGCTACGACATTCACAAGTCCCGCAGCCTTTAGAGTGCCAAGCAGACGCCTAACTATGACAGGATTTGTGTTTATACTACCTGCTATAAATTCGCTCGTGACTTTTTCGTCTTTAAAAAAACAAGCTGCTAAAACTACATGAACCGCGGTTGAAAACTTAATCCCTACTTGCACAATCGTCCTTGAAATTTTCTCTGATTATACTTTAAATTTTTACTAAAAGCAGTTTTTTAGTTTAGATTTGACAAGCCGGCTTTTTTGCCAGCTATGTCAAAACTATAATTTTATGCTCGCTCACTAACTCCTGTGAAGCGTTTTTGTATAAATTTTTTGTTTTTTAGCTCGTCTATGATCGCAAGCGCAAGGTCTGCATAGCTTATATAACTCTCATTTTTTGAGTTTAAGATGAGATTATCTCCACCAAGCACGTATTTACCAGTACGAGCACCATTTGCGTCGTAGTCACCTGCTGGACTTACATATGTCCAAAGCAAATCACTCTTGCCTTTTAGCTCAAAATAAGACTCTGCAGTCGCCTTTGCCACACCCATATATGCAGCTGGGAAGTCTGGCGTATCCATCACCATTGTGCCCTTATCATCTACAAATAATGTACCAGCGCCACCAACTACAAGTAGTCTTGTGCCGATACCCTCTAGCAAATTTGCAAGATGAGCAGCAACCTTTTTGTGGAGTGGGAAGGTCTCTGGTGTCCAAGCGGCAAATGCACTGATAACTGCATCAAAGCCTGCTAGATCGGACTTAGCTAGATCAAAAATATCTTTATATATGACTTTAACGTTGTCATTTTTATACTCTTTGTTTCTAACTATCGCTGTGACATCGTAGCCTTGTTTTAAAGCCTCGTTCACCAAATTTGTACCACTTTTACCATTTGCACCTATGATTGCTATTTTCATCATTTCTCCTTTAAATTTTTGTTTTTTGACTACTAGGCAACAACGTTTTTGAGATTATAGCCAGCTTGGCTTGATGTCTGTAACCATCACACCATCGCTCATAGTGTATTGTTCTAGGCTACCTTTTTTGCTTTGGATACACATCATTTTTATACCACTTTTGCCAGCTCTAAAGCACCTTTTGCCTTCTGGGTCTATGCGTAGTGTGTCTCCTTTGCTTACTTTTAGCATTTCACCGTCGATAAAAAGCTCACCATCACCATCTAAGATAATGTAAAGTTCCTCGTTTTGTTTGTGCGCATGGACAAATGGCACGCCCACATTGGCTGGAAGTTCGTTTATAGATACCTCACAGCCAGTTAAATTTAAAGCCTCTTTTAGCTCAACTCTTGGCTCGTTTGTGATCTTTGCAACCTGATAATTTTTCATTTTGTTCTCCTTGTTTTTGTGTTGTAATATTTTTATTTACAACCGATGAGCGAAGTATATTTATTTTTTGTTGTAATGTCAAGAGTTACAATAAAAATTTTTCAAAATTTATAAATTTGAGCTAAAATTCGCAAAATTTTTAGGAGTAAATTTGCAAAATAACGCCTTTAAAACGCTAAAGAGCATAGCGACCGAGCATAACAAAAAGCTCATTTTGACCTTTGCCTTTGTGCTAGCTGAGAACGGGCTTTTTCTAGCTTATCCGATATTTGCAGGCTTTGCGATCAACGCAATTATGCAAGGAAATACGTTAAATGCTCTCATTTACGCACTTTTTGTGCTCATAGCGTGGCTTGTAGGAGCCATTAGGCGCCGCGTGGATACGCAAGTTTTTGCAAGTATCTATGCAAAGCTTGCTGTAAATGTCATCATGAATGAAAAGCAAAACGCCAAAGACGACTCCGCCATCATCGCCAGAGTAGCGCTCTCGCGAGAGTTTGTAAATTTCTTTGAGACGCACTTTCCGATGTTTTTTACCTCTGTTGTTTCTATCATTGGCTCAGCATTTATGCTCATCTTTGTCGAGCCAAAGGTGGCTGTGGCGTGTTTTGGAGTGATGGTCTTTTTTCTTATATTTTTGCCAAGATATGTTAAGAAAAATGATAATCTTTATCTTCGCTTAAATGACCGATTAGAAAAAGAGGCGAAAGTTATAGGCGTTTTTAACAAAAGCACGCTAGATAGGCACTATGGCGTCGTTTCTAAATTTCGCATAGCGATCTCAAACAGGGAGGCGATGAGCTATTTTATCATCGGCATTAGCGCTTCGCTGCTCTTTTTGGTAGCGATAATAGTGTTAAGCTCGCAGCAGACAAATGCTGGCCATATCTACTCTGTGATGACTTATGCCTGGAATTTTGTCATCAGTCTTGACGACTCACCAAAACTTATCGAGGAATTTTCAAATTTAAAAGATATCGGTAAGAGGATCGACGCCCAAAAAAAAGGACAATAATGCACAACAAGAGCGTTCTTAGAAATTCGTTTTTACTTATTTTTGCGTTTATGGTGGTCGAGGCTATCTTTGGCTTCCTATCAAACTCTCTGGCGCTCATCGGCGACGCATTTCACATGCTCTCAGACGCAGCTGCACTATTTTTGTCGCTCTTGGCGTTTGAAATTTCAGAAAAAAAGGCAAATTTAAAAAAGACCTTTGGCTATAAAAGAGTTGAGATCATCGCTGCTTTTGTAAATGCCTCGGCTCTTGTTGCTCTAGGTATTTTTGTGATAATTGAAGCGTTTGTGAGATTTTTTAGCGAGCCGCAGATCGAAGCCGAAACGATGCTTGTTATTAGTATTTTGGGGCTTATTATAAATTTGATCGTAGCTATTTATATGCATAAAAGTGGCGATATAAAAGAGAATTTGAATATAAAAGGAGCTTATCTTCACGTCCTTGGTGATACGCTTGGTTCGGTTGGAGCGATCATTGCAGCACTAGTCATCATGAAATTTGGCCTTACGCAGGCTGATAGTATTGCAAGTATATTTGTTTCGATACTTATCATAAAAAGTGGCTTTGGCTTGCTAAAGGATAGCTTTAATATCCTTATCGAAGCCGTGCCGCTCGAGCTTAATACGGATGAAATTTTAGATATTATAAAGGGCGTAGATGGCGTTAGACAGGTGCATGATCTGCATATTTGGGCGATAAGTGCCGGTTCAAATGCACTCATTGCTCATGTGGTGGTGGATGATGAGCTAAGCGTGGGTGAGATATCAAAGATGATAAAGCAGATCGAACACGAGCTATCTCATGTTGGCATTGGTCATGTCACGCTTCAGTTTGAGGGTAGCGGCCACGGGCATAAAGATGATCTCATCTGTGAGCTAAAGAGCAAAGATGAGCACAAACACTTTGGTCACAAGCATTAACATCGCTTTTCTTATGCAAATTTTAAATCAATTTTAGGCAAAATAAAAGCCAAAAATTTAACAAAAAAGTAAAAGAGTAAATGAAAAATATTAGAAATTTTAGCATCATCGCTCACATCGACCATGGCAAAAGTACACTTGCTGATCGTCTCATTCAGGAGTGTGGCGCCGTAAGTGACCGTGAGATGAGCTCGCAGATCATGGACACGATGGATATAGAAAAAGAGCGTGGCATCACGATCAAAGCTCAGTCTGTCCGCCTAAACTACGCACTAAATGGGCAAAATTTTGTTCTAAATTTGATAGACACCCCAGGACACGTTGATTTTAGCTACGAGGTGAGCCGCTCTTTGGCTAGTTGCGAGGGCGCGCTGCTTGTCGTGGATGCTAGCCAGGGCGTAGAGGCACAAACCATCGCAAACGTCTATATCGCACTTGAAAACAACCTAGAGATCATACCAGTCATCAACAAGATCGATCTGCCGGCGGCTGACCCTGCTAGGGTAAAAGACGAGATCGAGCACATCATCGGCCTTGACTGCTCAGGAGCGGTCGAAGTGAGCGCAAAAACAGGCGTTGGCATAAAAGAGCTACTTGAGGCGATCATCACGAGGATCCCTGCACCAAATGGCGACGTAAGCAAGCCTACAAAGGCGCTTATTTACGATAGCTGGTTTGACAACTACCTTGGTGCGCTTGCACTTGTGCGTGTTTATGATGGTGAAATTTCAAAAAATAATGAAATTTTAGTTATGGGCACAGGTAAAAAACATATTGTGCTTGACCTAATGTATCCAAATCCTATCGCACCGATCAAGACCAAAACGCTTAGCGCTGGCGAAGTCGGTATCGTGGTTTTAGGACTTAAAAACGTTAGTGACGTGCAGGTTGGTGATACGATAACGCAGTCAAGAAATCCCCTAAAAGAGCCAGTTGGCGGCTTTGAGAGGGCTAAACCGTTTGTATTTGCGGGACTTTATCCTATTGAAACTGATAAATTTGAAGATCTACGTGATGCGCTGGATAAACTAAAGCTAAATGACAGCTCTATAAGCTACGAACCAGAGACTTCGGTCGCACTTGGATTTGGCTTTAGGGTTGGCTTTTTAGGTCTTCTTCATATGGAGGTAGTTAAAGAGAGGCTGGAGCGTGAGTTTGACCTTGATCTCATCGCCACAGCGCCAACTGTGACTTACGAAGTCATTCAAACAGATGGGCTAAATTTAAAGATTCAAAACCCAAGCCAGCTGCCACCAGTAAATAAAATAGACTCAATCCTTGAGCCATATGTGAAAGCGACTATCATCACGCCAAGCGAGTTTTTGGGCAACATCATCACGCTCTTAAACAATCGCCGTGGCATACAAACAAAGATGGACTACATCACGACTGATCGTGTTTTGCTTGAATATGATATACCGATGAACGAGATCGTGATGGACTTTTACGACAAGCTAAAGTCAAGCACAAAAGGCTACGCAAGTTTTGATTATGAGCCTAGTGACTACCGCGTGGGCGATCTAGTAAAGCTTGACGTCAAAGTAGCTGGCGAGACTGTTGATGCACTCTCTATCATCGTGCCTGAGAGTAAGGCGCAGACAAAGGGTAGGGACTTTGTAAAGGCGATGAAAGAGATCGTGCCACGCCAGCTTTTTGAAGTGGCGATACAAGCGAGCATTGGCAACAAAATCATTGCTAGAGAAACCGTAAAATCAATGGGAAAAAACGTCACCGCTAAGTGCTACGGCGGCGATATCACGCGTAAGAGAAAGTTGCTCGAAAAACAAAAAGAGGGTAAAAAGCGGATGAAGGCGATAGGAAAGGTGAATTTGCCGCAGGAGGCGTTTTTATCTGTCTTAAAAATAGACTAATGCGTTGTCTCGCTTTGTCATACTTTGTTGTGTCTAAAATTTACTCGGTCATTACCTACCATGGTAACTCCCGTCGTAAATTTTACCCAGGCCTCGTCTGACTTTGCGATACTGCCGCAGCAAGGATATTATTTTGGTGGATAGGTTTTGATTAAATCCCAAATGCTAAATTTGTAAAAAGGAGCGCTATGCCGTTTGTGAAAATTTGTGTGACAAAAGAGGGCGATAGTCCGAGTGTAGAGCAAAAAGAGAAGATGATAAGCGGAGTCACTAAACTAATAAGCGAAATTTTAGGAAGAAATGCTCAAAATACTGTTGTTATCATTGAAGAGATAGACACTAATAATTACGGTATAGCAGGAGAGAGTGTGAAAAATCTTCGTAAAAAACAAAACGAGCAAAAGGAAGTGAAATGCTAAAAACAACACTACTAACGGTACTTATGGCTATTTTTATGACGGGCTGTATGGCTAAAGCCAGCCTTTGCCTCTCATGTGAGGGTATAGACGGTGTGCAAAGTGCGAGCATAAATAGTGAAGATAAGATGTACTTTGAAGAGGTTATGAGGATACCGGCTGATTGTAGTGCTTGTAAAGGCAGGGGTGATGGTCTTTTTATAAATGGTGTCAAATATAAAAGTGATGTAGCAATAAACTGCTGCTTGGAAAAAAATATGATCGATACTAATGTTGGGCTAAAAAAAGTTTATTTTCACAGGATTGTCGATGCTAGAAGTAGTGCAAGATCGATATATTACACGGGCGTTGAAGGAAATACCGCAGTTTTTAACTCAAACCCACGCCTTGAAGTGCTTTTTTACATGTTTTTACAGCGTGAGTTAAATTCTCGCGGAATCGTTGTTGTTGATACACAAACATCGCCATATACATATAGACTTGATTTTAGATTTGACGAGCTTAGAGGAAGTTACTCAGGAGCTTCAGAAATTTTAAATGGTCATCTAAATGGTCTTCTTGTGCTTTCAAATATAAATTTCAAAAAAACGTTACCTATCTCGACTAGGCACCATGTGGAGAAGCTAGAGGCTTCAGAGTCTAGTCAGTTTGACTTTTTTATCGCACTTTTAGTTAAGCAAGCTGCGATAAAAGTAGCCGATGAGATCACTAAACTTTAAAAGGAAAAACGATGAATAAATTTAAATTTTTAGCTATTTTTGGACTTTTTGTTTTGTTTTTAACTGGTTGTGCACCAAGTCAAAGTGTTGTCGCATTTGATCCATATAAGGCTGCTGCTAGCCATCAAAATAGCGGCTTTGAGGCCTATATAAGTGCGGTGCATGACAACCGCAAAAACAAAAGTACCATTGCTACGATCACTGATAGTAAAGGCACTGTAAAAGAATATGTCGTGCTTCAAAACGATCTTGCTACTTATTTTAGCGATTCGCTCAAAAAAGAGCTTATGGCGCGCGGTGCAAATGTAAATGGCATGGGTGGAGTTGTGGTTGAAATTTTTATCAACGAGTTTGAAGCAAATATGAGCGGATACGGCACTGATAATACAAAAGGTAATATTAAGATTACACTTAAGATCCAAAAAGGCGATCAAAGTATCGTTAAAAATATTTCAAATAATCAAACCAAATTTGAGTTGATTCGTACAGGCGGAGCATTTAAGCCATTTTTAACTGATATTATAAACGATGCAGTCAAACGCACAGCAATTGCTATTTTAAATAGCTAATGTTTTGTGCATTTTGCAAGAGCTTTACGCTAAATACATTTTGTAAAATTTGCTCACAAATTTTAAGCGAACCAAGCCCAATAGTAAGAGAACTAGAGGGCTTTAAAATTTACAGCTTTTACGGCTACTCTGAAATAAAAGAACTTATCCACTCCAAGCATCAAATGCACGGATATTTTATATATAAAAACTTAGCCAAATTTGCATTTAAGAAATTTGCCAAAAGTTTTAGCTTTTCGGAGCAAGTCTATGCTCTTCCTATAGATGATAGAGTTCATTTTGGCTACTCACACACGGCTATTTTGGCAAATGCACTAAGGGCTAAAAATCTAAAGCCTATATTTCACGCACTGCATGCAACCAGCAAGACCAGTTATAGTGGTAGGGATTTGCAATTTAGACAAAATAACCCAAGAAATTTTAAAATCCTAAAAAAGATCACTGCTCCAGTTATTTTAGTAGATGATATCGTAACTACTGGCACTACGATACTTGAGGCTAGAAATACTCTAGAAAAAGCTGGCGTAAAAGTACTTTTTGCTCTAGTTTTGGCTGATGCTAAATATTAAATTTTAATTTTTCTCAAGTCTCTTTGGGTAGAAATTTACATAGCTCCAGCAGTAATTTATTTCGTTAGCAGTAGGGGCATGCAAAAGCGATAAATTTATAGATAAAGCATAGTGCCAAGGCGGATCATATTTGAGCCGCATTTTATCGCTAGCTCGAAGTCACTACTCATACCCATCGAGCATATAGCTGCACCTTTTGGCTTTAGGCTCTCAAAAATTTTATAAGTTAGTTCAAAGCTTTTTTGAATCTCTTTTGGCTCATCCACATGCGCTCCGATACTCATCACACCTTTTAGATTGATATTTTTGCACTCGTTTTGGATACGCTCATAAATTTCTGCCGCATTTGCTACGCTTACACCTTGCTTTGTATCTTCATCAGCCGAGTTTATTTGAAGCAAGGTATCGAGCTTGTAGCTGAGTCTTTTATCGACCTCTACGGCCCTTTCAAAGCTATCGCAACTTTGCCAAAGTGTTGGCTTTAAACTTATCATTTGATTTATTTTGTTATTTTGCAAGCGGCCGATCATATGCCATTTTATATCAGTAAAATTTTGCAGTTCTAGCTCTTTTTTAGATAGCTCTTGGACTCTGTTTTCGCCAAAATTTCTTTGCCCTTGTGCGTAAAGCTCTCTTACTTCGGCACTTGTGACATTTTTGCTAACAGCGATTAGTGTCACGTCTTTGCTTAAATTTTCTATCTTTTTAAGTAGATCTTTTAAAACTATCATCATAAACCTCCGCTTAATCTCATAATGTCATTAAAAGTCGCAAGTACCATTATGCCAAGCAGTAGTGCCCAACCGCAGTAGGTGAGCATGATGAGCACTCGCTCATTTACCTCGCGTCTAAAAATCAGCTCATATAAGTTAAAAAGTATGTGGCCACCATCAAGTGCAGGGATAGGGAGTAGATTAAATACACCTAAATTTGCAGAGATGAATGCCATGATGGTTAGGAGTACGCTGATGCCGATCTTTGCGGCTTTTGAGGTTATATCAGTGATTTGTAGGATACCGCTAACCTCTTTTGGTGATATGTCTCCAATGATTAGCTTTTCAAGACTTTTAAAGATGAGCATTGAAGCCTTTAGAGTTTCATCATAAGCAAATTTTAGGCTACTAAAGCCTGTGTGATAAATTTTTATCACTTCGCCGTTTGACCTAATGCCGATTAGTGGGTGCTGGATCTTTTCATTAAATATATTTATCGTTTCACCTATCTTTGGTGTTAAATTTATGCTTAAAATTGAGCCGTTTCTATCTATCAAAATAGTACTAGGCTCGAGTTTTACATTTTTGCTGATCTCATCCCACTCGGTTATTTTTACGCCATTTATCTCTAAAATTTTATCGTTTTTAACTAGTCCAGCACTCTCAGCAGCCGAGCCTTTAACTATGTAGCCAATACTTGGTGCTTGTTTTTCAATTCCGATAAATCCAAGCAAAATGTATATAAAAAATGCCAAGATAAAGTTAAAAAAAGGCCCTGCAAAGAGGATGTAAATTCGCTTTATAGGGCTTAGCACGTTGTAGCTATCACGGTCGTAGTTTCTGGCTTTTGGGTCGGTGTCGTCTTGACCTTTTAGCTGTACGTATCCACCAAGCGGGATCGCACTTAGACAGTAGTCGGTGCCGTCAACATTTTTGGTATAAATTTTCTCGCCAAAGCCGATACTAAAGGTATTTACTTTGACGCCTAGCGATCTTGCTGCCAAAAAGTGGCCAAGCTCGTGAAAAAATATAAGAAAACTAATGGCTAAAACAGTCACTAAAAAATAAAACGAATATGCATAAAGCCCAAGACAAAGTAGGACTAGCGTGAAGAGAATACCTTTCAAAACTTACCTTTTTTGAAAAATTGATGAGATTTTAGCCAAAATTTATAAATTTACTCTCAAACGGCATTTATCTAAAAATTTCTTTTAGCTAGGAGAAATTTTTAACTTGATTTTACTTATTTTGAAAATGAAGATTTGATTATTTTATATAAGAATTTGCAAGTAAAAACTTTTGGTCTTACGAGTGAAAGAAATTTTAACTCTTTTTCATCGCCTTTACATAGGCAAAAATGTACTCAAACCCAGAATAAAGTGTAAGCGCAACAGCTATCCAGAGCAAAAGTTCGCCACCAGGCCAGCTCATCAGTAAAAATCCAATCGCAAACATCTGTGAAACTGTCTTTACCTTGCCAGCCATTGATGCAGCGACTTCGACGCCATCACTTGCCATCACGACACGAAAGCCAGTTATGAAAAATTCCCTCACCAAGATGAGATAAACAGCCCAAGCACTAGCCCTTTCAAGCATCATGAGCCCTAAAAATGCAGCAAGAATTAGCATCTTGTCTGCCAGTGGGTCAAGGATCGCTCCAAGTTTGGTCTTTTGATCCCAGCTTCTTGCGATGTAGCCGTCAAAAAAGTCAGTTACCGAGGCGATCACAAAGATAAGAGCTGCGAAGTAGTTTATCCAGCTCATGTGAATTTGCGTAAAAATTCCTGGCGCATTTACAAGCATAAAAAACATAAGTGGAGCCAGTAGTATCCTAAAAAATGCTAATGCGTTTGGTAAATTTAAACTCACAAATATGCCTTTATGCTTAAAATTTTTAATCTTCTCATTTAAAAGTCGTGCCGCCATCTATTATAAATGTATGTCCAGTTACCCAGCTAGCCTTAGATGAGCATAAAAATAGACATGCTCCGGCTAGGTCAGTCGGCTGTCCCATGCGGTTTAGTGGGCTAAGCTTTGCTGTCATATCGCGCACCTCTTCGTAGTTGGTAAAGGCTCTTAGTGCGTCTGTCTCGATAGGGCCACCACTTACGACGTTTACGCGGATGTTTTTCTCTCCAAGCTCGGTCGCAGCGTATCTTGCCATCGCTTCAACGGCTGCTTTTGCTGTGCCGTGACCTGCATAGTTTTCGATATAGACTAAATTTCCAGTTGAGCTTAGGCTAATGATGCTACCACCACCCACTTTTTCCATGCGTTTTGCAGCTTCTTGAGTGCCTACTACAAAGGCATTTACTGTTGCTGTAAAGATATTGTTTATGCCTCTTGGTTTTAGCTTCATAAATTTAGTGTATCCGCCAGCTACTGCGCGACCTGAGATGATAGCATTTGAGATGAAAAAATCAATCCTATCAAAATCCTCGTCTATCTTTAAAAATAGCTCTTTATAAGTCTCTGGCTCGAGAATATTTAGCGCGTAGGCTCTGGCTTTTATCTTGTAAGTAGTCTCAAGCTCTTTTGCTTGTTCTTTTGCAAGCTCTTCGTTTGAGTTGTAGGTAAATGCTATATTTACACCAGCTTTTGCGAATTCTTCAACTATGGCTCTACCGATACCTCTAGTGCCACCACTGATAACTAGCGTTTTACCTTTAAATTCGTTTAGTGTGTCCTTCATTAAAATCCCTTTATTTCATGATTTTTTATTACTTCTTCGATTTTTTTAAAATTCTCTTTACTTGGTTTGCAAAGTGGTAAGCGATACTCTAAAGAGTCGATGAGTCCGGCTAGATACATCGCTGCTTTGATCGGTATCGGGTTGCTTTCGCAAAAGAGTGTTTTATTTATCGTATATAGATTATCGTTTATTAGTTTTGCTTTTTTGTACTCTTCGTTCATCGCAAGGTGCGTAAGCTGTGAAATTTGATCTGGCAAGAGGTTTGCAGTAACTGAGATAACGCCTTTACCCCCATTTGATATGATAGGATAGTTGATCGCATCTTCGCCGCTAATGACTACTAAATTTGGCTCGTGAGCTAGCAGATCTACGCATCTATCGATACTGCCTGTAGCCTCTTTGATACCGTAGATATTTTTACACTCTTTAAAAAGCCTAAAAACGGTAGATGGCAAGATATCCACGCCAACTCTACCTGGAACATTATAAAGAAGCACAGGAATTTCAATACTATTCGCAATGGCCTTGTAATGCTCATAAAGTCCTTCTTGAGTTGGTTTGTTATAATAAGGCGCAACTGAAAGGATGCCATCAGCTCCATGAGCTTGAGCAAATTTAGCGATACCAATAGCCTCGTGAGTGGCGTTACTACCAGCACCAGCAAGCACTTTAACGTTTGTGCCTTTACATGCATTAACGGCTATTTCGATACAAATTCTATGCTCATCATGAGTTAGAGTTGCGCTCTCGCCAGTGGTTCCTACTGGTACGACTACATCGATGCCATGTTTTATCTGTCTTTTTATCAGTTTCTCAAAGCCAGCTTCGTCTAATTTTTGATTTTTAAATGGCGTAATGAGTGCTGTCATCGCACCTTGAAGCGAATTTTCCACATTTATTCCTTTTTTAAAATTATTGTCGTGCTAGTTTTTTCATTAAAATATCTATTTGCTATATCTTTTAAAAGTTTTGCATCGATTTTATCGATATTTTTTTCAAGTTCATAAAGTGGCTTTATGTCGCCTCTAGCAAGGTACGAGCCGTATAAATTTGCAACCTTACTTGCACTTTCAAACGAATATATAAAGTCGCTTTTGATTAAATTTTTAACTCGCAAAACATCGTTTTTGTCGATAGGTTTGCTTTTAATATCCTCTATAATCTTTAAAATTTCAGCCTCAACCGCAGTTGCCTCGACATCTGGGTTGCAAACTGCTAAAAATATAAATAAATTTTCATCAACGCAGCTCATATTGTAAGCATAAATTTGATTTACAAGCATGAGTTCATCGACAAGGTGTTGCTGTAAAACTGAGCTTTTACCAGTGGCTAAATATTCACTTATCGCATTTAGCCCTACTTGATCAGCATGCCTAAAGTCTGGAATTTTATAAGCGATAGCTAGCATTTGCGTTTGGCTATCTTTGTAGATGATAGCTCTTCTTGCGCCGTCTTGCTCAGGTTCTTTACAGTGGGATTTTGGGATGGCTCTTTTGTTTTTTATGCCACCAAAATTTTTCTTAGCTAGCTTAAATGCCTCATCCTTGTCAATGTCGCCACTTATCATCAAAATGGCATTTTTTGGCTGATAAAAAGTAGCATGAAATTCTTTTATATCGTTGATGTTCCAGTTTTCGATATCTTTTATAAAGCCTATCGGAGTCCAGTGGTATGGATGGTAGATAAATGCGTGATTGTAGAGTCTAAAGTAGAGGTATCCCATAGGGTTGTTGTCTGTTCGCCACCTACGCTCCTCGTGCACCACCTCTCGCTCTGGCTGAAATTCTTTGTCTTTTAGGCTTAAATTTTTCATAAGCTCAGCAAAAAGACCAAGCGTTTTATCTAAATTTTCATTTGAAGCTTTTATAAAGTAGTGGGTGTAGTCAAAGCCTGTACTTGCGTTATTTACGCCACCAAACCCCTTTACTATCTCGTCAAATTCGCCAGCACGTAAATTTTTGGTTGACTTGAAATTTAGATGCTCTAGCATGTGAGCTATGCCGCTTTTGCCCATTACTTCGTTTCTGGAGCCAACCTTATAAAATACATCGACACTTATCACTTTTGAGCCAGGATTTACTGGTACGTGATAAATTTCTAGTCCGTTTTCTAGTTTTGTTTTATTAAATTTTATCAATCTTTTGCCTTTTATTTTTTAACATCTATGCCGACTGCTTCGCTAATAGAAGCAAAGCCATCTCTCTTTAAGAGCTCTAAAATTTCTAAATTTATATCTCTTGCGATCATTGGCCCTTTAAAGATAAAACTTGTAAAAATTTGGACCAAATTTGCTCCCATTTTTATGCGCTCATATGCCTCTGCACCGCTATCTATGCCACCACACGCTATAAGCGTCGTCTTGCCGTAAAGTTCGTCTGCAACGGCTTTAAAAATATCTTTTGACTTTTGAGTTATCACTTTGCCGCTTAGTCCGCCAAAATCCTTTAAATTTGATGAGTGAGAAAGTGTATAATCAACGCTTGTATTTGAGACAAGCACGCCGCTAGCGCCATTTTCTACCGCGCAGGTGCAAAGCTTGATCGCATATTCGTGGCTCATATCAGGAGCGATTTTAAAGATGATTGGTTTTTTGGTAAGTGGTAAAATGACACTAAAAAGCTCTTTTATAAAATTTTTATCTTGCAAAGCTCTTAAATTTGGAGTATTTGGCGATGAGACGTTTATGACAAATGTGTCGCAAATTTCACTAAATTCTTTTACTAAAATTTCATAGTCTTTTATCGCATTTTCATTTGGTGTGACCTTATTTTTACCGATATTTGCCCAGATAGGTAAAGTATAAGGATAAAGTTTTTTGACTCTATTTTTAATAGCCTCGCAACCATCGTTGTTAAAGCCCATCGCATTTTGGATGCTCTCTTCGTCTATGAGCCTAAAAAGTCTTGGTTTGTTGTTGCCAGGTTGAGGTTTTGGAGTAAATGTGCCAAATTCTAAATACCCAAAGCCAAGAGCCGTGAGTGCTTCAAACATTGTGGCATTTTTATCAAAGCCCCCAGCTATGCCAACTGGATTGTGATAAGTGCTTGAGAATAAATTTTGTTTTAGCGCATTGTCATCGACCACGCACTTATTTGCTACAAAGCTTAATGATCCTGGAAAAATTTTATTTACTCCGATCATTAAAAATTCTGCGATTTTATGGGCAGTTTCAGGATCGAATTTAAAAAATATAGATTTTAAAGTATCGTAGTTTAAGCTCATTTTAACCTCTTTAAAATGCCTAAAAATTTGTGCAAATCTTAGCAAAAATCGCCTTAAACTAAGGCTTTGCCTTTAAGTTTTGCATAAATTTCATTTCTCTTGCTAAGCTCTTCATCGCTTCCGATATCAACTATCTTTCCATCGCACAAAAGCGCGATCTTGTCAGCACTCTCAACCGTACTTAGACGGTGAGCGATGACAAAGATGATCTTTTTGCTTCTTAGATTGTTTATCGCCTTTGTGATCTCTTTTTCACTCTCATTATCAAGTGCTGAAGTGGCCTCGTCAAAGATAAGAATTTGTGGATTTTGATAAAGTGCTCTGGCTATTGCTATACGCTGTCTTTGACCGCCCGAAAGGTTTGTACCAAATTCATTTAAGATAGAGTGGATACCATCATCTAGTTTGCTTACAAACTCATAAGCATTTGCCATTTTTAGTGCATTTATTACGGCATCTTCGTTAAACTCTCTGCCGTAAGCCACGTTTTTAGCGATCGTGTCGTTAAAGATATAGACACGCTGCGTGACAAGACCGATGTTTTGGCGAAGTGAATGGATTTTGATATCTTTTAAATTTGTCTCATTTATTAAAATTTCTCCGCTATTTACGTCGTAAAATCTCATAAGCAAATTCATGAGCGAGGTTTTTCCGCCACCGCTTGAACCAACCAGGGCTATAAATTCTGACTTGCGGGCCTCCAAATTTATACCTTTTAAGACCTCTTTGTCGCCGTAACTTAGACAGACACCCTTAAATTTGATCAGATTTATCTCTTCACTTAACTCTTTTTCGCCATCTTTTATCTGGCTTACTTTATCCATCAAGAAAAAGGTTCTCTCACTTGCGGCGATCGCATCTTGCATTTTATTGTATATATTTACGATACGCTTTAGTGGGGTGTAGAGCATGAAAAGTGCAGTTAAAAATGAAAAAAAAGCACCCATGTTTATATTTCCGTCGATGACGTCTTTGCCACCTATTATGATGACAGCTGCCACGCCAATTGAGCCAATTGTTTCCATTAGTGGGCTTAATAGTTGCTCAATTTTTACGGTTTTAAGGTTTAACTTAAAAAATTTGTTATTTTCTTCAACGAAACGTGAGTGCTCGTATTTTTGGGCATTATTTGCCTTGATGATCTCGATATTTGTAAAAATTTCACTCAATGCTGAGGTGATATCAGATGTCTTTTCTTGTGACTGCTTTGAAATTTTTTTCATCTTTTTAGCAAGGCGCGAGATCGGATAAATCGCTAATGGCATAATAACAAGTGCAAAAAAGGCTAATTTAGGGCTTTGATATATAACTACACAAAGCAGACCTATGATAGTTACAAGCTCTCTAATAAGCTCAGGTATGATGCTTGAAACAATAGATCTTATGCGCTCTATGTCGTTCGTAGTTCTGCTTATTAGCTCGCCTGTTCTAAAATCATTAAAAAATTTCATGTCCAAATTTAGTAAATTTTCGACCATCTTTTCGCGAAATCTTCTAATCGTATCTTGACCAATATACGCGGTAAAATAGGCCTGCATAAAAGTTCCAACATTTTTTAACAGATAAATAGCAATGATCGCACATGGTAACAAATAAAGCAGTGTTTCGTTTTTTTCAACGAAAATTTTATTTAATACTGGCTCCACCAAATACGCACTGACCGCTGTTCCACCACTTGCAAGCCCCATGCCAATGAAGGCTAGGATGAAGTGCGGAATGTAGTCTTTAAAATATGGACCAAAGCGTTTTAGTACATCTTTTAAGCCAAAGTTAGTCATTGTTTTTCTCCCAAACTGCGCCATTTGGTGTATCCATGATAGAGATATTCATCTTTTCTAGCTCGTCTCTTATCTCATCAGCTCTTGCAAAATTTCTCTCTTTTTTGGCAAATGCGCGCTCATCAAGAAGCCTTTTAATTTGCTCCTTTTGCTCGTTGCTTACACCAAATTGAAAATACTCCACATAGTTTGTGCTGGCAATACCTAAAATTTCACTTATAAGCTCCAAATTTGCCACTACTTCGGCTTTGTAGGTTTTATCTTTTGGATTATTATCAAGTCTTTCATTTGCCGTTTTTACAAACTCATCGACGCTTGCAAGTGCTTTTGAAGCGTTTAGATCATCACTTAGTGCCTCAAGTAGCTCATTTTTAAAGCTCTCATTTATTGCGCCTGCTTGCACGCCATCAACTCTTTTTTTAAGGCGATAAATTTTATCTAGCCTCTTTTTTGAAGCCACTAAGTCTTCATCTGAATAATTAAAATGAGCCCTGTAATGGCTCGTAAGCAAGTAATATCTAAGTACTTCACCATGAACGTTTTTTAGGGCGTCTTTTACAAAAAAGCTGTTATTTAAGCTCTTGCTCATCTTTTCGTTATTTACTTTTATAAATCCGTTGTGCATCCAGTATTTGCTTAAATTTTTATGATAAGCACATCTGCACTGGCTAGCTTCATTTTCGTGGTGTGGAAAGAGCAGGTCGATGCCGCCAGCGTGGATGTCGATCTCAAATTTATCATTTTCTTTATCGCTTAAAAACTCCCTTATCATCGCCACGCACTCGGTGTGCCAGCCAGGGCGACCCTTGCCAAATGGGCTCTCGTACCATTTTTCATCAAATTTCCAAAGCACAAAGTCTTTTTCATCTCTTTTTTCGCCAAAACTTGCCACTCTGGCGATTAGATCGGTGTTATTATACTTGCCGCTAATGCTAAAATAGCCACTATCCTTGCTCGTGTCAAAGTAAATTCCATCGCTCGTTTTATACGCCACGCCTCTATCCATAAGCACTTTGATGTAGCTAATGATCGCCTCCAAGCACTGCGTAGCCTTTGGTTTAAAGTCTGGATCAAGCACGTTTAAAGCGCCCATATCGCTCTCGTAGTGCGCTATATATTTGTTTGTGATCTCCTCTAGGCTTTGGCCAGTCTGCGCCATCTTGTTTAAAATTTTATCGTCAATGTCGGTGTAGTTTCTTGCAAATTTGACCTTGTAGCCAAGCGCTTTTAAGACCCTTCTTAAAAGATCAAAGCTAACGGCTGACTTTGCATGCCCCAAATGTGCGTCGTCATAGACCGTTGGACCACACAGATAGATGCTAACTTCACCTTCTCTTATCGGGCTAAACTCAACCTTTTCTCTTTTAGAAGTATCAAAAATTCGCATTAAATATATCCTTTAAAAATGTTAAACTAAAATAGAGCAAAACCGCCGCAACAGTGATAGCGGCTATAAATTTAGGCTTGATTATAGCTAAAAATCGCTTAGCTCCAAAGGCTCTTATATATAAAATAAGCTGCAAAAATCCCCCAAGCGAGCTTGCAAATGCAAGGCCAGCAGCTCCAAATTTCTGCATTAAAATGACAGCTAGGATCAAATTTATCACAAGGCAGATGATAGAAATTTTGGCTGCCTCTTTTTGTTTCATATTTGCATAGAGCCAAAGTGAGAAAATTTTAGCCAGTCCAAATGGCGTAAGCCCCACCAAATAGGCACTTAGCACCTTCGCACACTCAATGGTGTTTGCCCTTACGAAATTTCCTCTCTCAAACAATAGCCAGATGATAAATTCACTTAGCACAACGCCTGTGATCGTGGCTGCAAGTAGGGCGCAAAGTAGCAAGTAAAAGCTCTTTTTTGTCCAAACTAGGGCGTTGGCTTCGTCTTTTTGCTTTAAAAGTCTAGTGATCTTTGGAAAGAGTGCCTGAGAGAGCGCGATCGCAAAGATGGCAAGCGGAAGCTGAAAAATTCTATTTGCATAAAAGAGGTAGCTTATCGAGCCGCTTACTAAAAAGCTAGCTAGCCAAGTGTCCATAAATGCGCTTATTTGCATCGCACTTGAGCCAAGTAAGCCATGGTAGAAATTTATAAAAAAGCCTTTGCTTTGCGCTCTTTTGCCTTTAAAATATCCGCTTAGACCGCCCCAAAAAATTTTATTTAAGGTGTTAAATTTCATAGCAATTAGATGCACCAAAACCTGCAAAATGCCGCCTGCAACGACGCCAAAGCTAAGATAAAGTGCGACCACGCTCTCGCTCTTGCCACGAGCCAAAAGTAGCGATGCGATCATGGCTAAATTTAGCAGTGCAGTAGAAAACGCAGTCGTGGCAAAGTGCCCTTTATACTGAAGCAGAGCACCCATAAATGTGACAATATAAACAAGAGCTAGATAGTAGAAATTTATACGCACAAGCGGCACTGCGTCCATGATATTTTGCTCGCTTAGGCCGCTTGCGATGATCTTTATAAAGTAGGGCGTAAATAAATTTACAAGAAGCGTTAATGCGCCTATAAAAAGTAGAAATTTGATGAAAATTTCAGCCTGAAAGATCGCTTTTTTCTTGCTGTTTGTAAAATTTGGTAAAAATGCCTGTGTAAAGGCACCTTCTCCAAAGATACGGCGAAATAAATTTGGTATTTTAAAAGCGATAAAAAAAAGATCGCTAAATATGCCAGCTCCAAGGATGGAAGCTGTTAAAAGGTCTCTTATAAGTCCAAGAATTCTTGAAACCATAATGCCAACTGAGTTTGAAAAAAAACCTTTTATAAACATCGCTCGCCTAAATTAAATTTGAAAACGCAATAGTAACAAAAGATGCTTTAAAGCTTACATAACCTAAATTTAATAAAATTTTGGCGATAATAAGAGCCAAATTTTATGTGAAATGGATCAATTTTGAGCGAGAACGTGCAAGAAAACGAGAGATTTTTACCGCCAACGCAAATTCAAACTTCAACGCCTTATATATCGCTTAAAGAACTAAGCAAGCAACACAGCGTACCGGTAGAATTTATAGATTTTAAAATTTTAGATATTTTGACTTATTATAAAAATAAAGATAATGAAGAGCTAGTTTTTGTCCCTGAAGAAAATTTAGACTTTTTTGATGATAATGCATTTTATCTTGACGAGACACTAGAGATCGAGCAGGTCTATGACGTGGAATTTTTTGATGTTAGGCTAAATGCTGTACCAAAGCTTCCAAAGATAGAAATCGGTGTAAATTCAACGGTTACAAAAGTAGTCGCAAAGGTAAAAGCCACAAAAGATTGTGAATACGAACAGCATTACGAAGATAAACTTTTTGAATATATCGCCAAACAGCTTATGAAAGCTCAAATTTTAATAGGTATAAGAATCGGCAAACTAAAAGACGAGTTAAAACAAATCGCCTCAGTTGTGCATGTAAAGGGCGAACTTGATAAAGACTACATACTAAACATAACACAAGGTATAAATCCAAAAAAAGCTACCGATGCAAAGATACTTTACTACTACAAAGATAAACTTGATGCGATAAAAGAGGAAGATAAGATTGATTACGCTGATAGAGGTTTTGTTTTTGGCGTGGCACAAGATGAAGTGATAATGGAAGAGAAAAAGTCTCACGAAGGGCAAAATGGCCGTGATGCGAGAGGCAAATTATTAGCAGTAGAAAAGCCAAAAGAAGATACTGGCAAAGAGATAAGTATAAGCGAAAATATAGAGAGAGTAGAAAATGACGATAGCATAATATATATCGCTAAAAAATCAGGATATGTAGTTGAGAAAAATGGCTCATTTGATATTGAAGAGCGTATAGAGATAAATGAAGCAAATTTTAAAACAACTGGCTCTATTCAAGCAGGTACTGATACAAATGTAACTTTGGTGGTTAGGGAAACTGATACTATAAAAGATGCCATTGGCACTGGCATCATCGTGGAGGCTGACGAGATCGAGGTTAAAGGAAACGTCGGTGCAAATGCGATGGTTAAAGCAAATGAAGTAATAATCGGCGGTCAAACACACCAAAAGGCTAAAATTTATGCAAAGAATGCAAAAATTTCTATCCATATCGGTAAGGTTGAAGCTGAAAATGTCGAGATAGATAGGCTAGAAGGCGGAAATGTCGTAGCAAAAAGAGTTAAGATAAATAGCGTCGTTGGTGGCTCTATAACCGCTCAAAATATCCAAATAAATACGCTTGGCTCAAACTGCACTATCACAGCTTCACACTTAATAGACGTAAGATATCTAAGAGGCACTGACAATAAATTTATAATCGATACTAGCAAAATGCCTGAAAGTGCTGAGGCTACGCAAGAGCAATTAAATAAGATCGAAAATACAAAAGCAGAGCTTGCCTCTCTTCTAAAAAATATTGAAACAAAGAAAAATGTCATAAATGAAAATAAAGACTCGATTTATACCATAAAAGCAAAGGTAGAAGAGCTCTCAAAAGCTAAAGTGATACCGCCAGTTACCTTTATGAAAAAGCTAAAAGAGTATCAAGGTCTAGTCAATGAATACAACACTTTGTTAAAAATTTTTAAAGATAAAAAAGAGTTGCTAGCTACTCTAAAAGATGAGCTTGAAATCATGCAAAATGGAATATTTTCTGCAAAAGTGATAAATAGAGGCAACTGGGTTGAACTAAATGAGATTAGATTTGTTATCGTTGATCCTCCACAAAATGTCACTTATATCTCAAAGCAAAATGAAACCGCTCATGCCATTACTTTGGAGAAGATCGGCGATGGCGATGAGGCTGAGTATAAGATCAAAAAGTCAAATAAATTAGAAGACTACACAGATACAAATTTCTAAGAATAAAAGGTTAAATGATGATAAAAGCGATCGAAGGTGTCGTCAGCAAAAAAGACCCTGCATTTGTGGTGTTAAAGACAAATAGCGGTGTAAGCTATGGAATTTTTATCTCACTTTTTTGCTCAGCCAAGCTTAGCAAGAGCGAAAAAGTCGAGCTTGCCATAACGCAGATCATAAGAGAGGATGCAAATTTACTTTACGGCTTTTTGGATGCAAATGAGCAAAAGATGTTTGAGATGCTTATTAAATTAAATGGTATCGGAGCTAGCACAGCAATGGCGGTTTGCTCAAGCCTTAGCTCGCAAGCATTTACAAACGCCATAATAAGCGGCGATGCAGATACTTTTAAAAGCGTGCCAGGCATCGGACCAAAGACTGCTAGACGCATTATAGCCGAGCTAAGTGACGCAAAGCTAATAAGTGACGAGAGTGTGCCAAGCTACCAAAATGAGGCACTTTTGGCACTTGAGGCGCTTGGCTTTAAACGTGAGAAGATAGTGAAAATTTTGCCTGAGTGTAAGAGTGAAAATACGAGTGATCTTATAAAAGAAGCATTAAAGAAATTAGGATAAGGATTAAAAAGATGAATTTAGGTGTGATATTTGGAGCAAAGAGCTATGAACATGAGATAAGCATAGTTAGTGCGATAGTTTTAAAAAATGTCCTAAAACAAGAGCTAAAATTTATATTTTGCGACGCAAATAGAGACTTTTATCTTATCGAGCAAAAAGATATGAGAGCAAATTTTTTTAGCTCTGGTAAATACAAAAATTCAAAAAAGCTCATTTTATCTAAAGGCGGATTTTTCATACACTCTCTTTTTGGCGATAAAAAAGTAGAGTGTGATGTTATTATAAATTTGATCCATGGCATGGACGGCGAAGATGGCAAGATAGCAGCGCTTTTTGACTTTTACGGCATAAAATATATAGGTCCAAGGCTTGAAGTAAGTGCGCTTAGCTACAACAAAGAGCTTACTAAATTTCTAGCGCAAAAAGCTGGCGTAAAGGCGCTTGACTATGAGATGCTAACTCGTGAGAGCCAGCCAAAATTTCACTATCCTATTATTTTAAAGCCAGCAAGACTTGGAAGTAGTATCGGCGTAAATATAGTGCATGACGCCAGCGAGCTAGCTTATGCAAAAGACATAGCATTTGAGTTTGATAAAGATGTGCTTGTCGAGCCTTTTATAAAGGGAGTAAAAGAGTATAACCTTGCAGGCTGTAAGATAGATGGAAAGATAAAATTTTCTATCATCGAAGAGCCAAAAAAGAAAGAATTTCTTGACTACGAGCAAAAATATCTTAGCTTTTCAAATGAAAACAAGGTAAAAGAGGCTGAAATTTCTGAGGAGCTAAAACAAAAGCTTAAATTTAACTTTTCAAAAATTTATGATTGCGGTTTTGACGGAGCGATCATTAGATGCGACTTCTTTGTGATAGATGATGAGGTCTATCTAAATGAGATAAATCCAAACCCAGGAAGCCTTGCAAACTATCTATTTGAGGATTTTGAGAGTACTTTAAATGCTCTTGCAAACTCACTTCCAAGAGAGCGTAATATAAAGATCGATTATAGCTTTATAAACTCGATCACTTCAGTAAAAGGTCGTGGGAAAATTTAGACCATTTAGTAGATTATAAAGTAGTTTGTGATATTTTACGTAAAATTTTACACAAAGAGCGACAATGGTAACTTTTACAAAAGATGAAATTTATACAGCAACTGAAGTGGTTAGAAATTTTAGTTCGGTACTCTCTCGTGTGGGAGCTAATGAATTAAAAAGAGCGGTTATTGTAAAAAATAATAAATTTGAAGCAGTGCTTTTAAATATGGAAGAGTATGAGCGCCTTTGCGAAGCAGTGAGTGTGCTTGAGAGCATTTATACTGCAAAAAAAAGAGAGAACGATGGCGAGTAGGGCGGTAAAGTACGGCTCAGACGAGTATGAGATCAGCTACGAAGTAGTAAATCCGAAATGCAAAAAAATAGTGCTTTTCTTGCACGGCTGGGGTGCAAACAAAGAGATAATGAAAAAGGCTTTTGGGCACTATCTAAACGAGTTTTGCCACGTTTATATCGATATGCCAGGTTTTGGTAAAAGCTCAATTACTGATCCTTTAAAAACAAGTGATTATGCAAAAATCGTTGAAAATTTTTGCGCTGAGCTTGGCATAAAGCCAGATATTATAGTAGGTCATAGCTTTGGTGGCAAGGTCGCAACGCTTCTAAAGCCGCCATATCTTGTGCTTTTGAGCTCAGCTGGCATAGTTGTCAAAAAGCCATTTATCGTGCGCGCAAAGATCGTTATTTTTAAAATTTTTAAGCTTTTTGGATTTGGAAAATTTTATAAACTCTTTGCCACAAAAGATGTGAGCGGTATGAGTAGAGTGATGTATGAGACCCTAAAAAACGTAGTTGATGAGGATTTTACGAAGCATTTTGCTGACTTTAGTGGCAAGGCTTTGATATTCTGGGGCGAAAATGACAAGGCAACGCCTATAACAAGCGGGGAGAGTATACATAAGCTCATAAAAAATAGTTCATTTTTTCCGCTTAGTGGTGATCATTTTTTCTTTTTGCTTCACGCTAAATTTATAAGCGAAGAGATAGAAAAAGGGATAAATTTTGAGCTAAATGAGGCTAAAAATGTCGTGATAGATGACGATGAGAGCGGGATCGAGGAGATAAGATGAATATATTTTTAAGCATAAGCACAGTTTTATTTATCTTTGCGCTCACTTTTTATGTGATTACTTGCTTTCAGTGGTTTTCATATAAGCCTGAGCGCGTACTCTTTCACTTCACAAAGCCCGCTTGGCACGTCTTTTTCTTCATCGTGCCTTTGGTGCTATTTTACACGACTGGCAAGTGGTTTTTTATCTATTTTTACTTTGCACTTTTGCCAGCACTTTATATGTGGCATAAAAAACTTGATAAAAAGTTAGTTTTTACTGCTAGGATCAAGCATTTTTTTGTGATCCTTGCTTGTGCTATCATCTTAAACTACGCTTTAAATTTCATCATCCACAAGGCGTTTTTGGCTCCTATGCCACTTTTTGTCTTGGTCGTGAGCCTATTTTTTAGTGAAATTTTAGAAAAGATAAAATTTCAAGGCTTTAAAAATAAGGCACTTAAAAAACTGGGTGCAAATAAAGATCTAAAAATCATCTTGATCACAGCAAGCTACGGCAAAACTAGCATCAAAAATTTTCTTTTTGAAATTTTAAAAGATAGCTTCGTCTGCTACAAGACGCCTCGCAGCGTAAATACAATGGCTGGCATCATCAAAGATATCAATGAAAATTTAAACGAGCAAACGCAAATTTACATCGCTGAAGCAGGCGCTAGGCTAAAGGGCGACATCCTAGAGATCACTAGATTTTTAAATCCACAAATCGTAATTGTAGGCGAGATTGGCGCGCAACACATTGAGTACTTTAAAACACTTGATAATATCCGCTCTACCAAGCTTGAAGCACTTCAAAGCAACCGTTTGCAAATGGCATTTTTACATAGCTCGACAAAGAAAGAGCCAAGCCAAAATTTAGAAATTTACGATGAGAGCCTAAAAGATATAAATGCAAATTTAGATGGAATTTCATTTACGCTTGATGGCAAAAACTATGCTTCACCGCTACTTGGCAAATTTAACGCTACAAATTTAGCCGTTTGCATCAAGGTGGCAAAATACCTAAAAATGAGCGATGAGGCGGTAGATAGAGCGCTATCTAAGATGAAAAACGTCGAGCACCGCCTAAGCAAGATCGAGGCTGGCGGCAAGCTGATAATTGATGATAGTTTTAATGGGAATTTCTCAGGTATGAGTGCAAGCTACGAGCTTGTAAGTACATATGCTGGCAGAAAAGTGCTACTAACACCAGGCATCGTCGAGAGTGATGCGGAGCAAAATGCAAATTTAGCCAAGGTGATAAATGAAATTTTTGATCTTGTCATCATCACAAGCTCACTAAATGCTGAAGTTTTACTAAAGCACATCGTAAAGCCAAAGATCATCATCTTAAAGGATAAAAATAAAATGCAAGAAATTCTAGCTCAAAATACGCGTGCTGGCGATCTTATACTATTTTCAAACGACGCACCGAGCTTTATATGAAAAAAATAGTTTTTTTAATCCTAGCTTTAAATTTAGCATTTAGCTTTGACATCGATGATTATGACAGAGGCATTGAGGCGCTAAATGCCGGAGATTACGCAACTGCGTATGAAATTTTTTATGATGGCTGTGAGCAAAAAGATGTGCTTTCGTGCGAAGCTTTGGGCGATATGTTTGTAAATGAAGAGATAAATGAGCAAATGGATAGTGATCTAAAAAAGCACTCAAATATCGAGCTTGGTGTGAGTTATTATATGAAAAGCTGCGACCTTGGCTACCAAAATGCTTGTGATGATGTGATGAGCTTAAGGGATGATTTAAACATAAGCCTTCCAGCTGGTGTTTATGAAAATGCCAAAGCAAGGTACGATGAGATAAGGCAAGAAGACGAAAAAGAAGAAGCCTTAAGCGAGCAAAATGTGACTTTGCAAAAATAAATTCTCTAGTTTTAGACTAGATTTACTTTTAGCGTATGCTCTTTTAGGCTTGCTGGAATTTTGCCATTTTCAAGCTCTATCAGTTCGCTAACTCTTAAAATATAAAAATCCTGCAAACTTCTGTTTGCAAATTTTTCAAGCTTTTTTGAAAGTGTGTCAAACATATAAAACTCAGTATCATTGCTAGCTAGTAAAAAATCAGCTCCGCTATCAAACGCATTAAAGATGGTCTTGCTTGCAAGTGCAAATGCAAGCTTTTCGTTTACTTTTAAAAGCTCAAATCCACAAGGAAATTTATTGTTTAGATTTATAAAATTTGCTCTAAATTTATCTAAATTTTCAGAGATTTTATCGCTTACGGCTATTTTGAACTCTTTAAATTTATCCAAGCTCTTTATTTTTTCAAGCTCATTTTTTGAGGTTTCATCCTCTTTTATCCCTAAAATTTCTTTAAAAAACCTAATCGCTTCGGTATAAATTTCGCTTTCACCAAAGATAAAATCATCAATCTTACAAGCTATCAAAATACCATTTTCATTGTTGATAAGCCTCATGATCTCATCATTTTTTTCTTTTTTATAAAGATGATGAGCCAGTATGATGGCCGCTGCACCTATAAAATTTGACTCGTATTCTTTCACAAAATCAGCATAAAAATATGGCTTTAAGCTTGCATAAAATTCTTTGTCTGCTTGATCGCAAAATTTATCAAACGGCTTAAATTTCTCCCAAAAGTCGTCATCATTTGTCTCAAGATCCAAAACCGCTCTTTTTTCATCAAGTGGCGAAATCACAAGCTCGCCTACAAATTTCTCATATAAATTTACTAATGGTTCAGTAGTGCTCACTACGACATCATTTACTTTCACAAAGCCAGTTGTTGGCTGAAAATAGGGATCAATTTTTTTAATATGCAAAAATAGCTCGTCAAGGTTTGCGTAATCTAAAATTTCTAAAAAATATGGTTTAAAATACGACAAAATATCCTTTTTTGCATTAAATCTAAAAATTTCTATTTTTTGCATTTGACTCCTTTTTTGGCTTATTTTATCCTAAAATTAAAAGGAGTTTCATTATAATGGCCCGATGGATAAAGAAAATTTCACGATTGAATGCTTTGGTAACGCTTATATTGGCGATGATGCGGCTGTGCTTGGCAAGCAGGTCTTTAGCAAGGACATCTTTGCTGAAAATTCGCACTTTAAGCATGGCTGGCTAAGCCTTGAAGAGATCGGCTACAAGGCGATGATCGTAAATTTTTCAGATACGATCGTGATGAATGCTAGGCCAAAATTTGCGCTTCTTGGACTTAGTTTGCCAAAGAATTTTTCGCCGCAGCAAATCAAAGAGCTAAGCGCCGGCATAAACAGAGCGTGCGAGGAGTTTGGCGTAAAGATAATCGGTGGCGACACGATAAGTAGCAAAATTTTAAATATAAGTGTTAGTGTAATTGGCGAGCTAAATGGCAAAGCTGTGCTTAGAAAAAATGCAAGATACGGCGATCTGGTGGCTTTTACTGGCGAGCTTGGAGGTAGCAAAAAAGGGCTAAATTCGCTTCTAAGGCTAGCTAAAATTTCAAAAAACTCACGATTTAAAAAGCCTACTTTAAGAGATAATTTTTTCTACAAAGCAGCTCATCTTATAAACTCCGCTATGGATATCTCAGATGGGCTAAATACCGATCTTGCTAAGCTTTTAAAGGCTACCAAAAAGGGTGCTAAATTTACAAAAAAACTAAGTAAATTTGAGCTTAGTAGCGGCGAAGAGTATGAAATTTTATTTACTTTTTGTCCTAAAAAATTAAATGCCATTAAAAGGATTGCCGCAAAAACACGGACAAAGATTAGCGTCTTTGCAAAAATTTCAAATAAAAGGTTAAAACAAAATGCAAGAAACCATCACTTTTAAGCCACTTTATGCACTCACTCATGCGCCCATCAACGCGTATTTTAGTAAAAACTCGGACGATTTTGTCGTGCGCGAGATTCCGCTTTACGCATTTAGCGGGCAGGGGGAGCACCTCATCGTTGAAATTTGTAAAAAAGATATGACGACGCAAGAAGTCTTGCACGTTCTAAGCGAGGTTAGCGGCGTAAAGATGCGGGATTTCGGCTACGCGGGGCTAAAAGACAAGCAGGGCATGACGACGCAGTTTATCTCGATGCCGCGCAAATTTGAGGCCACACTTGCAAATTTTAGCCACGAAAAGATGAAAATCTTAAGCCTCGCCGCCCATGACAATAAACTTCGCATCGGACATTTAAAGGGTAATAGTTTTTTCATCCGCCTAAAAAAAGTGATGCCTAGCGAGGCTGCTAAACTCGAGCAAGCCGTGCAAAACATTGACGAGGCGGGCTATGCAAACTACTTTGGCTATCAGCGTTTTGGTAAATTTGGCGACAACGCTGCAACTGGACTGGAGCTTCTTAAAAACGGGACGATAAACGGCAAAAAGAGTAAAAATGTAAAGCTAAACGACTTTTTGATCTCAGCATATCAAAGCGATCTTTTTAACCGCTGGCTTAGCAAACGCGTGGAGATTTCGAGGTTTGTACAGGACTTTAGCCTTTCTGAGCTAGCTCAAATTTACCCGTATCTTGACGGCGCGATTTTGAAAAATTTAAAATCGCAAAAGAGATTTTTTAAGCTGATAGAGGGCGAAGTTTTGGGTCACTACCCGCACGGAAAGTGCTTTTTGTGCGAGGATTTGGACGCAGAGGGCGCGCGCTTTGACGCTAGAGATATCACTAGCTGCGGGCTGATCGCGGGCGCAAAGGCGTATGAGGCGCAGGGTGCGGCGAGGGCAGTAGAGGATCAAATTTTCGCGCAGGCAAATGAATACAAGGCTAAAATGACGGGATCTAGGCGCTTTGCGTGGTGCTACTTGGAGGATACAAGCTACAAATACAACGAGGAAAAAGCGCACTTTACGATAAATTTTACGCTGCAAAAAGGAAGCTATGCGACGGTGGTGTTAGAAGAAATCTTGCATAAAAACATCTTTGAGTAGGGCGGCGGCTTGTCTTGCGAGCGCTTTACTTCGTTGCATTCGCAACTACAAGCAAAACGTAAATTTCGCTCCGTGATAGGCTATATGCCTTATCTTGGGACGAATTTTACTTCTTTTGTTTGGCTACGAGCATAGTGACACAGAAAACACTTAAAACCATCTCGCAAGACTTTGCCTTAACTTTCTTAAATTTTGTAAATCAAAATCCGCCTCGCCTAATGCTCTTTAAAAGCTGTGAGCCAAGCGGTGCAAAAACTTTACCTTATCGTTTTAAGCTCAAATTTGAGGAAAAATTTATCAAATTTTTATACCAAGATCCATATCTTAAATCGCTAAAATTTATCTGTGGAGCAAGGCGCTGACGGCGCGAAATACAATCGTTTCTAGGCTCGTTTGGATATAATGGGTTTGCAAATTTATATTTTAAAAGGATTAAAAATGGCAAATATTTTTCTTTGCTCTTATTTTGCGGAGGTTGCGAGTAAGATCAATGAAGTGGTAGATTTTCAAGGTAAGCATGTTGCTTTTATCGATACGGCAGCAAAATTTGAAGAGGTAAATTTCTACGTCGGCGAAGCGGCGGAGATTTTAGAAAATTTTGGTGCGAAGCTAAGACACCTTGATGTCTCTTGCGCCAAGGATTCGGCAGCGCTAGTATCTAGCCAAGATGAGCCATCTTGTGAAGATAAAATTTTATCTGCCATTAGTCAGTGCGACATCATTTACATTAGTGGTGGAAATACGTTTTATCTGCTTAACGAGCTGCGAAAATCGCGCGCCTGGCAAGCCATAAAAGACGCGGTCAAAGTAGGTAAAATTTACGTCGGCGAGTCGGCGGGAGCGATCGTGGCTGCACCAGATACGAGATATGCTACGCTAATGGATGAAAATAGCGCGAAAACGAGCGATTTTACAGGGTTAAATTTGGTTGATTTTTGCGTCGTGCCGCACTTTGGCTGTGAGCCTTTTACGCAGGCCACGCACGAGATAATGGAGAAATTTGGGAACTTGTACGATTTACGACCTATAAATAATGCTGAATTTATCGCGCTTTGAGATAAAATTTTATACGTTCTTTTATAAAAGCATACGCTAAATATTTACTCAAAGTACTCTATCTGTTTGCAAATCTGCCTTTTAAATAAAAGAACATAAAGTTTAAAGTTTTAAAAACTAGAAATTTAAGCCAAAGCCGCTATAATTTCACTCTGGCACGGTAAGCGATCGCTTTTGATTTTTGCAAAAGAGGAAAGTCCGAGCTGCGATAAGACAAGGTTCCATCTAACGGATGGCTAGGGAAACCTAAGGGATAGTGTAACAGAAAGTAGACTTCCGCTTCGGCGGTAAAGGTGAAACGGCGGAGTAAGAGCCCACCGGCACGCTTGGTAACTTGCGTGGCCATATAAACCCAACCTGCAGCAAGAAGGGATGGTTTTGGTCTTATATTAAAACCCTTCGCTAGAGCTTGTTTGTAAAAGCAAGCGTAGATAAATGATCGCTCAAGACAGAACTCGGCTTAACGCCGTGCCTTTAAATTTACTAGATTAGTTTGTTACGTATTTTTGAGCTTTTTGTAGCTTTATAAGCTCATTTTGGATGTGCGAAGACTTGTTTTTTAAAAGCTCTATTGCTCCGCCGATTAATGCTTGTGCTTCTTGTGCTGAAGCTAGGCTCGTAAACATATCCTCACTAAAATTTTGTGATAAAGCAGCTATCTTGCCTGTGTCTTCGTTTATCAATGCTAATTTAAATTCATTGATCCAACTATTCACCTGACGTTACCTCTCTCCATGCTTCAGATAGTTGCTTTACAACATTGGTTACTTCATTTAAAGCTGCGATATCGTTTTGTATATTTGCCATAGCAAGAAGCTGCATCTGTCTTGTATAAAGGCCGCTAAGATAGTGCGCTACATCGCCTTGAGAATAATCAAGTGAATTTAAAAGCTCAACAAAAATAGCGTTTGTCCTATTTATATAATAAACTTTTTTCTCTATATCTCCAGCTTCTATCGCCTTTTTTGTACGAAATATAAATTTTAAAATTCCGTCATAAAGCATTTCTATTAATTTAGTTGGGGACTCAATGCCCCCAAAACTAGATTGTGCGTATGCACTATATGCACTTTGATTCATCTTTCTCTCTTATTTTCTGCTATTTATCTCTGCATCGATCATTGATTTTAGTGTCGAGAACTGATTTTCTAAGCTTGCGATGATAGCGTTATACTTGATAAAACGCTCTTGCATTGTTGTATATTTCTCATCTAAAAGCTTTTGTGTGCTCTCTTTGTTTTTTGTGATCGACTCATTTTCGTCTTTTAACTGATTTTGCATAGCAACCATCGTACCACTTTTGCCAACGACACCATCAAGCATTTTAGCTAGCTTTGTAAATAGCCCATCTGTCTTTTTGGTTACTGGATTTATAGTAGCTTCATTCATACCTAGAGCTGTTAAGGCTGAATTTTTACCTTTTACCTCGATATTTTCGCCATCGCTTCTTTTTAAAACGATTCTTTTGCCACTTTTATCAAGACTAGCTGTAACTCCAGTTATGCCAGCATCATTTATAGCTTGTTGAAGCTTTAGTGCGTTCTCTTCGGCTGTGGCTGTGGCTGTAGTTGAGAATGTAACTGACTTGCCGTTTATCGTAAGATCACCAGCTTTTATGTCTAGTGCTCCAGCGCTAACAGTCGATGCTCCCATATAGCTTATTGGCTCGATCTTGCTTGATCCCATGAAAAATTTCTGAATCTCTTCAGGATCTTTGCTAAGAGCTGCATTTAGTTTATTTAGATCAAGCTGAAGCTGTCCGTCTTTATCAGGCACTATGCCATATTTGCTTAATGCTTTGCCTTCGCTATCTTGTCCATTTACAAGACGACCAATGTTTGATCTTAAGCTTGAAATTTCGCTAACGCCTTGGAAAGTGCCAGCTCCTTTTTCCTCGTCATATTTTGTAGCTATACCAAGGTTCATGGTCATTAGGTTGTAGTCTTTGATAAATTCTTCAACCGCTTTTATTACTTCTTTTGTATCTTGAGAGACGCTTACGTTTGTTTTACCAGTTTCATTTAATGTAATAGAAATTCCCGGCCTTAAGTCGTTGAAGGTGTTTTTGCTTCTTTTTACATTTACTCCGTTATATGTAAATTCCGCATCTTGCGCCTTTAAAATTCTATTCTTTTCAAAATTTGATGTCATCTTTGGTGTGCCATCAGGATTTGTTAGTAGAGTGCCGTTTGCATCTTTATCTTGAAACTGCGTACTATCCCAGCCAAGCTTATCTAAAATACCAGCCGTATCATTTGAAAATTTAATAGTCTGTGTTGCGCCAGTGTTACCTGATTGAAGCATGATTTGATTTGGCTTATCTCCGCCAACATTTAAAATTCTAGCTTGTAATTTACCACCACTGATATCATTTATCTTGTCTACAATATCTTGATATGTGGTTGATCTAGTTACGCTAATAGAAAATTTTTGTCCATCGATCTCAACATCAAAAGAGCCGTTATTTGTCGCACCTACTAAGTTTGAAGTGTTTTTGAAATTTGAGCTTTGAAATGTATCTTTTTGGGCAAGTTTTTGCACATCGATACTAAAATTTTGCACGCTAACGCCATTTGCCGCTGAGGCTGTTACGCTTTTGCCAGCATTATTTGTAGTTCTTTTTAGATAAAGTGCCTCTCCACCAAGTGTTTTGCCACTTACATTTACGTTGCTAACTAGAGTTTTTAGTGCTGCAAGGTCTTTTTGCTTTAGATCATTTCTTTCTAGTCTTTTTGTTAAAGGCTTGATCTGTCCTGCTTCATCTGCTTCTTTTAGCTTTTTGATAAGATCATCATTTAGTCCGCTATTTTTTGTACCAATGCCTAAATTTGTTACGTTACCTACTGCCATTTTTAACTCTCCTTGTCAAAAAGTATTCCGATACTTTCTTTGAAATACTCACTTATTCTTATAGCTTCCTTACTTGGAAGTTGTGTTATCTCTTCGCCAGTTTTAGCATCTTTTACTTGCACAACCATTAAATTTAGCTTCTCATTGTAAGCAAACCTTACATTAGTATCGAGTTGCTGCATTTGATAGTTTAGTCTGTCAGTGACCTCTCTTGTTCTTTTGGCAAGCTCTTCGTTGCTAAGTCCGTCTAGCTCGTTAATGTCTTTTGTTTCATTGTTTTTATCAGCACTTAATTTAACATCAGAATGCTCGATAGGTCTGCTATCTATTTGACGCTGAGCAGATGTACTCATGCTCGTATCTAGTACCTGATTTGCTGCTGCCTTAAAGATTTCCATAGTTTTACTCCTTAAAACTTACGTTAACTTCTACATCGGTAAAATTTTAAAATCCTTTAGTGTTTATATAAATTTTTGATTATTTAGGCTAAAATCAAGCAAAAATTTATAGGAAGAGATATGAAAATTTCATTTGAGTGCGAGTGTATTTTACTTCAAAAGACACTGCTGCTTTTTTGTGGAAATTTGGCTGCTCATCATAAGGATTGTGATTTTGTAGTGAGTGACCGCGAGATTGCGACAAAAAAACCACTATTTATAATAGGTAAAAATGCTCATCTTTCTCATCCTTTTACCAAGACGACACTTCTTGATACGCTTGAAGAATTTTACTCAGCTATGCAAATTTCAAAAGCAAATGAGCTAAATGAAGCTAAAAATGAAAAGGGCTTAGAAGAGAAAATTTCACTTTTGATAGATAAATTTAAAGCTGATCTTCTTGAAATTCTAAGGGCAAACCAGTGAAACTCTACACTAAAATCTCAAGTGGTAAATTTAAAGGTAAAAGGCTTGAACTGCCAAGCCTAAGCACGACTAGAAGCACAAAAAGCATCGTAAAAGAGTCCTTCTTTAACGTCATTAGAGATGAAATTTACTCGCTTACATTTATAGAGGGCTTTGGTGGAAGTGGCGTGATGGCAAGCGAGGCCATTAGCAACGGAGCACGTGAGGCTATCGCTATCGAAAAAGATAGAGCCGCTTTTAAGATCACACAAAGCAATCTTGCTAGCCTAGGGTGCTCAAATTTAAAAGCGATAAATGGCGATACCTTTTCTGTCTTGCCTGATCTTATAAATTCTCAAAGTGGCAAGGTGTTGCTCTACCTTGATCCACCATTTGACATAAGAGCTGGCTTTGATGGGATCTACGAAAAGCTTGTAAATTTAATCTCACAGCTAAAAAAAGAGAAAATTTATATGATAGTTTTTGAACACAACAGCGACTTTAAATTTTGCGATGAAATTTCTACATATAAACTTGTAAAATTTAAAAAATTTGGAGCTACTTCGCTCTCTTATTTTCAATAAAAATTTATAGTAAAATTTGGAACATCTTTTGCTTTAAAAACCTAAAATAGCTAAATTTTAGGAAAAAATATGAAAAAATTTTTATCTTTTGTAGCAGCTTCAGTGATAGCTACTTCAGCCTTTGCTACGCAGATAAAAGAGCTTGCAAACATCGTTGGCGTAAGGGATAACCAGCTAATAGGCTACGGCCTAGTTGTAGGACTAAACGGCACAGGTGATGGCTCAACGTCAAAATTTACGATCCAGTCTTTATCAAACATGCTTCAAGGCGTAAACGTAAAGATAAACCCAGATGATATCAAGTCAAAAAATGCAGCTGCTGTTATGGTAACAGCCAAGCTTCCTGCATTTGCAAGGCATGGTGATAAACTCGATGTCGTGATCTCATCTATCGGCGATGCAAAAAGTTTGCAAGGTGGCACCCTTCTCATGACGCCACTAAAAGGTGTTGATGGTGATATTTACGCTTTGGCTCAGGGTGCTTTAAGCATCGGCGGAAAAAGCATGGGTAGATCAGGTGGCAACCACCCAACCGTTGGCTCTATCCTAAATGGAGCTTTGGTTGAACGAGAAGTGACTTATGATATTTACAATCAAGATAGCATAAGACTAAGCCTAAAAGATACAAATTTTAAAACCGCTCTTGATATCCAAAATGCTATAAATGCAAATATCTCTGATGATGCCGCAAAGGCGATCGATCCAAGAACGGTTATCGTTAAAAAGCCAGATGATGTTAGCATTATCGAGCTTGCAAGCGCTGTGCTTGATCTTGATGTGGAGTATAAGCCAGATGAAAAGATAGTGGTTGACGAAAGAACCGGCACAATAGTAAGTGGTATAAATGCTGTGGTTAGTCCAGTTGTATTAACTCACGGTGCAATTACAATAAAAATAGAGCCAAATAGCTATGATGAGGCAGCGCAAAATGATATAAACATAGGAAGTGACACATCAGTCGCACCTAGTCAAAATTTACTTAAAATTTCAGGTGAAAAAACAACCGTTGCGAATGTCACAAGGGCCTTAAATAAGCTTGGAGCAACACCAAGTGACATCATCTCGATACTTGAAAATTTAAAACGAGTTGGCGCGATACAAGTCGATCTGGAGATAATATAATGCAAATAGATAACACCTTAGCGCTAAATTCATACAATGAAATTTCTACAAATAAGATAAAAAACGCAAATGCTAAACAAGATGCACTTTTAAAAGAGCAAACTGATGCATTTGAGGCATATATGGTAAAGGCTGTGCTTGATATTGCTTTAAAAGAAGATGAGCACAACTCGCTATATCCAAAGGCTGCTGGTAGCGACATTTATAGGTCGATGTATAACGATGCAATTAGTAAAGCATTGAGCGGAAATCTTGGTTTTTCAGAACTTTTGTACGATTTTTTAAAGAGAGACTCTTAAGTAAATTTATATTCTGCCGATGTAGTGATATAAATATTTTATTTTAAGAGGTATGAATATGATAAGGCCTTTGAATCAAAGACCAAATTTTCAGGCAAATACGCTAAATAAAAATAGCGATGCCAAGGTCGAAACTCAGAGTAAAGAAGTAAGAACAAACGAAAACGCAAAGCTAAAAGAGATAGCTGATGCCATAGCAAATGGCACTTATCAGGTTGATATCTCAAAAACGGCTAGGGCTGTGGCTGATGCGTTGCTGTAATTAAGGAATTTAAATGATAAAAAAGCTTTTGGACGAGGCTATAGGCGAGCTTGATGAGCTTATAACTTTAACCATACAAGATATCGCAAATATAAAAGAGGCTAAACACTCAAGTGTTGATGAGAGTGTAAAGAAAAAAAATGCCTTAGTTCGTGCATTTGAAGATACAAAAAGAGTACTAGATAAAGAGCTTTTAAAGGTATCAAAAGAGAGCGGTACGACTACACTTGCTAGTGTTTTAGACGATGAAGTGAAGTCAAAGCTTGTACTTATGCGTTCAAAGCTTGAAAATTTACATAAAGTCAATAAAGAATATGCAAGACATGTTGTTGCTGTTAAAGAATTTTTTGACTCACTTAATGAAAAAATTTTTGGAACTAAAACAAGTGAATACGGCCAAGATGGAAATAGCATAGATAATAATTTTTATAAATCAAGGGTTTAAAAAATGGCTAATATCTTTATGTCATTAGGCACTGGTGTTTCAGGGCTAAATGCGGCCCAGCTTCAAATAAGTACAACCGGAAATAATATCGCAAACGCTGATAGCAACTACTATACAAGACAGCGTGTTGTCCAATCCGCATCTCCAGCGATGAATACAGTCCCTGGTGGAGTTGGCACAGGTACACAAGTAGATACTATAACAAGGCTTCATGATGAGTTTGCCTACTCAAGACTAAAGTACTCATCGTCAAATTTAGAAAATACAGCCTATAAACAAAGAATTTTGCAAGAAGCTACAAAATATTTTCCTGATCTAAAAGATAATGGAATGGTGAAGGATATTCAGGAGTATTTTTCCGCGTGGAATAACTTTGCTTCAAACCCTAATGCAGGTGCTCAGAAAGTAAATTTGATAAATAAAGCAAGTGTATTGACTGCAAGTATCAACCGCTCATCAAAGATGCTTTATGATATGCATGAAAAGATTGATGAAACGATAAAAATAAATATAAAAGAGATAAATTCTCTAGGCAGACAAATAGCAAATATCAATAAGCAAATCCAAAGAATAGAATCAGGCGCAGACGCTGGTATAAAAATAAATGCAAATGATCTTCGTGATAAACGTGATGAGCTTGAGCTTGCTATGTCAAAGCTAGTGAATACAGCAGTTTATAAAAGTGATCTAAAGAGCAATTCTAGGGTAGATACAGGAATAACAGATCAAGGAAAATACTACAATCTAAACATTGGCGGTGTAAGTATCGTTGATGGTGTAAATTTTCATGAAATTTCTATGAGTTCAACTGAAAGTGGAAGATATACAAAAATTTATTATGAAAGAGAAGATGGCAGAAGAATCCCAATGGAAGAAAAGATTACAGGCGGTAAAATCGGAGCAGCACTTGATCTTAGAGGCCGAAACTACGAGCCAGATAATGATAAATTTAGCGACGGAACGATCCAAAAATACATTGATAATCTAAATACATTTAGTAAAACCTTGATAACAAGTACAAATAATATCTATGCCGAATCCGCAGTTGAAATTTCTAACTCAGATCCGATAAGTTATTTAGAAGGCGATAAGACGTTGATGAATCATGATAATAGTATAAGAAACGGAAGTTTTGAAGCTATTGTTTATGATAACAAAGGCAATGTCGTGGCCAGAAAAACTATAAATGTAAATGGCACGACGACGATGAATGATACAAGATATGGCAACTCTATCGTCAAAGACTTTAACTCAAACTCAGATGACAATAAAGACAATAATATGCTAAATGACGTTGATGACTTTTTTGAGGCGTCATATTTTTATGATAAAAATACTAAAAAAGGCACATTTTCTCTCATTCCAAAACAAGCTCAAGGGCTTTATAGCATATCGATAGTCGATCACGGCACAAATTTTCCAGGCGCTGTTGGCATAAATAGATTTTTTTCAGGTACTGACTCAAATAGTATCGGCATAAATCAAAATTTTACCCAAGACCACACAAAGCTTCGTGCCTACTCAAAGCCAGTTATCGGAAATAATGAAGTTGCTAATAAAATGATCCAGCTTCAGTATCAAAAGCAGACCTTTTACTCAAGTGGTATAGCGCTTGATAGAGATGAGACGATTGAGGGATATTACCGCTATCTTACGACTGATATGGCGAGTGATACAGAGGCGAATAATACGATCCACGATACAAATACGTCTTTGCAAAAGACAGCTGAAGAGGAATTTCAATCAACAAGTGGCGTAGATACCAATGAAGAGCTTACAAATTTGATCCGCTTTCAAGCAAGTTACGGCGCAGCGGCAAAGATCATCACGACAGTTGATCAAATGCTTGACACGCTTCTTTCGCTAAAACAATGAGTGAGCTAAAGAGCCTTTTAGACTCACACGTACTTAGCAAAAATACAAATTTGGGGCTGTTTGAAGCCCCAGATCCACTTCAAGTAGCCACTAAATTTAAAGAGCCAAACATAGCGCTCATTTGTGCGTTATTTGCTTATGGTAATGCAAAAATGATAGTAAAATTTCTAAATTCGCTTGATTTTGGTTTGCTTGATGAGAGTGAGCAAAATATCAAAAAAAATTTATCAAATTTCAAATACCGCTTTCAAAATGAAAATGATGTAAGAGAAATTTTTATCACTCTTTCACGCCTTAAAAAAGAGGGCGAGATAGAGGAAATTTTACGCCAAGGTCTTGCAAAAAATGGCGAGATGATAGAGGGCGTAAATGAGCTTATCAAATTTATATATAAGCTAAATTCTTACCGCTCGGACGGATATGAGTTTTTCTTTGGTAAGAGTTTTGACAAAGAGCCACAAAGCCCATATAAACGCTATAACATGTATCTTCGCTGGATGGTAAGGGATAGTGATATTGACCTTGGACTATTTAAAAATTTGCCAAAAGATAGGCTTTTGATACCGCTTGACGTGCATACACATAGAGTTTCTTTAAATTTAGGACTTATAAACAGAAAGAGCTACGATTTCAAAGCAGTCATGGATCTTACAAAAAAACTTAGAGAATTTGACGAGTTTGATCCGATAAAATACGACTTTGCGCTTTATAGAATAGGGCAGAGCAAAGAGCTAGAAACTATCGTAAAAAATCTTAAAAAATAAAAATTATTGCTAAATTTTTAAATTTAGGGTAGACTTGCCATACAATTTTATCCATAAGGAGCTTGTATGAAAAAAATCGTTTTACTAAGTGCAGTTTTAGGAACTTTGCTTTTTGCTCACGAAGGTCATCACTTTGATGCAAAAGCTGGAGAGCATCTAGTTATACCTGTTAATGAACTAAGTGAGAAGGGCGATAAGAGTGTCGGCGAAGTAGTAGCTGTTAAGACAAACTACGGCGTTGCATTTTTTCCAAATTTAAAGGGACTTACTGCAGGACTACACGGCTTTCACATCCATGAAAATGCTGACTGTGGTGCGACTGAAAAAGGCCTTGGCATGAAAGCAGGCGGTCACTGGGATCCAGCTGGCACAAAGATGCACTCTTTTGCATGGGACGACAAGGGCCACAAAGGCGATTTGCCAGCACTTTACGTAGATGCTGAGGGCAATGCGAACTATCCAGTGCTAGCCCCAAAGATAAAAAATCTTGACGAGCTAAAAGGTCACTCACTAATGGTTCATGTTGGTGGCGATAATCACAGCGACAATCCAAAAGCACTTGGCGGTGGCGGTGCTAGAATGCTTTGTGGCGTTATTAAGTAATCACTTTAATAAACGAGTCTTTGAGCTAGATCTAAAGGCTCGTTAAAATTTATAAATTTTAAAAATCTCTCATTTCAAATATAAAAATTTTACAAAAAGATAAGTACAAATAAATTACAATCTGCTTTTATTTCAATTATCAAAAGAGCAAAAAATGGAATTTGATCTACTTAGCTATGTCGTTTTTTTTGTAGCTGCGTTTTTAGGTGGTTTTATCGATTCTATCGCTGGTGGAGGTGGGCTTATAACGCTTCCAGCTATTATGGCGATGGGTGTGCCGCCACACCTTGCACTTGGTACAAATAAGCTCCAAGGAGTTTTTGGTAGCTTTACAGCGACTCTAAATTTCACAAAACGGGGATTAATTAATTATAAAGAGTGCTTTGTAGGTATCGTTTTTACTTTCATTGGAGCTATCATCGGAGCAGTGGTTATTCTATTTTTAAATACAAATTTTTTAAAGATAATTATCCCATTTTTACTGATTTCTATTTTTATCTATACGCTTTTTATGCCAAAAGTCGGCGAAAATGATAGAGCTGCAAAGATGAATGAAAAGCTATTTTATGTAGTTTTTGGGCTAATACTTGGCTTTTATGATGGTTTTTTTGGTCCAGGAACAGGCTCTTTTTGGACATTTGCGATAGTGGCATTAATTGGGCTAAATTTAAAAAAAGCTGTTGCCCATACGAAACTCTTAAATTTTACTAGCAATATCGTTGCTCTTGGCATTTTTATAGCTGGCGGACAGATGCTTTGGGTTGTTGGACTTTTGATGGCAGTTGGTCAAATTTTAGGCGCATATTTTGGATCAAATCTTGTCATTAAAAAAGAGGTCAAATTTATTAGAACAATGTTTCTAATGGTAGTTGCAGTGACTATTTGTAAATTGATTTTCGATTATTTCAGAGTTTAAAATTAAAAATGTTTTAACAATAATTTTGTTACAATCACGCAAAATTCTAAATCCAAGGTAAATTAATGAAAGATTTGTTTCTATTTTCAAATTTCCTAAATAGCTCCCACGCCTTTATCTATGCGTTTCACTTTCTGCTTGTAGCTTTGATTGTTATCATAGTTGCTTATATAGCAAGGAGTAAGATGCAACTTGTACCAAGAGGTCTTCAAAATATAGTTGAAGCTTATTTGGAGGGCGTTATATCGATGGGAAGAGATACTTTAGGCAGTGAAAAACTAGCTAGGAAATATCTTCCACTTGTTGCAACTATCGGTTTTATCGTATTTTTTTCAAATGTTGTAGGTATTATTCCTGGATTTGAGTCACCAACATCAAGTCTAAATTTAACTCTAGTTTTGGCTTTAGTTGTATTTGTTTATTACAACTTTGAGGGCATTAGAGAAAATGGATTTTTTAAATACTTTGGACACTTTATGGGACCAAACAAATTTCTAGCTCCGATAATGTTTCCAGTCGAAGTCATCTCACATCTTTCACGCGTAGTTTCGCTATCATTTCGTCTTTTTGGTAATATCAAGGGCGATGATCTATTCTTACTAGCGATGCTTACACTTGCACCTTGGTTTGCTCCGCTTCCAGCTTTCGCACTTCTAACGCTTATGGCTGTTTTGCAAACATTTATTTTCATGATGCTAACTTACGTTTATCTAGCTGGTGCCGTTGCTATTAGTGAGCACGAGCATTAAAATTTAAAGCCATATTTTTATATGGCTTTTTCCTTTTTAAAACTATTTAAATTTTTAAATCACATTCTTTATTTTTCCAGTCAAAACGCTCATTTTTAGATATTTTAAAAGAAAGTATCGCTAAAATACGCCTTAAAAATTTGTATAAATTTAAAGGTAAAAATATGTTTGAAGTCGTTATCGGTTTAGAAGTTCACACTCAGCTTAATACAAAAACTAAAATTTTCTGCTCTTGCTCGACTAGCTTTGGCGACGAGGCAAACACCCACGTTTGTCCGACCTGCCTAGCTCTGCCTGGAGCGCTACCTGTGCTAAACAAAGAGGCAGTCAAAAAGGCGATCAGCTTTGGTACAGCGATAAACGCTAAGATAAATAAAAAATCAGTATTTAATAGAAAAAACTATTTTTACCCAGATCTTCCAAAGGCCTATCAAATTTCACAGTTTGAGATACCTATCGTTGAAGGTGGCGAACTTATCATCGACGTAAACGGCACTAAAAAGCGCATCGGCGTAACTAGAGCGCACCTTGAAGAGGACGCTGGAAAGAACATCCATGAAGAAACTGAGAGTTTGGTTGATCTAAACAGAGCCGGTACGCCGCTTCTTGAGATAGTTAGCGAGCCAGACCTTAGAAGTAGCGACGAGGCGGTGGCTTATCTTAAAAAACTGCACTCAATCCTTCGCTTTTTAAATATCAGCGACGCAAATATGCAGGAAGGTAGCTTCCGCTGCGACGCAAACGTCTCTATCCGTCCAAAAGGCGATACCAAGCTTTATACAAGAGTTGAGATAAAAAATCTAAACTCATTTAAATTTATCCAAAAAGCGATCGATTACGAGGTGGAGCGCCAAAGTGCAGCTTGGGAAGATGGCAAATACGACCAAGAAGTCTATCAAGAGACAAGGCTGTTTGACACGACAAATTTAGTGACAAGATCTATGCGTGGCAAAGAGGATAGTGCGGAGTATAGATACTTCCCTGATCCTGACTTGCTGCCTGTTGAAGTGTCAGAGCAGATGTATGAAGAGGCGATAAAAATTCCAGAGCTTGCCGAGCAAAAGGTCGCAAGATATGTTAGTGAGCTAGGCGTAAAAGAGAGTGATGCTCTAAATTTAACTCAAAGTGTTGAGATGGCTAGATATTTTGAAGAGCTGATCGCCGCTGGAATTCAACCAAAGCTTGCTACTACGTGGCTCATAGTTGAGCTTCTTGGTCGTTTAAATAACGGCGTAACGATCGAGACTAGCCCAGTTAATAGTGTCAAAATGATAAATTTACTAAAACGCATAGAAGATGGCACGATAAGCGGCAAGGCTGCAAAAGAGGTGCTAGACTACCTTATGGAAAATGACGCGGACGTCGATAGTGTCATCGAAAAACTTGGCTTGAAACAAGTGAGTGACGACTCAGCGATCATCGCGATCATAGATCAAATTTTAGCTGCAAATGCCGACAAAGTCGAAGAGTATAAAAACGGCAAAGATAAGATGTTTGGCTTCTTTGTCGGTCAAGTAATGAAAGAGGGCAAGGGTGCCTTTAACCCAGGCAAGGTCAATGAGCTTTTAAAGGCCAAAATAGGCTAAAAAAGGGCTAAAATGAGCATAGCAGTCATCGGAGCTGGCAAGTGGGGCAGTGCGCTATTTCACGCATTTAGTGAAAATAACGAGTGCGTCATCAGCTCAAGAACGCCAAGAGAGATGCCAAATTTTGTAAGCTTAGAAGAGGCTTTGGAGTGCGAATATCTAGTCTGCACGATCCCAACGCAAGCTACAAATTTATGGCTAAAGCAAAACTACAAAAACAAAGGTCAAAAGATCCTAGTCGCTAGCAAAGGCATAGACACGACAAATCTTAAATTTTTAAATGAAATTTATGAGGATTTTGTGGATAGTGAAAATTTAGCCTTTCTTTCAGGACCGACCTTTGCAAAAGAGATCATGCAGAAGCTGCCTTGCGCTTTGGTGGTAAATTCTAAAAATCAAAATTTAGCTTTAAAATTTGCTTCATTTTTCCCAAGCTACATGAAAGCCTACACCTCAGATGATGTGATCGGAGCTGAAGTATGTGGGGCTTATAAAAACGTGATCGCCATAGCTGGCGGTATCTGTGACGGACTTGGTCTTGGTAACAATGCAAGAGCAAGCCTCATTTCACGTGGGCTTGTCGAGATGGCTAGATTTGGCAAATTTTTTGGCGCAAAAGATGAGACATTTATGGGGCTAAGTGGCGCAGGAGATCTTTTTTTGACTGCCTCATCGATACTTTCACGCAACTACCGCGTAGGTCTAGGCATCGCAAGGCACGAGAGATTAGAGAAAATTTTAAATGAGCTTGGTGAAGTGGCAGAGGGTGTGGATACTGCAAGGGCTATTAGCAAGATCGCTAAAGAAAAGGACATATATGTGCCCATCGCTAGCGAGGTCGAAAACATGCTAAATGGTAAAGATGTTTTTGAGAGCGTAAAATCGCTTTTGGGAAGAAGATGAGAGCTTTTAAATTTATACTTTTTATGACTATTTTTACTCTCGGGCTAAACGGCGCAGAAGTGAGCCTAAGAGCCAAAGTCTCGCAGATGATAATGGTTGGCTTTAATGGAGCTAGTACAAAAGACGCTGCGTTTCGCGCTATGCTAAGCGACGCTGGATATGAGAGATTTGGCGGTGTGATGCTACTTGGCAGAAACATCACCAACAAAGCTCAGCTAAAAGCTAGCATAAAAGCAATCAAAGAAAAAAGTCCTAAAATTTTTATCGCTATAGACGAAGAGGGTGGAAATGTGAGCCGAATGAAGGATAAGAGCTTTGATGGCCCATATCCTAGCGCATACGAGGTAGCAAGTACGCTTGACATCAAAAGCGCATATGATCTCTACTCAAAAATGGCTATAAATTTAAAAGAGTGCGGCATAAATTTAGATTTCGCTCCAGTGGTCGATCTGCACGACGAAAACTCGCCGATCATTGCTGCTAAGCAAAGGGCGTTTAGTGAGTATGCAAGCAAGGTGGTGATCTATGCTGATGCTTTTATGGACGCATTTAAAGAGCAGGGCATTCTAACGACGCTTAAGCATTTTCCGGGACACGGCAGCTCAAAAGAGGACTCGCATAAAAATAAGAGCGAAGTCACGCTAAGTAAAGATGCGCTGCTGCCATACAAAGACGCTATAAGCACGGGTAGAGCGCAGATCATCATGGTCGGGCACCTTTTTGTAAAAGGCATAGACGAGGACAATCCAGCCACGCTTTCTAAAAAAATAATAACCGATCTTTTGCGAAATGAACTTAAATTTAATGGCGTGGTTATCAGCGATGATATGCTGATGAAAGGCGTTGGCGACGAGTCTTTAGCACAAAAGGTGGTGAAATTTATAAATGCTGGAGGCGATATCTTACTTTTTAGCGAGTTTAAGATAAACAACCAAAGAACGGCTGATCTAGTCACTCGGATCATAGTCGATGCAGTAAATGAAAAAAAGATCAGCAAAGAGCGAATCGACGCTTCATATAAGAGGATAATGGCTCTAAAGGCAAAGCTTTAAGAGTTGCTCTGATGAGTTACAATCCACTTATTAAGAAATAGAAAATGAGAGTGGAATTTAAAGAGACTTTAAAAAGTACTTCAGACTAGTAAATTTCTAGCAATCTCGTCTTTTTCTAAATCAAAGTATAAAATTTCAAGCCGCATTTCATCGTTGTATTTAAAACCCATAGACTCTTGTTTTACCCCATCTATTTTTGGATATATTAGATAGAGCCTGCTGCAATTATATTTTTTACCATAAGCATATAGCTGATATAAGTCGGCTTGTGAAATATCGTCTTTTGACTTGACGATCTTCCATTTTGTGTCGGCTATATAATTTTGGTTTTTATATCTTAAAAATATATCTGGTTTTAACCCGAAGTCTCTTCTTGGTTCTTCAATAAGATATTTTCCTCGATGCTGCAATATAATATCTGGAAGCTTTTTCTTTATAAAATTTCCAACATAGTTTTCAAAAAGCGTATTCATATCAAACAGCAAAGCAAAAGCCACATCGCTACCTTTATACGGACTAAACGACTTATTTTGTAAAAATATCTTGCTCCATAAAAGCGCTTGTTCATAGTGTTTTGTTTGGCGATTTAGTTTTAATCGGCTAAAGTCTGCGTTTATATCGGAGCTAGATGAAATTTCATCAAAAATAAATAAATATTCCCTAATAAGTCGTTGATTTTTGCTTGATTTTGAGCGTCTATATAAAAACTCGAGCGTACTTTTTATGAGGCGATTTTCGGCTTTATCTATGGAAAATTCCTGATAGCAAACATAAAATCTCTCTTTATGCACGATATTTTTACGTATTTGCTCCGAGATTTTTAGCTTTCCTTTTAAAAATTTTAGATTATCTTCCAGTTCCACATAGTCGCTTTTTATGCCTATTTTTATGAGTTTTGATACTTCATCTAAGAACATTGATATAAAAATTTCAAGAAGTGGTAGATTCAAGCTTTTTAAATTCGCTATGTTTATATTTTTAAATGGATGGTTTTTTAAAGTTTTTAACATTCTTAGTAAAATTCTTTTAGAATTTTCTACCGCTTCTTTATTGTTGCCATTGTCATTATCATGGATTTTTGGAAGTATCTCAAGACTATTGCCACTTTTTGTCTGGATGATACCGACATAGTTTTGAGCTTGTAAAAAATCTCCCTTTTTGTCTCTGCCGGGCCTTAGAAACTCTACTGTGGCAAAATTTTCTCTAGTAAATGCATCTACTGCGTTAAATAGGTCTTGGTCGTCTTCCGGGCGAAATTTTTCAAACTCTATTAAGTATTTGGTCATTGCTTTGCGTTTTGTTTCATTCGTAAATTTTTATATAGCTTTGAGGGTTGTTGAAATTTTCTCGATTGTTTATCTCGTATAAGACTTTATCGTCTATATTGTCGATTTTTCCTCCAAATAGTTTTTCTTTTGCAATATTTTTCTTGACTTTAATAAACTGCAAATCCTCATCTTTTTGATTATCGCCCAGAACTAGTCTTATTTTCTCCCAGTCGTCATAAAAATACTCTTGTAGTAGCGGTAAAATTTTGTTTTTAAAGACATTTGCAAGCGTTTTAATGTCTGACACATTTATAAAATAAGCATGTCCTATCGTGTGGTCTCTGTCGTAAAGATACTCTATGCGTTCGTTTATCGTTTTTAGCATTTCACCTATATTTATGCCTTCGATATTTATTTCGTTTAGGTTGTCATATTCTGGCATCATCTCCACAAACTCAAACCTTCTTCTAAGAGCCGTATCCATAAGGGCTATGCTGCGATCTGCTGTATTCATCGTGCCTATTATGTATAAATTTGACGGCACTCCAAATTTTTCTTTTGAGTATGGTAGCTCCACTATTATCTCGTCATCTGCTCCGAGCCTTTTTGACGGCTCTATAAGAGTTATAAGCTCACCAAAAATTTTAGATATATTGCCTCGGTTTATTTCGTCGATCAAAATAACATACTTTGGCACATTGTCGTTAAGTATATCCGCTCGCTCTTTGATAAAGAACAAAATTTATTGAGTCCATCCTTGTATCCAGCCAAGTGCAAAGCATCCTCACAGCACTGATAAAAAATACCTTTTTCTATCCTATAAGATATTTCGTTGTTTTTGTTTTCACCATCAAAAACAGGCCTTATGCCCTCAATAAATTCCTCATATCCATAGCTTTGATGAAATGTTACAAATTTTATCTGTCCGATTTGAATGTATTCATTAAAATTATTTTTTAGATCATCTCTTGTTTACTTCTATCAACTTCTCTTTCTTCTATTATCTCGATAGCTTTTGTCACTGTACTGTATGTCTTTCCAGTTCCTGGAGGGCCATATAAAATTTGATTAAGTGGAAAATTTACCTTAGCTTTTTGTTGTCCATTGTTTTCTATTGGCATTGTATCTCCTTTGCCATTTTTAAATTCTATGTATTTGTTTACTGCAGAGTTATAATTATAAAAATGTTTTTTAGGTCTTCCTGATTTTATAAACTCTTCTTCTAGATATTTTGGATTTTTGCTCTTTGCATCATAATAGTCAAAAATTGAGTAAATTTTATTGTTTTCTAAAAAACTAATAAAATTTCTTAAATAGGTTTGATATTGTTGAACCGTATTTTTACTTAAAGTTTTTTTACAATAATCTTTAAAACTGTCATAATCTATATCTTCAAACATACTTATTCCTTTAAATCTAAAATTTATTTGAGTTGATATCACAACCCATCAAATTCTTTTTTTAGTTCGTCTCTTAGCTCTTCAGCTCTATCTTCGCCGTTTTTGAAATTTATCTTTATAAAGCCATCTAGATCGTCCAAGATCGCAAAGAGCTCACTCTCCCAGCTTAAATTTTCTTGCTTTGATAAAGTTTCCAGTTTTTCTCTTATTTGCTCTAAGGCATCTAATGCTTTATCTTTATCAGACTCACTATTTAGCGCATCTTCAAATAAAATATCTTGTCTTAAGCCATTTATCTTTTTTAGGATAATGCCGCAAAATTTAGGATATTTTTCACTGTTGTTTAAGCTTTCTATGGCCTCTTGAACGGCTTTTTGGCAGGCTGGCACCGCTCCTTCATCGTCAAGTTTTTTGGTTAGTTTTTGTATCTGAAAATATAAAATAAGCGCTGCAAAAAACGCAAGCAGCAAATAAATCGTAACGCTATTCATTTTTACTCCTTTTTCTAAATTTATCCATGCTAATTATCGCTAAAGCCAGCCAGATCATACAAAATGAGACGACTTTGTAGCCGTCTAAAATTTCGCCATAAATAAAGACCGCGCAAAGGATCGCGATGGTTGGCGAGATGTATTGCAAGTAGCCAATCGTCGTTAAATTTATCCTTGTAGCAGCTGCGTTAAATGCGACAAGCGGCACGATAGTGACGATGCTTGAAGCGATCATTAAAAGCGAGTCTTCGTTTAGTCCAAAGTGGCTTTTGCCTAAAAATGCTATGTAAAAAACGTAGCCAAGCGCAAATGGAAACATAAAAAATGTTTCGATAAAAAGCCCATTAAATGCGCTAATCTTCGCCATCTTTCTAACCATCGCGTAGAAACCAAATGAAAGTGGCAAGATGATAGAGACAAGTGGCAGACCGCCTTTGGCATAAATTTGCACGCAAACGGCTGCGATGACGATACAAACAGCTATGGCGCCAGCTTTGCTCAGGCGCTCTTTAAAGATGATGACGCCAAGGAGCATGCTTATCAAGGGATTTATAAAATATCCCAAACTCGTGTCTAAAATTTTACCGCTACCCACCGCATAGACATAAACGCCCCAGTTTATGGTGATAAAAATACCACTTAAAAATAGAGCCTTTAGCGAGTGGATATCTTTAAGAAGCGCAAAAATTTCGCCCATTCTGCCACTAAAATAAAGCACTCCAGCCATTAAGAAAAATGACCAAATGACTCTGTGGGCTAAAATTTCATAAGCATCGACATCTTTGCTAAAGAGGTTGAAATAAACCGCCAAAAACCCCCACATAAAAAAGGCGCTAAGCGCGAGAATAACGCCTTTTTGGCTCTCATTTAGTCTTGGTATTTTTGTCGCCTTTTATAGAATTTATACTATCTATCATCAAAAGTGTGACCGAGATGGCTAGGCAGATCATTAAAAAGTATGAGCTTTTCTCCAGTCTCTCGCCGATAGCAAATGAGACAAAAAGCATCATTATAGGCTCAAAATATGTAAGCAAACCTAGTACATTTATCGGCACGAGCGTGCTTGAGAGGATCTGGGCGATGAGGGCTATGCCGCTGATAGCACCAAGCAAGATGAGCAGATAGTAGATGTTTGGATTTTGGCTCATCACGTAGTTCATATCGGCTGTGAGCGCAAAATAAAATGAGAATAAAAACATAAAAATTATCTCTATAACAAAGCTTGAGAAATTTGCAAGGTTGTAGTACTTTCTAATGGCAAAATAGACTGGATAAAGGCAAAAAACTACAGCGCTCTCCCACGAGATGCCGCCGCTTAGTATAGCTGTGCTAAAGACGCCAAGGGCTGCAAAAAATATCGAGGCTAGCTTTGTTTTAGAGAGGTGCTCTTTAAAAAATATCCGTCCAAAAAGGACCATGACTATTGGCATGATGAGGTAGCCGATAGAGACTTTTAGCGCTGATCCGTTGCTTGGAGCCCAGAGGTAGAGCCACATCTGAAATGAGACAATGAGCGAGGTAGCTAGTAAAACTAGTAAAATTTTAGGTTTTAGCTTTATTTTTAGAAGTAAAAATTTGAAATTTCGCTGCTGTTTTAACAAAAAAATGGCTGCGATGACAAAAGGCATGGCAAAGATCATGCGGTATCCAACAAGAGCTTGCGTGCTGATGGGGTTCATGAGCACTGACATGTAGTAGATGCAGTTAAACAAAACAGATGCCAAAAGCGAATAAAATATGCCTTTTATCATGAAAAAATTCTGCTCCTTTTTGGGTAAATTTAAAGTAGCGATTGTATGCAAAATATCTTTAATAACCCATTAATGGCTTTTATTTTTTAAGTTTGCCGTGATATAATCAGCGTCTAATTTAAGGCAAAAAAGATAGGAAAATAAATGACTTGGAACCGCGATAGCTGGAGAGAATTTAATATCTTGCAACAACCAAAATACCCAGATTTAAAAGAGCTTAAAGAGGTCGAAGAAAAATTAAAATCGCTTCCTCCTTTGGTCTTTGCTGGCGAGGCTAGAAGTTTAAAAGAAGAACTTGCAAAAGTTTGCAATGGCGAGGCATTTTTGCTTCAAGGTGGCGACTGCGCTGAGAGCTTTACAAATTTTAATGCAAACAACATCAGAGATATGTTTAAGGTTTTACTTCAAATGGCGATAGTTTTAACCTTTGCTGGTGGCTATCCAGTGGTTAAAGTGGGCCGCGTGGCAGGGCAGTTTGCAAAGCCTAGAAGTAGCGATTTTGAAGAGGTAAATGGCGTTAAGCTTCCAAGCTATAGAGGTGACATCATAAATGGCTTTGAATTTGACGAAAAGGCAAGAGTGCCTGATCCAAAACGCATGATCGAGGCGTATTATCAAAGTGCATCTACGATGAACTTACTTAGAGCCTTTTCAAGAGGCGGTTTGGCCGACCTTCATCAAGTACATAAGTGGAATTTAGGCTTTGTCAAAAAGCCAGAGATCGGCGAGAAATACGCAAAACTAGCTGATGAGCTAACAAAGACGCTTTCATTTATGGCAGCTTGTGGCATCACTTCAGCAAATACGCCAGTCATAAATCAAACTGCGGTTTATACATCTCACGAGGCGCTTTTGCTACCTTATGAGGAGGCATTGACTAGGGTTGATAGTCTTAGTGGTGAGTGGTACGACTGCTCGGCTCATATGCTTTGGATAGGCGAAAGAACACGTGGTATAAACGACGCTCACGTACATTTTTTAAGTGGTGTGAAAAATCCTATCGGTGTAAAGATCGGACCAAGTGCAAAGGCTGAAGATGTCGTCGCTCTTGCAAATAAACTAAATCCAGAAAATGAAGCTGGCAGACTAAACGTGATAATCAGAATGGGTGCTGATAAGATAGGCGAAAATTTACCAAAAATTTTAAGAGAGCTAAAGCGAGAAGGGCTAAGTATCGTTTATAGTATAGATCCGATGCATGGCAACACTGTAAAAACATCAAATAACTACAAAACCAGAGAATTTGACAAGATAATAAGTGAAGTTAGAAGCTTTTTTGAAATTCACAAAGCTGAGGGTACAAGAGCTGGTGGCGTGCATCTTGAGATGACGGGTCAAGACGTGACTGAGTGCACGGGTGGGGCATTAAACATCACTGAAAGCTCGCTTGAGCAAAGATATGAAACACAATGTGATCCAAGGCTAAATGCTGATCAGGCACTTGAGCTTGCATTTTTGATGGCTGATCTAGTTAAAAAAGCTTAGAATTTATAAAATTTGGAGAAGAAGATGGTAAATGTTTATGATCTAATTGTTGTTGGTGGCGGACCTTGTGGAATTGCTAGCGTAGTCGAGGCAAAACGAAATGGCTTAAACAACGTTTTGCTTCTTGAAAAAGGCGATAATCACAGCCAAACGATAAGAAAATTTTATAAAGATAATAAACGCGTAGATAAAGAGTATAAAGGGCAAGATAGTACAATACATGGTGTAGTTTCGTTTGAAGATGGCACGAAAGAGAGTACGCTTGATTATTTTGATAAGCTACTTGATACTGAAAAGATTGAAGCTTTTTTTAATTCTGAAGTAGAGAGCGTGAAAAAAGATGGAGAAATTTTTAAAGTAACTACCTCAAAAGCCGTCTATGAAGCTAAAAATGTGATGATATCAATTGGCAAAATGGGACGACCAAATAAGCCTGATTATAAAATCCCACCTTCACTAAACTCGGTTGTAAATTTTAACCTTGATAGCTGTACAAACGGCGAAAAGGTGCTTGTCGTAGGTGGCGGAAACTCAGCAGTTGAGTATGCGATCGAGCTTTGCCAATACAATAAAACCACAATCGCTTATAGAAAAGATAATTTTAGCCGTGTAAATGAGACAAATTTAAGCGCGCTTTGGGAGCTAGAAAAGCACGGTAAGATAAAAGTTAGGCTAAATCACGATATAAAAGAGATAGATAACGAATCAGGCAAAGTTAGAGTGCATTACGAAAATGGCAAAATTCGCGTTTATGACAGAGTTGTCTATGCAATAGGTGGCTCAAGTCCGGTTGATTTTTTACAAAAATGTCAGATAAAAATTGATGAAAAAGGCACTCCAATAGTTGATAGTAACTACCAAAGTAGCGTGCCAGGACTTTATGTAGGCGGTGACATCGTGCTAAAAAATGGCGGCTCAATAGTCGTTGCTCTAAATCACGCTCATCACGTCATAAAAGACATTTTAAAGGGCAAGGCATAAGCTTGATAAATAAAATTTTACTAGCTATTTTTTGTTTGATAGTTGGCTTTTGCCTATCGTTTTTTAAATCTCCAAAAGAAGATGAGACACCAAAAGATACTAATCAAACGATTTATTCTATAAATTTTGACAATTTGCCAGAAGAAGAGAGACAAAAGTACATCAGCAAAGACGATCTTTACGAATATGGCGGATATATAACTCCAAAAAGCTATATCCAAAATTTTACTGAAACGAACGATCAAAATTTATCAAATGATGTAAATGAACTTCAAGAACAAGTTCGTGAGCTAAGTAAAAAAAATAAAATTTTAGCTACTGATAATGTCGATATCAGCGAGAAGAATTTAGACTTTATAAGCAAAATTTCAGAGATGAAAAAAAATATCGAAAATGAAAAAAATGAGATAGTTGAAAAAAATCAAAAGACGCTTGGCGAGCTTGAAGCACAACACTTTGAAAATATACAAACTCTCACAAAACGACTAAATGAAGCTCAAGCTGATATGATAGAGAGCTCAAAAGCCTATGAAAAAAAGATAATAGACCTTGAAAATGCGATAAATGAGGCAAAAAATGGCGATGAAAGTAAGGTAAAAGATATCGAAGCAAATTTTGCTAAATTTAAAGAGGCAGCTGAGGCAAATTACACGGCTTTAAAAGAGCAAAATATAGAGCTAAATACGACACTGGCTCAAAAAGACGCACTAATAAAAGAGTATGAAAATACTCAAAATGAAAAAGATAAAAACGAAAAAAAAGAAATTTTGCTTTTAAAAGAGGAGATCGAGCGAGCAAAAAATGACGCTAATACACAAAAATTTAGCTACGAAAAAGAGATAAATGCACTAACTGACGGCTTTGAAACGCAAAAGAGTGCTATGGAGGATGAGCTTTCAAAAAAGGCAAATAAGATAATTGATCTTGAGGAGGCTCTTGAGTCAAGCAAGACTGCCTTAAAAGATAGAATTTATGAACTTGATGAGATAAAGAAAAATTTAAACTCAAAAGATTTGGCAGTTGAAAACTATAATGGTAAAAATTTAGAGCTAAATGCCTCTCTTGCGGCACTTCATAAAAGTTTTAATGATTTAAAAGAAAAAAATCTTAAAAGCGAGCAGGAAAATAAACTCGCAAATGAAAATATAAATTTGCTTAAAAAAGAGCTTGAACGGGTAAATTTGATAAATAAAAAGCTAGAGAAGCAAAATTTAGATGCAAATGCAAGTTTAAGTGAGCTAAATAAAAAGCTAAATTTAAGTGAAGAGAGCCTTAAAAATACACGAGATGAGCTAAAGACGCTTGATACAAAGACGAATAAATTTTTAAAAACTTTGTTTGAGCAAAATCAAACTATCTCTTTGCAGACCCAAAAGCTTGGGTTAAATGACAGCGAGTTGAAAAATTTAGGTGCAAAGATAAACTTAAAAGATGAAAAGATAAAAGAGCTGGAAAATAATCTCACGCAAACAAGCCAAATGCTAGCAGCAAAGCAAAGTGAGCTAGAAGCTCAAAAAAGGACGCTAAAGATCGATATGCAAAACTATGAAATTTTGCGTCAGCAAATAAATATTTTGCAAAAAAAGATAGCTGATACGTCGGCTCTTTTTGCTGATAGCAATAAAAGCGGTGGTAAAAATTTACTAAGCTTACAAAATGAGCTTGAAAGCGCAAAACATAAGTTAAATGAGAGTAATAAGACGATTGAGAGGTTAAATTCTAAAATAAATGAACTTAGCTCATCTAGCGTAAAAGGAAGTCCAGTAAATGCCAAGATCATCGAACTTCAAAAAGATATCGAGCAAAATTTAAATAGGCAAGATGAGCTTGAAAATGAAAATGTAAATTTAAAAAATATCTTACAGGCGACAACTAAGCCAGAGACGCCAACAAAGCTAGTTTTGATCTCTAGCCTTGAGTGTGATGACATGGACGCAAAAGATAAGATTAGCGTGATGTGCAAGAATAGAGTGAGCGAATTTTTGCAAAGATTTAACTCAAACTATCTTTATGAGATAATTCCGATCGTAGATAAGAAAAATTTTGTTATCCCATCAAATGTAGCTCAAAGTATCAAAAAAGATGATCTTGGCAGGCTAAATAACTATGTAAATTACGGCGTTGGTAAAGAGCGTGCAAAGGCAGCAGCTGAGCTTATAAAAGAGGAATTTGGCGATTTTGCAAGGATCAGCTTTAGCTCCGAAGTGATCGTAAAAGATGTCACGCGTGGCTTTATCATCAAGGTTTATAGATGATCTTGGCTCAGCTAAAAAGTGGCTATCGCTACAACAGCGATACGCTGGTACTTTATGATTTTATAAGATCAAGTTTGAAAAATTTTTCAGGTAGGATTTTAGACGTTGGCGCAGGATGTGGGATACTTGGGCTTTTGCTTAAACGCGACTTTGAAAAAGCGACTCTTTGTTCTCTTGATATCTTGCAGATAAATGGTGAAATTTCTAAATTTAATGCCAGCCAAAATAACCTGAAAGCAGAAATTATAAATACTGACTTTGCAAAATTTAAAGATAGCGAGAAATTTGACCTCATCGTATCAAATCCTCCATTTTATCACGAGGGTACGAAACAAAGCGAAGATGAGCATATAAAGGCTAGTAGATACACAAGCTCTTTGGATTTAAAATACTTTATAAAAGGTATAAGTCTAAATTTAAAGCCTCACAAAAGGGCATTTTTTTGCTATGCACCTGATGATCTTGGTCAGATTGTAGCGTGCCTAAAAGAGTTTAAGCTAAATTTAGTAAGCCTAAAATTTATTCATACAAAGGCTGATAAACCAGCAAATTTGGCCTTATTTGAGGTAAGAAATAATTCAAACTCAAAGCTAAAAATTTTGCCGCCTTTAGTGATGAGTAAAAATGGCTCACATACAAAAGAGGCGATTGAAATTTTTAAAAAAGCTGATACAAATAGCGTCGATTATCAGGAGCTAGCGTGAGGGTGCAAGGCTTTAATTATGAGTTTGATGCCAGCTTTTGCGAGAGCTGTGGCGGTAAGTGTTGCACTGGAGAGAGTGGCTACATCTGGATAAATGAAGAAGAAATTTCAAAATTTTGCACCGCATTTCATATGAGTAAAGATGAGTTTGAAAAGCAGTTTTTAATAAGAGTTGGGCTAAGGTGTAGCATAAAAGAGAAGCCTTATGAAGATGGCTTTGCTTGTGTATTTTTTGATGAAAAAAATAAAAACTGCTCAGTTTATGAGCTAAGGCCACAGCAATGTAGGACTTTTCCGTTTTGGAATTATTTTAAAAAAAATTTAAAGGAGCTAAAAGCAGAATGTATTGGCGTAAAATTTTAGTATTTTTTATGAGCATATTTTTTAACTCGCAGCTACTTTTGGCTGACGATAATAAAAGTATAAATTTACGTCTAATGCAGGCTTTATTGTTTCAAGATAGCGGAGATGTGAATGCTAGCATTCAAGCTTACTCAAACATTTTTAAAGATACAAATCAAAAAGCTTATTTAAAAGAGGCGATCAAACTCGCCTTTGCTACAAAAAATGAAAATTTAGACACTTTGATAAGTGAAGGCGAAAAAAGCTTAAAAGACGATAGCGATTTTATCCGTATAAAGGTGGCAAATTTAGTAAATCTTTCAAAGCTAAATGAGGCTAAAAGTTTAATGCAAGAGCTTGCTACAAAAGAGCCAAATGCCCAAAATTTACTCATGCTTGGCACAATTTGTATGATGCAAAATGAAACAACGACTGCACTAAAATACTTTGAAGAGGCATACTCACTAAAGCAAGAAGAAGAAAACTTGCTCCGTATCGTTGATATTTTGATAAATCGTATGGATAAGATAAAAGACGCTACAAAATATCTTGAAAAATTTAGAGATGAACAAGGCTGCACGCTAAAGACTTGCGAGCTTTTGGCTGAAATTTACTCCCAGCAAAGAAATTTCCCAAAAGTGATCGAACTCTTTGAAGAGCTTTATGAGCTAAATCACGATACTTCGTATATTGATAAGATCGTGCAGTTTTTTATCTATGATAAAAATTACAAAGCAGCAATTGAAATTTTAAAAAAATATAGCTACAACGATATAGCTCTTATGGATCTTTATGCGGCGACTAGTAATTTTGGTGACGCATACATACTTGCTGTTAAAATTTATAATGATAGCAGGGATTTAAATTTTTTAGCAAAAGCCGCGATTTACGAATACGAGATGAATAAAGATGCCTTGAACGAACAAAAAATGGCTGAAATTTTAGATAAATTTGAAGCTAGTGTGCCAAAACTAGAAAATGATATGTTTTTTAACTATTATGGCTACTTGCTGATAGATCATGATATTGATCCTAGAAAGGGTATAGAGCTTGTGCAAAAGGCGCTTGCCATCTCGCCTGAGTCGCCTTATTATGAGGATTCGCTAGCGTGGGGATATTTTAAGCTTGGTGAGTGCAAAAAGGCAAAAAGCATTATGCAGCACGCGATGAAAGATATTGATTTTAGGACTTCAAAAGAGGCAAAAGAGCATTTGCACCTAATAGAGCGCTGTATAATAAATCTAAACAAAAGGCTTAAAAAATGATACTTGATGAGATAATTAAAAAAACTAAAGATGATCTTGAAAAAAGAAAAGCAGACTTCCCTGAGGAGTGGCTTGGTCGCTCGCTCGCGTATAATCCATACGTGCCAAGAGATGTTTTAAATGCACTTAGAGCAAGTCAAAATGAGCCTATAAAAATCATAGCAGAGATCAAAAAAGCAAGCCCAAGTAAGGGTGTGATAAGAGAAGACTTTGAGCCTATAAAAATCGCTCAGGAATACGAGCCATACGCAAATGCCTTTAGTATTTTAACTGAGCCACATTGGTTTAAAGGTAGCATCGAGTATATCACTCAAGTTAGGCGCTATGCATCAAGGCCGATCCTTAGAAAAGATTTTATCGTTGACAAGTATCAAATTCTTGAAGCTCTTGTTTACGGGGCAGATTTTATCTTGCTCATCGCAAAAGCGTTAACTCTAAATGAGCTAAAAGAGCTTTTAGACTACGCTCATCACTTAGGGCTTGAAGTTTTGGTTGAAACTCACGACGCGAGTGATGTGAAAAAGGCTATCTTTGCAGGAGCAAATATAATAGGCATAAATCACAGAAATTTAGATGATTTTACGATGGATATGAGCCTTTGTGAGAAGCTCATACCACTTTTGCCAAATGGCAAGATAATAGTAGCTGAAAGTGGTCTTTACGAGCATGAACAGCTTAGGCAGCTAAGCAAAATAGGCGTAGATGCTTTCTTGATAGGAGAGCATTTTATGAGGCAAGACGATATAAAAAATGCCGTCAAAAAGATAAAGGAGGGCGAGTAATGCAGCACCTTTGTGCCCCTTGGAGAAGCGAATACTTTAGCGCTAAAAAAGATAGCTGTGTTTTTTGTGATGTTATAAACTCAAATGATGATGAGAAAAACGGCGTACTTTTTCGAGCTAAACATTGTTTTGGGATTATGAATTTATATCCGTATTCTCCAGGTCATTTTATGATAATACCAAATCAGCATACCGACAAGATCGAAGAGCTTGATGAGCAGACTTGGTTTGAGATGAGTAAATTTGTAAGGCTTGGAGTTGAAATTTTAAAAAAAGAGCTTTATGCCAATGGCGTGAATATAGGTATGAATTTAGGCAAAGCAGCAGGAGCTGGCATAGCTGAGCATGTGCATTATCACCTTGTGCCAAGGTGGAGCGGGGATACAAATTTTATAACCACCATCTCTGATGTGAGAGTAAATGGCACGCCATTTCATCCACTTTTTGAGAAACTAAAAAAGGCATTTAGTGCCGTTATTTGAGCTTGATGTAGAGCAGTGGCTAGAGAAAAGAAGCTCTTTTGAAATTTTAATAGACGCAAGATCGCCGCATGAATTTTTATATTCACACATAAAAGATGCTATAAATTTATACGCTTTAAATGATGCAGAACATAAAGAGGTAGGCACACTCTATAAAAGCGATAGATCCCTAGCAAAGAGCCTTGGCGCAAAATATATCTGCAAAAATTTACAAAATATCATTGATGAGGTTTATAAAAGAGCCAAGGTTGGTTCAGCTATTGGCATCTACTGCGCTAAAGGCGGGCTTAGATCAAATTCTATTGGCTATGTTCTAAGCATGATAGGATATAGAGTTTTTAGGCTTAGTGGTGGCTATAAAGCTTATAGAAATCATGTTTTAGAATTTCTAAATCGACCTTTAAGTACAAAATTTATCACTCTTTTTGGAAATACTGGCTGCTATAAAAGTAAGCTCATAAGGTCTCTAAGCCCGTCAATAGACCTTGAAGCTATGGCAAATCATTTAGGCTCTGTCTTTGGGGCGATAAATGGCGCGCAGCCAAGCCAAAAAAGCTTTGAAGATGCGTTGTTTGAAAAGCTCATAACGCTAAAAGATAAAATTTGCTTTATTGAGGGCGAAAGTAGAAGAATAGGCTCATTAAGCTTGCCAAAGAGCCTTTATGATGCGATGCGTAGTGGCATAAATGTCGAAGTGAGCGCAAGTTTAGAAAAAAGAATTTCTTGTATAGTAGATGACTATAAAAGTGTGGATAAAGCCTTTTTTGACGAATGTATGAAGAAAATTTCGCCATTTATCGATAAAAAAGCTAGAGATGAAGCTGTGGTTAAATTTAATGAAAATGATATTGCTAAAGTAGCTGAAATTTTACTCACAAAATACTACGATAAAGTCTATAAGAAAAATGAAAATATTAATGTTTTTATAAATTCTGATAACTTTGACGAGGCCGTTAAAAAGCTAAATAATATAAAAAATGAAGCAAAATTTTAGGCTTATTTTAATTAAAAAATTAAGCCTAGAATTTATACAAATGAGTTTTAGCTCTTAAAATTTTATAGCCTTTGCTCACTTAAATTTATTAATTTTACTAAAAATAATATGTTTAATTTTATGTAAAATATTTTGTATTATTCTTCTAAACTAGTTAAAAATTTTTCAAGGAAATCAAAGCAATACCTAAATTTCGCTAGAAAGTTAAAATGGATTTAAAATGCTTTGGGATATAATCTGCGATAAATTTATCAAAAGGCTAAAGTGATGATAAAACAGATTTCTGGTTCACAGATGATAAGCGAGGCCTTGCACGAAGAGGGCGTTGAGATAGTTTTTGGCTATCCTGGCGGTGCAGCTTTAAATATCTACGACGAAACATACAAGCAGACTTATTTTAAACACGTTTTGGTTCGCCACGAGCAAGCAGCCGTTCATGCGGCCGATGGATACGCTAGAGTTAGTGGTAAAGTTGGCGTTGCTTTTGTGACAAGTGGCCCCGGCTTTACAAATGCTGTCACTGGCCTTGCAACAGCTTATAGTGATAGTATTCCGATCGTGCTTATAAGTGGTCAAGTACCAACATTTATGATCGGTACAGATGCTTTTCAAGAGATCGATGCAGTTGGCATTTCACGCCCCTGTGTCAAACACAACTTTTTAGTTAATAGCGTTGAAGAGCTACCTCGCATCATAAAAGAGGCTTTTTACATCGCAAGATCAGGCCGTCCAGGACCAGTTCATATCGATATCCCAAAAAATATCACATCAAGACTTGGCGACTTTGTCTATCCAAAAGAAATTTCTATTCCAAGTTACAAACCGACCTATAAGGGCAACTCAAAACAGATAAAAAAAGCAGCAGTTGTGATAAATGAAGCTAAAAGGCCGCTTCTTTACATCGGTGGTGGTGCGGTCGCATCTGGAGCAAGCGAGATCATACGTAAATTTATGAAAAAAACTGGCATCCCAGCGGTTGAGACACTGATGGCTCTTGGTGTACTTGACGCAAAAGATGAGCTAAATTTAGGCATGGCAGGCATGCATGGTAGCTACGCTTCAAATATGGCACTTAGCGAGTGCGACCTTCTTATATCACTTGGAGCTAGGTTTTGTGACAGGATCACTGGCAGGACGGATGAGTTTGCCAAACATGCAAAGATAATTCACATAGATATCGATCCAAGCTCTATCTCAAAGATTATAAACGCTCACTATCCGATAGTTGGTGATCTTACAAACGTGCTAACTGAGCTTTATGAAGAAGTCAATGCAAAGCCTGAAAACTACGCACCTTGGAGAGAAATTTTAGATAGATATTCTAAACTAAATCCACTTGGCTACACAGATAGCGACAAGGTCTTAAAACCACAATGGGTCATCAAAGAGACCGCAAAGATAGCAGGAGCTGATGCGATAATCTCAACAGACGTCGGTCAGCACCAAATGTGGGTGGCGCAGTTTTATCCGTTTAACCGAGCAAGACAGCTTGTTACAAGTGGCGGACTTGGCACAATGGGATTTGGCCTCCCTGCAGCGATCGGCGCAAAATGTGCAAAACCAGACAATCTTGTTATAAATTTTACAGGCGATGGCTCAATACTTATGAATATCCAAGAGTTAATGACGGCTCATGAGATAAATATGCCTGTTATAAACATCATTTTAAACAACAACTTCTTGGGCATGGTGCGCCAGTGGCAGACATTTTTTTATGAAAAACGCTACTCATCGACTGATCTTAGCTTGCAGCCTGATTTTGTAAAGATCGCTGAAGGATTTGGCGGAGTTGGCTTTGTTTGCAAGAGTAAGGATGAGTTTAGAAAGGCTTTAAAAGAAGCGATCGATAGCAAAAAATCAGCGATGATCGACGTTAGGATCGACCGCTTTGAGGATGTGCTTCCTATGGTTCCAGCTGGAGCTGCGATTTATAATATGATATTAAAGAGCAAGGAAGATAAATGAGTATCAGAAGAACGATTTCGGTTATAGTTTTAAATGAACACGGTGTTTTGGCTAGAATTTCTGGACTTTTTGCGGGCAGGGGCTACAATATCGATACACTAACCGTTGCTCCAATACCTGAGAGCAACTTCTCAAGGCTAAGTATCGTAACAAGTGGCGATGAGAGAGTTTTAGAGCAGATCGTAAAACAGCTTCACAAGCTCATACCAACGTATAAAGTCATAGAAAGTGGCGAATTTGTCGAAAAAGAGATGGCTCTTGTGAAAATTCCACTTGGTGAAAATTTTGCCGGTCTTGAGGCGATACTAAAGTCGTACAATGGCATCGTCACAAATACAAACGAAAACTACATCGTTGTCATGGTGGCTGACGATGCGAGTAGGATCGAGAGCTTTTTAAAATCGATAAAGAAATTTAACCCAGTTGACGTCGTACGTGGCGGATCTGTGATAATGGATATATGATGAAACTAAGTGAAATAGCCTCAAAAGTAAATGCTACTTTTAGTGGAGAAGATATAGAAATTTTTGCCTTAAATTCTTTAAAAAATGCAAATAAAGCTGAGCTAACATACTGCGATGGCGAGAAGAATGCAAAATTTATAAGCACATCAAACGCTGGAGCCATATTGGTGACAAAATCGCTTTTAGGCTTGGTACCAGCTGGCATGGTTGCACTTGTGTGTGATAATCCACACCTTGCATTTGCCTTGCTTAGTAAAGATTATGCTAAGCCGCTTTTTTGCGAGCCAAAGCCATCAAATATCGCTAAGAGTGCAAAGATAATGCCAAATGTCTACATAGGCTCAAATGTTAGTGTTGGCGAAAATACGGTAGTAATGGCTGGAGCATTTTTGGGCGATAACGTAACTATAGGCAAAAACTGCATCATCCATCCAAATGTCGTCATCTACAACGACTGCGTCATCGGCAATGAGTGCCATCTGCTGGCAAACTGCGTTATAGGCAGCGATGGCTTTGGCTATGCACATACAAAAACTGGCGAGCATGTAAAAATTTATCACAATGGCAATGTTGTTTTAGGTGATTTTGTTGAGATCGGCGCTTGCACGACGATAGATCGTGGCGTTTTTGAAAGCACGATGATCGCAAACTACACAAAGATAGACAATCTCGTTCAAATAGGCCACAACTGCGAGCTTGGAAATGGCTGCCTAATCGTCTCACAAACTGGCCTTGCTGGCTCAACAGTGCTAGGCAGAAACGTCGTAATGGGCGGTCAAAGCGGCTCAGCTGGTCATGTAAAAGTGGGTGACTTTGCACAGATCGCTGCACGCGGCGGTGTTAGCAAAGACCTGCCTGGCGGCAAAAAATACGCCGGAGCTTATCCAATAATGGAGCTTTCAGATCAGTTTAAACTCCAAGCAAAAATTTTGAGATTTTTTAAGAAAAATTGATTGCAAGCTTTTGCGAGCTTAAAATCGCAAAAGCTTTTTATCTTATAACCTAAAAATAATGCTAATTCTATTTTAAAACTAATTAGGCTTAAAATTTATATATCAAGTCTGGCTTAAACATCTATTTATTTGGCTTTGCTCTCTTTTATTACTCTAGCCGTTTCTATCGCGATTTCTAGCTCTTCGTTTGTTGGGATGATGAGCGTTTTTATCTTAGCGTGATCCCCGTCTATGCATCTCTCGCCTCGCATGTCTTGGAAATTTAGATCGTGATTTATGTGAATGCCAAGATGTTTTAGATCATCACAAATTTTTTGCCTTGTATTTGGTGCATTTTCGCCAATACCGCCAGTAAATATAAGTGCATCAACGCGTCCTAAAATGGCGTAATATGAGCCAATATATTTTTTTACTCGGTAGCAAAACATCTCAAAAGCAAGCTTGGCTCGCTCGTCGTTTTGCATCTTGGCTACGACCTCTCTCATGTCACTTGAGCCACAAATTCCAAAAAGTCCGCTTTTTTTGTTTAAAAAGTTATCTATCTCGTTCCATTTTAAAACACCGATATTTAGGAGGTAGATAACCACTGCTGGGTCCATATCGCCACTTCTTGTACCCATTATGAGCCCTTCAAGTGGACTTAGACCCATCGAGGTATCGATACTTTTGCCGTTTTGTACCGCACAGGCTGAGGCGCCGTTGCCTAGATGAAGCGAGATAGCGTTAAATTTATCAAATTCTATGCCAAGCATTTTGGCCGCTTGCTTGCAGACGTATCTATGCGAAGTGCCGTGAAAGCCGTATTTTCTGATGTGATGAGTCTTGCAAACGTCATAAGGTAGAGCGTAGCGGTAGGCATACTCTGGCATGCTTTGATGAAATACCGTGTCAAAAACAACCACGTGAGGCACGTTTTTGCTCTCTTTCATCGCATTTTTGATGCCAGCAAGGTGCCCTGGGTTATGAAGAGGGGCAAGTGGACTTATCTCCTCGATCTTTTTGATGACGCTCTCATCAACGATCATTGAGCTAAAAAAGCTCTCTCCGCCGTGAACTATCCTGTGTCCGATACCATCAAGCTCGCTTAGATCGTGCAAGGTGTGTGATGTGACAAAGAGCTCGTTCATCGCCTCAAGTCCGTCATGGTGGTCTTTTATAAAGCGTTTTATCTCGTAGGTTTCGCCATTTGCTTTTAACACCGCTCTTGAGCTGGAGCTGCCGATTTGCTCGACTAGACCGCTTGCTAGACTGGTTTTGGTATCCATTGCAAAAAGTTGAAATTTTATTGAGCTACTACCCGAGTTTAAAACCAAAATTCTCATATTATTCTCCTGCTTGTATGGCACTGATTAAGATAGTATTTACCACGTCTTCAACGAGGCAACCGCGGCTTAGGTCATTAACTGGCTTTTTTAGCCCTTGAAGTATTGGACCCACAGCTAGAGCGTTTGCGCTTCGCTGAACTGCTTTATAACAGATATTTCCGCAGTTTAAATTTGGAAAGATAAAGACATTTGCATGCCCAGCAACCTCTGAGTTTGGCATCTTTTTACTAGCCACGCTTAGATCAACGGCTGCGTCAAACTGAATAGGTGCTGCGATTTTTAAATTTGCATCAAGCTCGCTCACCTTTTTGGCAGCTTCTTTTATAAATTCCACATCAGGCCCACTTCCACTATCAGCCGTAGAGTAGCTCAGCATAGCGATCTTTGGGTTAAGACCAAAGGCACTTGCCGTTTGAGCGCTACTTAGTGTGATGCTAGCTAGCTCATCTGCACTTGGATTTGGCGTGACGGCGCAGTCGGCAAAAAGCAAAATTTCTTCTTCAAGCGCCATAAAAAATGCCCCACTTACCACGCTTACATTTGGCTTTGTTTTTATGATCTGCAAAGCTGGGCGGATCGTATCAGCCGTGCTCATCGTAGCGCCACTTACCAAGGCATCGGCTAAGCCTTCGTGAATTAGCATCGTAGCAAAGTAAATTTTATCTTTTGCAAGCGCGTTTGCCTTGGCTTCATCAACGCCTTTATGTTTTCTTAGCTCATAAATTTTCTTTGCAAATTCATCTGTCAGCTCATTTTGTTCTGGATTGATCACTTTGGCTTTGCTTAGATTTAGCCCCAAAGCGGCCGCTTTTTTTGAAATTTCATCTTCAAGTCCTAGCAATATGATATTTGCCGCATCTTTTTCTAGCACGATGTGAGCTGCTTTTAAAATTCTCTCATCGTCACTCTCTGGTAAAACGACGGTCTTGTTTGCAGCTTTAGCTCTTTTTAGAAGCAGGCTTTGAAATTTAAATGGTGTGATGATGTCAGCTTTGTAGCTCAAAATTTTATCAAATTTATCGGTGATTAGAAGCTTTGAGTTTGGATTTAGTGCCCTTAGCTCGCTTGCATTTTCGTCAAAAACTGGAGCGTTTAAATTTCTTGCTAGCTTTAAATTTAGCTCGCTTTTGCCAAAGACGCTAAAGTCCTCACAGCCAAGAACTATGACAAAGTCGCTTTTGGCTTTTAAATCTTCATATTTATCTATAAATTTTAGAAAAAACTCTTTTTCATTTGAATTTATTAAGTTATTTTTATCGTTTTCATCTGGGATTATCTTAAAAATCTCAACTTTTTTGAATTTTGTAGCTATAATTTCTTGCAGATGTGCTAAATTTTTGTCTGTAAAAACGTAACAACTTTTCATTTGCGACCTTTTTAGGAACTTAAATTGCTTAATTCTAGCACAAAGATACTTATTTTAAGGCATTTTTTATGAACCATAAAACGATTTGGCTCGTCTTATCTGCGGGCATTATTTGCACTGGCTGCACGCCAAGTGCTGATCCTCATATCAATATGAAACCCCCAGTTTATGTCGAGCAACTCCCTTCAAAAGATAGTGGAACCGGACAAAGCAATGCTGGCAGCCTCTTTGGCAAGGGCGAGAATCCGCTATTTTCAGATAGAAAAGCGATGAATGTAAATGATATCGTGACTATCGTTATCTCAGAAAATGCAAGCCAAACTTCAACTGGTAGCAAAAGCACAAATAAAGATAGCACCATCTCGCTTGGTGGAGGTGTATTTACGGCTGGAGCCGCTCCACTTTCAAATATAGCTGATAATCTAAACAAATACGGCGACATCGGCTTTAAAGCAGGTGGTGGCAATAAATTTACAGGAAGTGGTACGAGTAATAGAAGCGAGAAATTTACCGCAACCATTTCAGCTAGGATCATAAAAATCCTAAATAACGGCAACTATTTCATAGAAGGTAGCCGCGAGCTACTTATAAACGGCGAAAAGCAGATCATGCAAGTAAGTGGCGTTATCAGACCTTACGACATCTCACAAAACAACGAAATCGACTCAAAATATATAGCTGATGCCAAAATTTTGTATAAAACCGAGGGCGAGCTAGACAAATCTACCAAAAAACCTTGGGGCACAAGGCTTATGGAAGCTATCTGGCCATTTTAATGCAACTTTAAAAGCCTAAATTTCATCCATTTGGGCTTTTAAAAATTTTTATCTCAAAAATTTCTCTCGCCTTAAATATGCTAAATTTTTAGAAATTATTAAAAATTATAGTTGATATTTACTTTCAGAATAATATGCTTAAAATATTGAAGATTCATCAAAATAAAATAAAATTTCTCAAAATATTATTTTTTATATTTTGAAAATATATCGCAAAAAAAGGGATTTTAAATTTTTTAGTTAAAATTTATTTAATTACAAATATTAATTTTATAAAATAATTTTTTACTTCTTTAAACAAAGATATTATTAACAAAAGTAAAATTTTCAAGCAAAGGAGCTTATATGAATAATGACTTGCGTCAAAAGATAGATAGACGCTTAAGTGAGCTTAGTGCGTTGCCTAAGATGAAAAGCGACTCGAGTATTGCGCAACTTTTAAAAGAGAAGGGCTTTACGAGGCGTGATTTTATGAAGTGGGCTGGTGCGATGACAGCTTTTATGGCTCTACCAAGTGCGATGACACCGATGGTTGCTCGTGCTGCTGAGCTTAGCGATAGGCTTCCTGTGATATGGCTTCATATGGCAGAATGTACAGGCTGTAGCGAGAGCTTACTAAGAACCGATGCTCCAAGCATAGATAGTCTTATATTTGACTACATAAGCCTTGAATACCACGAAACTATCATGGCAGCTTCTGGTTGGCAGGCTGAAGAAAATTTAGAGAGTGCGATCGAAAAATACAAAGGCAGATACATTTTGCTAGTTGAGGGCGGTATCCCAACTGGTGCGACTGAAAATTTTCTAACTGTTGGACCTCATGGCACAACAGGTAAAACTCATGCTGTAAATGCTTCAAAAGACGCAGCTGCTATCTTTGCGATCGGCACCTGTTCTAGCTTTGGTGGCATTCAAGCAGCAAGGCCAAATCCATCAAATTCAGTGGGACTTTCAAAGGTCACTGATAAGCCAGTTATTAATGTTGCGGGCTGTCCACCAAGTGAGAAAAATATCGTTGGCAACGTGCTTCACTTCTTACTTTTTGGCACACTTCCAGCGCTTGATGTTTATAATAGGCCAAAATGGGCTTATGGCTTAAGAATTCACGATCTTTGCGAAAGACGTGGTCACTTTGACGCTGGCGAGTTTGTCCAAAACTTCGGCGATGAAGGTGCAAAAAATGGCTACTGCTTATACAAAGTAGGCTGTAAAGGTCCATATACATTTAATAACTGCTCACGCGAGAGATTTAACCAGCACACATCATGGCCAGTTCAAGCAGGCCACGGCTGTATAGGCTGCTCAGAGCCAGACTTCTGGGATACAATGGGACCATTTGAAGAGCCTATGGCAGATAGACTCTTTGATACTGTTTTAGGTCTTGGAGCTGATAACGTCAGCGATAAAGTTGGCATTGGAATTTTAGCTCTTACAGGCATTGGTATAGCAGCTCACGCTGTTATAGCTTCTATGAGTAAAGATAAAGAATAAGGCGAAAAAATGAGTGAAAAAAGAATAGTAATAGACCCTATAACACGTATCGAGGGACACTTAAGAATAGAAGTTGTCGTAGATGAAAATAATGTCGTAAAAGAGGCGTATTCTGGCTCAACTCTTTGGCGTGGCTTAGAGCAGATCGTAAAAGGTAGAGACCCAAGAGATGCTGGCTTTTTCATGCAAAGAATTTGTGGCGTTTGTACATACTCACACTACCGAGCAGGCATTATCGCAGTTGAAAATGCTCTTGGTATCAAGCCTCCGTTAAATGCAGAGCTAACTAGAACGCTTATGAACGCAGCTTTATATCTTCACGATCACATCGTGCATTTCTATCAGCTTCATGGCATGGATTGGGCGGACGTGGTCTCTGCACTAAGCGCAGACGTGCATAAAGCTAGCGAAGAGGCGTTTAAATATACTGATTTGCCATTTGCCACAGGAGCTGACAAGCTAAAAGAGGTAAAAGAGAGAGTTGAAGCCTTTGTTAAAAAGGGCAACCTTGGACCATTTGCCAACGCATACTGGGGACATAGTACATATAAATTTACTCCAGAGCAAAATTTAATCGTCCTCTCGCACTATCTAGAGTGTTTAAGAATTCAAAGAACAGCAGCTCAGATGATGGCTATCTTTGGCGCAAAAAACCCACATCCACAAAGCCTAACAGTTGGCGGTGTGACCTGCGTGATGGACCTTATGGATCCAGCTAGAATGGGCGAATATATGAGCAAATTTGCCGAGATCAAAGAATTTGTAGATAGAGCTTACTATCCAGATATCTTGATGGCAGCTAAAGCTTATGGTAATGAGCCAAGCGTTCTAAACGACGTTGGTGTGGCAAATTTACTCTGCTACGATGAGTTTTTGATAGGCAAAAATGATCATCTATTTAAAGGTGGCTATATCTTAAATGGCGATCTTAACAAGGTTTATGATATCGATGAAAATAAAATCACCGAAGAAGCTACTAGGTCTTGGTATAAAAACGACAAAGCGCTTCACCCATATGACGGCGAGACTGAGGCGAACTACACAGGTCTTATTGACGGCGAGAGCGTAGACGCCGAGGGTAAACTAGCTCACAGTAAGCTTTTTAATACAAAAGGCAAATATAGCTGGATCAAAGCACCAAGATATGATGGCATGCCTATGCAAGTAGGTCCAATAGCAAGTATCGTTATAAACTACGCTAGAGGTAACGAGAGAGTTAAAAAAGTAGTTGATGAATTTTTAGCAAAGAGTGGCTTACCGCTAAGCGCAGTTTTCTCAACTCTAGGCAGAACCGCTACTCGTATGCTTGAGGCAAAAGTAGTAGCAGAGCACACAATGGATGCATTTAATGCCTTGGTAGAAAATTTAAAATCAGATCAAGAGACTTGCGCAAAATATGTAATCGATAACAAAAAAGAGTACAAAGGAAATTTTCAAGGCAATGCTCCAAGAGGTGCGCTTAGCCACTGGTGCCGCATAAAAGATGGTGTTATCACAAACTGGCAAGCAGTCGTACCAAGCACATGGAACGCCTCTCCAAAAGATGCGCAAAATCAAATGGGAAGCTATGAGGCGTGCTTAGTTGGTTTAAAGATCGCTGATCTTTCAAAACCACTCGAGATAATACGAAAAATTCACTCTTACGATCCTTGCATCGCATGCGCTGTGCATGTTATGGATACAAAGGGAAATGATTTGAGTACTTATAAGATAAATCCAAATTTGTAAGGAGAAAAGATGTCACATAAAAATCCTGACAGGATCAGCGAATATGAATTCTCCATCGGCGTTAGGCTGACACACTGGATTAGATTTGCAGCGATCACACTTTTGGTTGTGAGTGGCTACTATATCTCATACGTTTTTGTGAGTCCAGAGATCACGAGCGAGCCTACAAATTTTATGCAAGCAAAGTGGCGTATGACTCACCAGATCGCTGGCTTTGTGCTAATAGCGGCGTTTATCTTTAAATTTTATCTATTTGTCTTTGATAAACATAGTAAAAAAGAGTGGATGAGTGTGGTCGATTTTCTAAATCCAAAAATTTGGATCGCACAGATCAAATACTATCTTTTTATGGGGCCGCATCCGCATTTAAGGGGCGTTTATAATCCTTTGCAGTTTGCCTCATACTTCTTCTTTTATCTTATTTTGACTCTTATTTGCCTAAGCGGTCTTGTGCTTTATGTTCATGTTTATCATGAGGGACTTGGCGGAGCGCTTTATGAGCCAGCTAGGTTTTTTGAAGAGCTTATGGGCGGACTAGCAAATGTTAGAACGATACATAGAATTTGCATGTGGATCATCATGATATTTGTGCCTATTCATGTTTATATGGCGGTATTTAACGCTGTTAAAGGCAAAAATGGAGCGATGGACGCTATCGTTAGTGGCTATAAATTTGTAAAAGAACACTGATGAGAGTGCTGGTTCTTGGTATCGGCAACGTGATGTTTGCCGATGAGGGCATAGGTGTTCATTTTGTAAATTTGATGGCTAAAAACTATAACTTTACAAGTTCTAAAAACGAGCTTACTCTAATGGACGGGGGCACTTTAGCCCTCGCTCTAACTCACATAATAAGCGAATTTGACTATCTTATCGTCGTTGATTGCATTAGCGCAAATGGCGCAAGCGTGGGCGATGTTTATTTTTTCGACTTTCTAAACGTGCCAAATTTTATCAGTTGGGACGGCTCGGCTCACGAGATCGAGATGCTTCAAACCCTTCATCTAATGGAGCTTGCAGGCGACAGGCCGACAACCAAAATCTTAGGCATCGTGCCTAGCCGCATAGAATCATCAAATTTTAGCCTCTCAGATGAGGTTATAAAAGCTTCTAATATTTTAGAAAAAACGCTGCTTGAACACTTAAAAGAGCTTGATTTTGAGTGTGAAAAGGTGGCAAATTTTACCCTAAATGATATCGTTGATGAATACGCTAAAAAAGGTTTAAAATGATACTTGCTTTTAAATTTACTTGCCACAAAGACGCTTCGTTTCTAGCGCCATTTTTACGCTTGCTTGCTGGCGATCTAGCTCATAGTATAAAGTGCAAAGAAGATGAAATTTGTCTAAAGGTAAGTGGTAATGCCAGCGAGCTTGAGAGCGTGGCAAATAAAGCAAGTACGCTCTTGCCTTTTAGTCTTTTTATAAAGCACAGTGAGGTCTTGGCTGTAAGTGAGCTTGATGAAGATAGCAAGATAAATGAGATAAAATTTGGCGGCCTAACTCCGACTCAAGCGAGCGCTTTTTTGGCTAGCGAAAAGGCTATCTTAAATGAAAGTGGCGTGCTATGTGAGAGTAAATTTGAGAGCGAGATAACGCTTGGTAATTTTAATGAAAAGCTAAAAGCTTGCCTAAATTTGTTAAAAAACGGCAAGAGTGTTTGTATAGAACAGGATGAAAATTTATATGAAATTTCTCTTGGCGTAAATTTTGACGCAAATTTCTTGATGCCTGTAAATTTAAAGCATCTACCAAAAATTTTTATTGCCGATGATAGAGTTTTGACATTTTTAGCTAGCTTTGAAAAGCCACTTTTAGCTCTAAAGACGACAGCCATTTATAGACAAAATCACGAGGATGCACCACTATTTTTTGACGTGATGGCGCCAAATGATCTTTTTCTTTACGCCCTTTGCGAGCAGCTAAACAAAGAGAGCTTTAGCTTTTTAAGCGTTAAAGTAAAGGAGCAAAAAAATGCTCTTTCAAGGCTTACTTTGCTTGAAAGTAGCGCAGTTTTAAGCCCATTTTTCTATGCAAAAAACGAGGAATTTGAGCTTAGTAATTTTAGCGATATAGCTTTGGGGTTAAAATTTAGCAAATTTAGTGATGACGAAATTTGCCTGCTTTCAAAATCAAGCAAAACGCAGCTTCTATTTTTGCCAAAATTTAGTAGCTTTGAAGAAATTTATGAGCTCATAAGAGCTGATGAGGGCGGCGAAAGGCTACTTGAAAATTTCAGCAAAGAGCATACTTTACCAAGTGGAAATTTTAGTTCAAATGCTAGCTTTTTCTCGATATTTTGCATAGCTGGGCGCATACTTGGCTTAGGCGATGACTTTAAAAAAGCAGGGGAGAATTTGCTTCTTATGGCAGCTGATTTTAGCGGTCAAAAGGGAGTTAGGATTGATTACAAGATGAAAGATGAGTTTGGTTTAGACGGGGTTAAGTTTGTAAAAAGTATCATTTCATTCATCCTTGCTGGCGCTGGAGAGAAGAACATCAGCTTTGGTTGCACCGAGTCTTTGGCACATTTTTTGAGCGATTTTAGCTATGAAAAACGAGATAAATTTAACATCAAAAATATTACTTTAAGCGGGGATTTATTTTATAATAAGGTAGTTAGCAACTTGATAAAAAAGCACCTAAACCCAAATATAAAAACAAATTTTGACCCCGGATTTGGCGTTGAGATCAAGCTTTAGATATGAGATCAAAGGCTTAGTTCAAGGTGTGGGCTTTAGACCTTTTGTCTATACTTTGGCGGATAAATTTAAGCTAGTTGGTGAAATTTACAACGACGACGAGGGTGTGAAGCTAAATTTTAGCGGCGAAGAGGCTAACTTTTTGGCTTTTGAAAAAGAGCTTTATGAGAAGCTGCCAGCCCTTGCTAGGATTGATGAGCTAAAGAAGATTAAAATAGATAAAATTTATGAAAAGCTTGAGATCATCGCTTCAAAGTCAGCCACCAAACAAGCGCCTATTTTGCCTGATTACGCACTTTGTGATGACTGCTTGTGCGAGTTTTATGACCCCACAAATCCACGCTACAAATATCCATTTATAAACTGCACCAACTGCGGGCCTAGATTTTCGATCATCAAAGCGTTGCCTTATGACCGGGTGAATACGACGATGAATGAGTTTAAAATGTGCAAATTTTGCGAGAGCGAGTACAAAGATCCGCTTAATCGCCGCTATCACGCAGAGCCGATCTCTTGCCCAAACTGCGGACCAAAACTCTATCTAAAAGATAAATTTGGCAAAGTCTTGGCTAGTAAAAACGAAGCAGCCAAAGAGGCAGCTAAGCTCATAAACGAGGGCAAAATTTTAGCCATTAAAGGGCTTGGTGGCTTTCATCTAGTTTGCGACGCGACAAACGAAGACGCAGTTTGCGAGCTAAGAGCCAGAAAACACCGCCCAAGTAAGCCTTTTGCGCTGATGAGTAAAAATTTACAAAACGCCAGAAAAATAGCGCAAATTTCAGAGGCAGAGGCGAAGCTACTTAACTCAAATTTAAAACCCATCGTCTTGCTTGAAGCAAAAAATGGCTCAAATATCGCAAAAAGTGTCGCTCCAAATTTAAACAAGCTTGGCGTTATGCTTGCATTTAGTGGCATACATCTTTTGCTATTTGACTATCTTTTGCACGACATCATTGCAACTAGCGCAAACATATCAGGCGAAGTTGTAATAAAAGATGAGGGTGAGCTAAGAGAAAAGCTAGGTGACGTCATAGACTTTTACCTTGATCACGACCGAGAAATTTACTCGCCAAGTGACGATAGTATCGCATTTTGTGCTGGTGATGAGACGATTTTTACAAGGACAAGCCGTGGGCTAAATCCAAATTTCATTCATACAAATTTCAAGCAAAAAGGGACATTTTTAGCCCTTGGAGCGGAGCTAAAAAGCTCATTTTGTATCTATAAAGACGGGCTTTTGATGATTAGCCCGTATATTGGTGATCTAAAAAACGTAGCGACTTTTGATAGATTTAAAGATATTTTTACCCTTTTTTATAAGACTTACAACCTAAAAATAGACAAGGTCATAGCCGATCTGCATCCAAATTTTTTAAATACAAAATGGGCAAAGGATCAGGGCTTTGAGCTAGTTCATTTGCAGCACCACTACGCGCATTTGCTAAGCGTGATCCTTGAAAACGATCTAGCAGATAAAAAGTATCTTGGATTTTGTTTTGACGGCACTGGATACGGGGAGGATGGTAAAATTTGGGGTGGCGAGGTCTTTAGGCTTGATAAAAAGAGTTACGAGCGAGTTTATCATTTTGATGAATTTAGTCTATTTGGGGGCGAAAACAGCATCAAAAATATTTATCTAATCGCATATTCTATTATTTTAAAATACTCTCTTGAGGACGAAGCTAGTAAATTTTTAGTAAATTTTGATGAAAAAATGCTTGCAAATTTTAAAAAAATGGAGCAAAAAGGATTAAACTTAGTAAAGACTAGCTCAGTTGGTAGGATATTTGACGCATTTGGAGCGATTATTTGTGGGCTTTTTCACTCGAGTTTTGAGGGCGAGAGTGGTATGAGACTTGAATCACTTTATGATAAAAATTTAGATGTGTGTTATAAATTTAGCCTAGATGATGGAGTGATCGGCTTTGAAGAAGCTTTTAAAAGTGCTTTAAAAGATGAGCCAAGAGCGGCTGCAACGGCATTTATAAATGGCTTGGCTGATATTATTTTTGAAATTTCAAAAAAAGAAAAAATAGAAATTTTGCTAAGCGGTGGAGTTTTTCAAAATAAGACTTTACTCGAACTTATTTACAAAAAATTTACTAAATCAAATTTGAAATTCTATATCAATAAAAAATTCTGTAGCAACGATTCTAACGTAAATTTAGGGCAAATTTATTATTATTTATCCACATTTTCTAATAAGTGATGTATAATGATTATAAACGGTAATCAAACGAGAAAGGAGCAGAAAATGGATAGTGTTATACGTTTTAGTGTTTCTTTACCTAGTCAGTTACTAGACGAACTAGATAAAAAGGTTAGCGAACAAGGCTACGCTTCTAGGAGCGAATTTACGAGGGATCTGATACGCGAAAAGATCGTAAGTGATAGCTGGAAGGACGCTAGTGAGGAGTTGATCGGGGTTTTGACGCTCATTTATATGCATCATCACAACGATTTGGTGAATAAAAAGATGGATATAGAGCATAGCTCTGATGTGAAAATCATCTGTACAAACCATGTTCATGTCGATCATCATAACTGCTTAGAAACGATTTCAATAAGAGGCGAGGCTGGCAAAATTGAACGCTTTGCTGAAAGGATCGCCGGCTTAAAGGGTGTAAAATTTTCTAAACTCACAAAGGCTGCTGTTCCTAAATTTTAGCGCGCTAAAGTCTTTGCGGTGGTAGGAAATTTAGGAGTTTTTAACAAGTATAGCAAGCAGTTGGTTTCTCATAGTTGCGTTGTTTATTGTATTTGTCTTTCAAAATAGTTTTTAAGCGGTTTTTGTGGTTTTTGTAAATCGATATGGAGTTTTTGCTGATTTGCTCGTGCAAACTCCATATCTTTTAAATAAAATATAGTTTGTAGTCTTTTTCTTGAGCTTAGTTTAAGGCTAGAATTTATAAAAGATAAGCTCAAATTTCATACAAGTAATTCTTCTTAGCATTTAAATTATATTTTTATATAATAACAACAAAAATTTGATCCTTATTACCACATTTCTACGCTGGCTAATAGGCTTCTTATGTTTTAATGAGCTTGCAAAGGAGTTGTTGTTGAACTTTTTAAATAAAATTTTTCTAGCAAAAGAGCTGGATCGGTGGCAAAGTGACGGTATAGTCGATAAAGAGACCGCTATAAAAATAGCAAATTTATATGACATCGACCCTGATGCTCATAGCGACAAGATAAGTTTTGTCTTAAAGCTCGTAGCATATCTATTTTTTGCGCTAGCTTTTTTTACGCTCGTTGGTGCAAACTGGGAAGAGATACCAAGACTAGGACGTTTAGCACTTGTATTGTTTGTACTTGGGCTTGTAAATTTTGGTGGAATTTACTATCTCGCAAAGGGAAAGGAAAATCTATCAACGGCGATGTTTTTTCTTGGAAATTTCTGCTTTGGTGCGGCGATTGCTCTTATTGCTCAAATTTATAACATTAGCGATGAGCCAAGCGGTGGTATTTTGCTTTGGAGTATCGGAGCGTTTGCAGTTTCTTTTGCTAGTAAAAAAGGTGTGTTGGTAGCCCAAAGCCTTATCTTTGCGACAGTTTGGTTTTTTATGGTGGGCTATCAGGGCGACTTTGGTTTTGGCTTTATCATTTTTATAGCACTTGGCGCATATACGCTTTACAAAGACGACTCGAAATGGCTTGCTTTTGTGCTTTTTGTAGATATTTTTATATACATCATTTCATTTTGCGGCTACATTAGTGGTCTTAGGGCGATATTTGATTATGACTTTTTGTTTGGACTTCCTATGGTTGCGATCGTATCGCTATCTTATGCACTTTTGCTTATTGGTATTTCGCCGCTACTAGATAAATTTAGAGTAGGGCTTGGCGCATTTACGAAAGAATTTGGTAAAAATTTTGGCGTTTTTGTGTTGTTATTTTGTCTATTTTTATTTGAAGAAAGAAATTTATTTGAGGTTGGAGATGAAGAGCTTTGGTTTGTGAAGTCGTTTTTTAAAAGCAATTTTGGCTTTGTCTTTATTTTATTTAGTGTTGCTTATTTTGCACTGTTTTTTAAAGAAAAAAACAAGAGTGGATTGCTGCTTGGGGCACTGCTCGTGTCGTTACCCTTTGTCTTTAGCTACGGTCCTGGCTACGCAAATATATTTTTTTCGCTCGCAAATATCATAACAGCTGCGGTTCTTATCAAAAAGGGTGAGTTAAAACTCGGTCTTTGTATGATATTTTTGGTTGCAGCCGTGAGGTATTTCCAACTCATAGGTGATTATATTGGTGCTACGGCGCTATTTATGGTGTTTGCTTTCATAGTGCTAGTTGTCGCTAGAAAAGGATGTAAAAAATGAAGATAAAAGTATTAATAGTAGCTGTAGTTTTTCAAATTTCACTTATTGGCATTATGCTTGGCTACGCACTTATGCCACTTTATTTTGGGCAAGAGGTAAGAGTAAGGGTTAATCTTTATGATCCAAGAGATCTTTTTCGTGGAAACTATGTTGATTTAAACTATGAATTTTCAAATTTCCATTCAAGAAATTTTGACGAAAATGATGAAGATGACCGCTATATCGACCAATACGATGAGAGAGTAAGAGATGGGGCTAGAGTTTATGCTGTTTTAAAACCAGATGTTAATGGCACTTACAGCTTTGCTAAATTTAGTATAAGCAAGCCAGACAATGGAGTGTTTTTAGCTGGTAGATATGACGGCTACTCACTCGTAAAATACGGCATAGAGCAGTTTTATATGTCACCTGATAGTGCGGCTAAGGCAGAAAATGAAATGAGAGAAGAAGATGTTAATGCATATGCGGTTTTGATGGTGATGGATAATGGCAAGGCTAGATTAAAGGATCTAATAATTCAAAAGAGTGCCGGAAAGAATAGTAAAAAATTATTTGGTAATGAAAATTTTGATAAGCTGGATGATATTAGGCAAAAAGAGTAAAGTAAATTTAAATAAAAATTTAAAAAATTAATTAGTTTTATTTTATTAACGCTAAACTCCTAAATTTTAATTTTATTTTTAAATTTAAGAGTTAAAATCTCCATAAATTAATAAAAAAGGATAAAAAAATGTGCAAAGATTGCGGTTGCTCAATGGGTAATCACGCCCATGCCCACACTCATGTAGATGGCACCACTCACTCGCACCCACATACTCATGATGGGCATACGGATCACGCTCATGACGCACATGAGCATAGCCATGAGGCTCATGCACACCCTGTGCTAAACGAGAGCAAAACCATAGACGTGATAGAGAAAATTCTCTGTGAAAATGATAAAGAAGCTGCTCACAACAGAGCTCATCTTGATGAAAAAAAGATACTTTGTGTAAATTTGATGAGTAGCCCAGGCGCTGGTAAGACGACGCTTTTAGAGGCTACGATAAAGGCTGGTAAATTTAAAATAGGCGTTGTTGAGGGCGATTTGGAGACAAATCAAGATGCTGATCGCATAGTAAAAGCTGGTGCAAAGGCTCATCAGATAAGCACAGGTCAGACCTGTCACTTGGACGCATTTATGGTGCATGAAGGGCTTCATTATTTGCCGCTAAACGAGCTTGATCTAGTCTTTATAGAAAATGTTGGAAATTTAGTCTGTCCTGCAAGCTACGACGTTGGCTCACACTTTAACGCTGTGCTTCTTTCAGTGCCAGAGGGTGATGACAAGGTGAGCAAATATCCAGTGATGTTTAGGGCTGCTGACGTGCTTCTCATCACAAAAGCTTCGCTTGCGCCACACTTTGACTTTGACATCGAGCGAGTGAAAAACGACGCTAGAAAGCTAAATCCAAAGGTCGATATCTTTGTGATAGATAGCAAAACTGGTGAAGGCATTGATAAATGGATAAGTTATTTGGAATTTAAAAAAGAGCTAAGATAATGTGCCTCTCAATCCCTTCAAAAGTAATAGAAATAGATGAAAATAACGTTGCCACCGTTGAGACTCTGGGCGTTACTAGAAAGGTAAGCCTAGATCTCATCTCTGAAGAGGTAAAAGTGGGCGAATACGTGCTAATCCACGTAGGATACGCTATGCAAAAGATCGATACGCAGTTTGCGCTTGAGAGCTTAGAGGTCTATCAAAAGATCGCTGATGATATGAACGCGGGGAAAATTTGATGGATCTTATCAATGACTTTCGCGATAAAAATTTAATCCTAGCCCTTTCAAAACTCATCCAAAAAGAGAGCACAAAGCCCCTAAATATCATGGAAATTTGTGGTGGTCACACGCATAGCATTATGAAATTTGCACTGCCAAGCTTGGTTGGAGAGCATATAAATTTCATCCACGGCCCAGGCTGTCCGGTCTGCGTGATGCCAAAGAGTCGCATAGATGAGGCCTGTAAGCTAGCTAGCATGGATAATGTGATCTTTTGCACGCTAGCTGACATGCTAAGAGTGCCTGGTTCAAAGACTAGCCTGCAAAAGCTTCGTGGCGAAGGGCACGACATAAGAGCACTTTACACGCCACTTGATGCGCTAAATATAGCACAACAAAATCCAGATAAAAAGGTCATATTTTTTGCCATAGGCTTTGAGACGACGACTCCGATGAGCGCAAATTTGGTTGAAAAAGTAGTTGAGCAGGGCATTAAAAATTTATACTTTCATATAAATCACGTAACCGTCCCAGCTCCAGTTAGAGCGATAATGGGCGATGAAAATGTAAGAATAGACGCATTTTTAGGCCCAAGTCACGTGAGCGTCATCACTGGTAGTAAAATTTACAAAGAGCTAGCAGATGAGTTTAAAAGACCGATTGCCATTAGCGGTTTTGAGCCGCTTGACATCATGGCAAGTGTCTTAAATTTAGTCCGTCAGCAAAATGCAGGCACACATGAAGTCTACAACGAGTACGCGAGGGCTGTCAAAGAAGAGGGTAATGTTAAGGCAAAAGAGCTCATAGCTAAGTACTTTGAGCCGTGCGATTTTGTCTGGAGAGGCCTTGGCGAGATAGCACAAAGTGGCATGAAGCTAAGAGACGAGTTTGCTTACCTTGACGCCAGAGTGCAGTTTGACTGCAGTGTAGAGAGCGCGGGCGAGAGCAAGGCTTGCATTTGTGGGCAAATTTTAAGAGGGCTAGCAAAGCCAACAGAGTGTAAAGTCTTTGGCAAGGTCTGTAACCCGCAAAATCCGATAGGATCGTGCATGGTCTCAAGCGAGGGCGCTTGTGCGGCATATTTTAAATACGCAAGAGTTGGTTAAGGAATTTAATGAAAAAGATAATGCTAAGCCACGGCGGCGGCGGCGAGGAGATGAACTCGCTTATAAACGAGACGATATTTAAAATTTTTGATAACGAAATTTTAAGACAGAGTAACGACTCAGCGATATTAAATTTAAACGGCAAGATCGCATTTAGCTCTGATAGCTTTGTGGTAACTCCCATTTTTTTTAATGGTGGCGACATCGGTAAGATCGCAGCTTGCGGCACGATAAACGACCTTGCGATGGTTGGTGCAAGCGCTAAATACCTAAGCTGTTCGCTCATCATTGAAGAGGGGCTAAGTATAGAGGAGCTTGAGCACGTGCTTGGCTCGCTTGCAAAAACTTGCAAAGAGAGCGGTGTAAGCGTAGTTTGTGGCGATACAAAGGTCGTACCAAAGGGCAAATGCGATAAAATTTTCATAAACACAGCAGGCATCGGCGAGATAGTTTGCGAAGGCGTGGAGCTTAAAAATTTAAAAGCAGGGGCAAAAATTTTAATCTCTGGAGATGTTGGCAGACACGGCGGCGTGGTGCTTGCAGCAAGAGAAGAATTTGAGCTTGGGCTTGATCTGAAAAGTGACTGCAAGAGCCTAAAAGAGGTTGCCTTAAAGCTATTTAGCGCTGGCATAAAGCCACAGTGCATGCGTGATGCGACAAGGGGCGGACTAAGTGCCGTGCTAAATGAGTGGGCTAAATTTAGTAAATTTGACATCTTGGTTTTTGAAGAAAATATCAAGGTTGCAAACGAAGTGATGGGTGTTTGTGAGCTATTTGGATTTGAGCCTTATGAGCTTGCAAATGAGGGTACTTTTGTGATGGCTGTCGATGAGAGCGAGGCCGAGGACGCGCTTAAAATTTTAAGAGAATTTGATAAAAACGCGATGATAATAGGCGAGGTAATGGAAGCTAAAAACGAGCGTGTCATCATCGAAAACGCCTATAAATCAAGAAGATTTCTCGAGCCGCCAAAAGGCGAGCTACTACCAAGGATCTGCTAATGCACGAGCTTAGTATCGTTCAAAATTTAGTTAGCCTTTGCGAGAAAAATGCCACCAAAGAAAACGCCAAAGAGATAAGCAAGATAGAGATAAAGGTCGGTCGTTTAAGCAGTGTTGAGCCACACTATTTAGAGAGTGCCTTTGATGTTTATAAGGCTGGTACGATCTGCGAAAACGCCGAGCTTGTGATAAATTTACAAGCCGTGGTTATTGAGTGCTTGGATTGCGGATTTGGTGGGGAACTTAGCGAAAATGACTTTACTTGCCCAAAGTGCAAGAGCCAAAATTTAAAGGTGACTGATGGCGAGGATATGTATCTTATGCGCCTTGAGATGAAGTAAATTTTACATATTTTTATATGTAAAATTTTATGTTTTTTATCAAAATATTTTAATAGTTGTAGTATCAAAAAATAGAGCTATCAAAGCCTTAATCTTTAGCTTTTGATATCCTTTTTACGCGCTTTGCGAGCCGAGGATAATATATATAATCAAAAATGAGCACCACTCTTAGCTTTAGAAGCAGTCAATAATTTTTCTATAATTTCCATGCGTTGCAGATTTAAACTACTCAAATATCAAAAACGGAGTCTGAATCACGTTTCTTATTATCTTTAGTGGCGAGAGCAGGGCATCTTGCAGGATCTGCGTCGAGTACTCAGGCTTATCGGTAGTGCCTCGTATGGCGATGACAGTTGAGAGCGAGCGGTCCTTGCCAAGGATTATTTGATTTACCAGTGGAATTTTATCAATGATACTGCTAGCGTCTTTTAGTAGCTTTAGCTCAAGGTCGATATTTATCTTTTTGCTCTTTAGATCGATCGTACCACGTCCACCGATATCAGCGCTTGTGCCTATCATTTCAATCGCTAAAAATTCGATCATATCGCCATTTCTAGTGAGTAAGATTTTACCATTTTTAACAGTAAAGCCCCTGTCGTTAAAATCAGGTGTTTTAAGGCTAAGAAGCGATGGAACTGAGTTTAAAAAGCTAAGTAGTCTTTGATAAAAGATATAATCCTTTAAAAAAGTATCAAAAAATCTCACCTCTGCCTTGAAATTCTTTGAGTTTTCTCCAAGCATTTTTAGGCGAAATTTACCACCCTCAAAGCTCTTGATGCCAAAAAGGTCGTTGATAAATTCTCCGCTTATGTCGGTTGCGTCTAAATTTATACTCTTTTCATCATTAAAATAGCCAACTCTTCCTTGCTGCGCCAGCCCATTTAGCGAGGTGCTTTTGCCCTTTTTCTCGGCACTAAAGCTAGCAAATGGCAAGGTCTTGTTTAGATCCCTTAAAATGATATCGCCATTTTTTGCTAAAAGCTCAAGCGGCGTGCTTTGTTCGCTGGTTTTGTTATCATCAAGCACTAGCAAATTTAGATCTTTAGTTTTTACGCTTATGACTTTTTCTTTTATGTCTAGGCTTAGCTTTTTACTTGCGCTATCTACCTTCACACCAGCTTTTGAGACTAAAATTTTAAGATCATCGTTTTCATATTTTGAGCCATTTTTATCTAAAAACGGCAAATCAAAGTTTGCCTCTTTGGCAAAAATTTCAAGATCAGTAAAATCCTTACTTTTTATGCTAAGCTCATCAAAACCATACACGCCGTTTTCCTTTAAAACAGGCGAGCTTTCTATGAAAAATTTACTATTTTTTGTTGTTATTTTGCTTTCATTGCCAAAGCTCATATCAAGCCCAAATGGCTCTATCTTAAGCAAAGTTTCACCAGCTTTGCTAAAGTCTAAAAATGCGTTAAATGGCTCATTTTTAAAAGTTAAAATTTCATCATTTTTCTCTTTTAGATCAAAGCTTTCTATCACGCCTTTTATCTCGCCAGTACTTTTTTGTAAATTTATATCGGCCTTGGCATTTGCTTTAAAAAACTCAAGTCCAAAGCCAGTAGCATCGATGTTTAAATTCGTCGTATTTATAAGCTTTATGAGAGCATTTTTGGTATTAAATTTACTTCCAGCAATCTCTAAAACTGCGTCACTTAGCTTAAATTCTCCATTTGCAATGACGCTTTTTTCATCAAAATTTTCTAAGCTTTTCTCATCAAGCTTTATCAAAATTTTTAAGCTAGCATCCATTTTTCCGCTAAGCTGCCTTACTGGCACGATGATTTTATAAGCTTTTAATATCTCATTTATAGCTTCATCATAGATCGATTTTGTCTTTATAAGTAGCTCTAAATTTGCGCTTTTTTCATCAAAGATATTATTTATCACAACGCTTGAGCCATCAAGCTTTTTGCCCTTGTAAATAGGCGAAATAAGATCAAATTTAAGCTTTGAGTTTTTAAGCGTGATATTTGCCTCACCTACATTTATGGCTGGCAAGCCTTTTTCAAATTTAACGAGCAAATTTTTAGTATTTGCGGTGGCATTTAGATCATTTAGATAAAAGTTATTTTTAGCTAGATCAGCCTTGCCATTTATCTCTTTAAGCTCGTAATCATCAGCAACGATGTATCCATATATCCAGTTTTTAACTTCACTATTTAGCTCTATGCGTCTATCAAGCTCATCAATGAAGTTTTTAATGCTTCCAGCCTCGACATCGTAAGCTTTGTAGGTTAAAAATGTATCTTTTAGGGCAAAATTTAGCTTACCATGCAGCTCATGAGAGGTAAAATTTCCCTCAAATTTATAGTCATTTTTATCAAAATTTGCACTCCCTTCGCCGCTAATGCTGACGTTAAAATCCTTAAAGCTTAAATTTCTAACGCTAAAAAGATCTATTCCGTCTTGCTGTTCGTTTTGGAATTTGATATCTACATTTAAATAAGGACTATCAACAAAAAATATATCATCTAAAAATAGAATTTTTAGTTTAAAATCATCTCCTATTTGCACATTTTCAAGTGAAATTTCTTGAAAAATAGTATCTATAAAATCTACGCTTTTACTAAGGTTTAAAAGGCGCTCGTCGCTGCTTTTTTGCTTGCTCTCTTTCTTAAAATTTGGAAGCCTTATCTGCTTTGCTCTTGCAATTATTTTTTTATCTAATTTTATATATAATTGCTCCAATTTTACGCCGTAAAACTCGAAATCGTTAATTTTTATGCCGTATTTTAAAAGTAAGATAAATGAAAGAATCAAGATGATAAAAAATTTTATGAAAAAGCCATATTTAGACATTTTTTTTGATATCGTAGCCATAATTTTCCTAAGTATTTTTGTCTATTTGGCACGCCCTATAAACACAAGCAAGGTCGTTTTTATACCAAAGGGAAGTGTGGGCGAGATTATATCTTATTTAGCTAATCGCAACTTTAACTTAAGCGTGATAGACAAATACGCCATACTTTTTATCGGCTCTCCGCAATCTGGCTGGATAGAGATCGGCCAAGATAAAATTTCAAGGGTTGATTTTTTAAAAAAACTTGCAAAATCGAAAGCGGCTTTAACCGAGATAACGCTAATACCAGGCGAAACAACTATTGTTTTTTTAAACCAGATCGCCGCCCAGCTAGGACTTGATCCAGTCAAATTAAATAGCGAATATAACGCCCTTGCTCCAGTGAGTGATGGCTTTTTGATGCCAAATACATACAAAATCCCAATAGGTATCAGTGAAAGGCACCTTGCTTTTTATCTTGTTAATTCATCAAGAAAGGCTCAAAGCGAGATCAGCAATAAAATTTTTGGCGAATACAACGAGAAAAAATGGTTTAAAATTTTAACGATTGCTTCGATAATTCAAAAAGAAGCTGCAAATGATGCTGAAATGCCACTAGTTGCTTCAGTTATATATAACCGCCTAAATAAGGGCATGAGGCTGCAAATGGACGGCACATTAAACTACGGAATTTATTCACACGATGTGATCACGGCTGAGCGCATAAGAAGCGATATGAGCGAGTTTAACACATATCTAAACGATGGTATCCCGCCAAGTCCAGTCTGCTCGGTCTCGATAAGTGCGATCAAAGCGGCGATAAATCCTGCAAAGAGCGATTATTTATACTTTGTGCTTGATAAAAAGGCGAAAAAACACATTTTTTCAAAAACCTTAAGCGAGCACAACCAAAATATAGGAAAATAGAGCTAGAATTTTCGGCAAATGCCTAAAATACAACGAGATTTAATAAAGAAAGTGATAAATTTTAAAAAACTAAAAGGGCTAAAATGAGTGACATTATCTGGACCAAAACTGACGAAGCACCGCTATTTGCAAGCTACTCTCTCTTTCCTATCGTAAAGAGCTTTTTATCACGTGCTGACATTAGCATAACTAGGGCCGATATTAGCCTAGCTGGGAGAATTTTATCTCTTTTTAGCAAAGAGCTTGGGCTAAATAAGGCCGATGAGCTAGAGCTTTTGGGTGAGCTGACTAGTCACAAAGAGGCAAATATCATAAAACTGCCAAACATCTCAGCCACGCTTGTTCAGCTAAAAGCAGCGATAGAGGAGCTTAGAAGTAAGGGCATAAATGTGCCTTTTTATCCAGATGAGATCATCACAGACTACGACGAAGAGATCGCTAAAAAATACCAAAAAGTGCTAGGAAGCGCGGTAAATCCAGTGCTTAGGCAAGGAAACTCAGATAGAAGAGTCTTGCCTCCGGTTAAAGAATTTGCCAAAAAGCATCCTCACAGCAATGGCGACTGGGACAAGACAAATAAGACAAAAATTTACTACATGCAAAAGGGCGACTTTTATGAGAATGAGCGCTCAATTATCGCCAGTAAAGATGAGAAATTTTATGTAAATTTCATAAGTTTGGATGGTAAAAAAGAGCTTTTAAAAGAGCTTGCCGTTCAAAGTGGTGAGATAGTTGATGCTACATATTTAAGTGTAGATGAGCTAGATAAATTTTATGAAAGCTGTTTTGAAGAGGCAAAAAAAGAGAATTTAACCTTGAGCCTGCACCTAAAATGCACAATGATGAAGGTTAGCGATCCAGTCATCTTTGCGCATGCGATAAAAAGCTATTTTAAAGAGGTTTTTGAGCTATTTGGTGAGGAGTTTAAAGCTCACGGCGTGGAGGCAAAAAACGGCTTAAAAGATATGTTTTCTAAAATTTCGCAGCTTAAAAACAAAGATGAAATTTTGGCTAAATTTGATGAAATTTTGAGCAAAAAGGCAAAAATTTGGGCATTAAATGAAAATGCCAGCAACTTTGACGTGCCAAATGACGTCATAATAGACGCCTCAGTGCCTGCGCTAATTAGAAACTCTGGCAAGGTAAAAGATAGAAGCGGCGAGCTAAATTTCTCACTTTGCATGATCCCAGATAGGACCTATGCTAGGGTTTATGAGGCTTGTGTGGCGGACTTTAAAGAGCATGGTGCGCTTGATGTGAGCAGCATAGGCAGCGTAGCAAACGTGGGGCTAATGGCTAAAAAGGCTGAGGAATATGGCAGTCACGATAAGACTTTTATCGCAAAAGAGGACGGAGAATTTGTAGTTTTTGACGAAGCGGGCAAGAGCGTCTTTAAATTTAGTGTTAAAAGTGGCGATATTTTTAGGATGACGCAGGCTAAAGACGACGCAATAAATGCGTGGTTTGAGCTTGCTTTAAAAAGAGGCGAAATTTCAAAAGATGAGCTTATATTTTGGCTAGATAGCAGCCGTGCACATGATAGAAATTTGATAGCTAAATTTGAAAAATTTAGAGATAAATTTGTTAGAGCTGACGTAAAATTTGAAATTTTAAACTACGAGCAAGCGACTACAAAAACGCTTAGCTTGATAAGAGCTGGCAAAAACGTTATAAGCGTAACTGGTAACGTTTTAAGAGATTATTTAACCGATCTTTTCCCGATCTTTGAGTTAGGTGGTAGCTCGAAAATGCTCTCAGTTGTGCCGCTACTTGCTGGTGGAGCGATGTTTGAAACAGGTGCTGGTGGAACGGCCCCAACGCTTGTAAAAGAGCTAAAAGAGAAAAATCACTTACTTTGGGATAGTCTCGGCGAGTTTTTAGCGCTTAGTGCTTCGCTCGAGCATTTGGCATTTGTTAAGCAAAAAAAAGAGGCAAAAGAGCTAAGTGATGCGCTAAATAGAGCGGTTGCTAGCTATCTAGATGAAAATAAAACGCCAAATGCCACTCTTGATACCAGAGAATCGCACTTTTATCTAGCGCTTTTTTGGGCAAGAGAGATGGCAAAAAGTGGCGTGAATTTAAGTAAAATTTTTGAAAATTTAGCAGACAAGCTAGAGAAAAATGAGAATGAGATTCTAAAAGAGTTAAGACAAAATGATGGTGCAAGCGTGGAATTTGGCGGATATTATTTGCCAGATGAAGTGAGGGCAAATGAGGTCATGAGACCAAGTAAAATTTTAAATCAAATAATAGGATGAGAAAATGAAAATAAGTATAGTTGGAGCTGGAAACGTCGGTGCAAGCATAGCTTATGCACTTTGTATGAGAGAAATTTGCGATGAGATCGCGCTTGTGGATATATTTGGTGATGTGGCACGTGCAAAAGCGATCGATCTAGCACAGTCAAGTTGCGTTTTTAATGCAAAAACTATCGTTTGTGGTGGCGATGACTTTATGCTAATAGAGGGCAGTGATATCGTAGTGGTAACTGCTGGAAGCCCTAGAAAAGATGGTCAAACTAGAGAGGATCTGCTACTTAAAAACGCCGTAGTTGTAAAACAAACAGCTCAAAATATTGCAAAATTTGCACCAAATGCGGTGATAATCGTCGTAACAAATCCGCTTGATGTGATGGTCTGGACGGCTCATAAATTTAGTGGTTTTAGCAAAAATAAAGTGATCGGCATGGCTGGTGAGCTGGATGGTGCAAGATGCAGATATGAGCTAGCACTTTTAAAAGACAAGGATGCAAAAGGGCTAAAGACAAAGATAATTGGCGCTCACAACGACGAGATGATCGTATCTGCTAGCAACATTAGCGAAAATTTAAACGAAAATGAGCTTACAACTCTTAAAAAAGAGACAAGCACAGGTGGTGCAAAGATCGTTAAGCTCCTTGGTACTTCAGCTTACTACGCACCAGCGGCTGCAGTTGTGAAAATGTGTGAAGCGATCATGGGCAAGAGTGATGAAATACTAAGCGCTAGCGTGATACTTGATGATGAGCTAAGCTGCGGAAGGCTAGTAAGGCTTGGACGTGAGGGCTTAAAAGAAATTTTAGAGCTAAATATAAATGAAAGTGAGCAAGAGCAGCTAAGTAAAAGCGAAGCTGATATTAGAAAAAACATTAAATTTTTAAAAGAAAATTTGGATTAGGAATATAGATGATAGTAAAAGAAAACGTACCTGTTTGGGTCGATGAGAGCAGGTGTAAAGCCTGTGATGTCTGCGTGAGCTACTGCCCAGCAGGCGTGCTAGCGATGAGGCTTGAGCCAAAGGCGGTGCTTGGTAAGATGATAGAGGTCGTCTATGCTGACTCATGTATAGGCTGTCGCGACTGCGAGCTTCACTGTCCTGATTTTGCCATTTATGTGGCTGAAAAAGGCTTTAAATTTGCAAAACTAACCGCTGAGAGCAAAGAGCAGGCTGCTGCCGTAAAGGCAAATAAATTTGCAAAGCTTGGAGAGAGCGCATGAGAGAGCTAGTATCAACTGGAAATGCCCTAGTAGCAAGGGCTGCTGTCGAGTGTGGCTGTAACTTCTTTGGAGGATATCCGATCACTCCAAGTAGCGAGATCGCCCACGAGCTAAGCGTGCTTTTGCCAAAACATGGTGGCACATTTATACAAATGGAAGATGAGATAGCTGGGATTTCAGTTTCTCTTGGCGCAAGTGCGAGTGGTGCTAAGGCGATGACTGCTAGCTCAGGACCTGGAATTTCACTAAAGGCTGAGCAAATAGGCCTTGGCTTTATCGCTGAGATACCGCTTGTCATCGTAAACGTAATGCGCGGCGGCCCTTCAACTGGCTTGCCAACCCGCGTCGCACAAGGCGATATCTTGCAGGCTAAAAACCCAACTCACGGCGATGTAAATATGATAGTGCTAGCACCTAGCAGCCTAGAGGAGTGCTATACGCAAACGGTTCGAGCGTTTAATCTTGCAGCTAGGTTTATGACGCCAGTTATGCTGCTACTTGATGAGACGATAGGACACATGCAAGCAAAGGTGCGTTTGCCAGAGATTAGCGAGCTAGAAATTTATAAAAGAAGAGAATTTGGCGGTGAGCCAAAAGAGTATAAACCTTATGAGGCCGCACCAGATGAGCCAGCCACGCTAAATCCTTTCTTTAAAGGCTACCACTACCATATCACTGGGCTTCATCACGGAGCAACTGGCTTTCCAACAGAAGATGGAAAAATCGTTGAATACTCAATGAATAGGCTATTTGATAAGATAAATTTACACACCGATGAGTGCGAGAGTTATGAAGAGTTTATGCTAAATGACGCAGAAATTTGTATCATCGCTTTTGGTAGTGTGGCTCTCTCAGCCAAGCAAGCGATATTAAATTTACGTGAAAAAGGGCTAAAAGTAGGGCTATTTAAGCCACTTACACTTTTCCCAGCTCCAGCTAAAAAGCTAAAAGAGATATCAAATAAATTTAATAAAATTTTAGTTTGCGAGCTAAATTTAGGTCAATATAGCGGTGAAATTTCAAAGATCATCTTAAGAGATGACTTTGCAAAACTGCTAAAAGCAAACGGCAGACCGATAAGCCCAAGCGAGATCGAGGCGAAGATAGGAGAAATTTATGGCTTTTAATTATGATAAATACTTACGAACAGATAAAATGCCTACTCTTTGGTGCTGGGGCTGTGGTGACGGCGTCATACTAAAGGCGCTCATCCGCGCGATCGACACTATGGGCTGGGATATGAATGATGTTTGCGTGGTATCAGGCATAGGCTGCTCTGGCCGTTTTAGCGGATATCTTGACTGCAATACCATCCACACAACTCACGGTAGAGCCGTAGCCTACGCCACTGGTGTAAAGATGGCAAATCCAGATAAGCACGTCATCGTGGTAACTGGCGATGGCGACGGGCTAGCGATCGGAGGCAACCACACGATACACGGATGCCGCCGAAATATCGGGCTAAATCACATCCTAATAAATAACTTCATCTACGCACTAACAAACTCGCAAACCAGCCCAACTACGCCAAAGGGCATGTGGACGGTCACAGCGCAATACGGCAACATCGATCCTAGCTTTGACGCCTGTAAGCTCGCAACCGCCGCAGGTGCTAGCTTCGTCGCGCGCGGAAGCGTCATCGAGCCAGAGAAGCTTACAAAGCTCTTTGTAGAGGGCTTTAGCCACGATGGATACAGCTTTTTTGATGTATTTTCAAACTGCCATATAAATTTAGGTCGCAAGAACAAAATGGGCGAGGCGGTGAAAAATTTAGAGTGGATAAAGGGCCGCACGACGAGCAAGGTTAAATTTGACATGTTAAGTGATGAGGAGAAAAAGGGTATTTTCCCACTTGGTGTACTTCATAAAGATGAAGAAAAGATTGAATATACCAAGGCTTACGACATGGTAAGAAGGGCTGCTATGAGCGGCCAAGCGATCGATTTTAAGGAGCTAGCATGAAGTCACAATTAAGATTTGTCGGCGTTGGTGGACAGGGCGTCATACTAGCAGGTGAGATCCTCTCAGCTGCCAAAATAAAGGCAGGCGGATACGGCGTCAAGGCTTCTACATACACGTCTCAGGTACGTGGCGGACCAACAAAGGTCGATATCATCCTTGATGAGAAGGAAATTTTATACCCTTATGCAAACGAGGGCGAGATAGACTTTATGCTTGCTACCGCGCAGATAAGCTACGATGCCTTTAAAAGCGGCGTAAAAGATGGCGGCGCGATCGTTGTTGAGCCAAATTTGGTAAAGGTGAGCGATGAAGACAAAAAGCGTTGGAAAATTTATGAAATTCCTATCATTTCTATCGCAAAAGACGAGGTCGGAAATGTTATCACTCAAAGCGTTGTGGCTCTTGGCGTGGCTGTGGCGATGAGCAAGTGTATGGATGAAAATTTAGTGCGTGAAGAGATGCTAGCAAGTGTGCCTGAGAAAGTCAAAGAGGCAAATGCCAAAGCTTATGAGCTAGGCCTAAAATACGCAAAAGAGCTTTTAAAATAAATTTTGGCTAATTTTTAGCCAAAATTTCTACTAAAAATAAAAAAATCAGCCTTTATTATATTTTTATCAATTATTACTTTTCTTAAAATCTAAAGCATTATTTATCGATATAAAAGATTATATTTATAGTATTTATTTATCTTGTCAAAGCTATGAAATTTTTAAAAATCGTTCTCACAATGCCTTATTTTACCTTTTTTAAATAAAATATATTTTTAAATATTTAATAAATTAATAAATTATATTTAAGATTTGTTTTAGTAACATTTCAGACGTAAAATTTTTATAAAAGGAGTAAAAATTGAGTTATAAAATCTCAGTTGCAACATGTGCTGCGCTTTTGATGTGCAGTGGTTTTTTAAGTCAAGTTTTTGCTGTTTAAACGACAAAGCTTGAGGGCATTGAAGTAAATTCAGTTGGCGATAACATAAGCGAGAGTGGTATCGACGAGGGAATTTTAAACAAAAGAGTAGCCGCTGGTCCTTTGGCTGACAAAAAAGTTATAGATATGCCTTATCAAGTAAATACGATCTCAAAAGAGGTTCTTGATAACCAAGGCGTTCAAGCTTTTGATGAAGCTGTTAAATATTTTCCATCAGCACAACTTCAATATAGAGGCGGTGGCGAAATGGGTCGCCCACAAACTCGCGGTTTTCAAGGCTCAGTCGTAGGTAACGTCCTTTGGGACGGCTTTTACGCAGTTTCTACGACAGCTATACCTATGGTAATGTTTGAGAGCTTACAAATTCAAAACGGACTTGCTGGCTCACTATATGGCGGACAAGATCCAGCAGGTATTTTTAGCTACTCTCGCAAACGTCCTGTTACTGATTACAACGCTATTTGGACAGATTATATCTCTCGTGGAAATTTGGGTGTAGGATTTGATACATCAAATAAATTTGAAAAAATAGGCTACCGTGGAGTATTTTATTATACAGATGGAGAAAGAGAGCCAAAAGATAGTAAAACTTCACGCCGCTTAGCTTCTATAGGACTTGATTTTTATCCAACTGATGACTTAACATTTGAGACAAATTTTAGCTACTACAAACACACTATGGGTGGCTATTACAATGGTGTTAGTTTTGCAAGTAAAGATGGAATATATCAAGGATACTCTCCTGTTAGACGAAGAGGACAAATAATTGGTGTTAAGTATCATGGTATGCCTAGTTTTTCAGATGTAACTACAGAAACTAATGGTGAGAGATTTATGAGGACCATAACAGCTAGTGGTAAATTTAAATATGCTCCAACTGATAGATGGTATCTTGAAGGCGGCTATCAATGGCAAAAGGCTATTAGAAGCAGAAATGGCGATAGTGTATTTACTGTACCTAGTGCATTTTTAAAAGCTCAGACTGATTTTAATACCGGAAGCATCAAACATAACTTTGCTACTGAGCTAAATGGATATAGATGGTCAAGTGGTAAAACTAAATCTTTGCTAACAGATATGAAAAATATCTCAGTAGTCGATGATATCGCTCTTAATGATAGTTTAAATGTCATACTTTCAGCTTCAAATACTTGGTTTAAAAAGACTGATTATAAAAAAGATGGCATAAGCTGGGCCGGAAGCGTAGTGTATAAAATCGTGCCCGATTTTAATGTATATTTTACATATGCTGATAGCTTAAAAGATGGTGCTTCTAAATTCTATGATCCAGCTGATTATTTTCCTTCTCATCCTCTATATGGACAAACTATTAGCTTTAATCCTTATAGAAGCACACAATATGAGTTAGGTGTAAAAACTAGAGTAAATGAGATCGACTTTAGTGCTGCTGTGTTCCAAATAACAAGACCAACTTATTATGAAGTTAATGGAATATTTGGAAGACAAGGTGATCAAAGAAATAGAGGAATAGAATTTACAACTGGCGGAAAAATAGTAGATAGTTTAAGCGCTTATGGTGGTATAACATTTATAGATCCAAAAATGAATAAGTCAGCAAATCAAAAAGTAGTTTGAAAAACTATCGTTGGTAAACCAAAAGTTCAAGCAAATATGTTATTTGATTACGCTGTGCCAGGCACAAATAAACTTGCATTTACAACAAATTTCCACTACACAGGCAAACGCTATGTTGATGAGATGAATACTGCAAGCGTAAGTGGATACTTTACAACCGATCTTGGTGTTAGATACACTACAAAAGCTTGGATAGGTAAAGAGACATCTATTAGATTTAATGTAAATAACGTATTTGATAAAAAATACTGGGTCAGCATCTTCTCTGGCGATCTTGATGGATCTGTTCCAAGCAGTTATTCTGGCGCAAGCATGTTTAGGGGCTACGGAAGAACCTTCATGCTTTCAGCTCAGGTTAAATTCTAAAACCAAAGCCAAATTTATTTTGGCTTTAGGCTCTTTAAATTTGCCCTTTTCGTAGGGCAGATTTAAATAACCAAAGGGAGAAAGATGCAAGGGTTGGTTGATTATCAAGCGATTTTGGAGCGAGTGTTTTCGCCTACTTTGCAAAAAGTAAAAGGCAAAGATGGCGGCGTAAACTGGGATGATTATGCAGATATGTATAACGAGATGACCGGCATGGAGACGGCTTCTACGCTAAATTTACTCTCAAATTTACCTATCACAAAAGATGACAGCGTGCTTGACGTGGGATGTGGTCCAGCAAGGCTTAGCGTGCCACTTGCAAAGCTAGCAAAGAGTGTAAGCGCGCTAGATCCGTTTGCGAAAATGCTTGAATACGCTAAAAAAATGCAAAAGAGGCTGGAGTAAAAAATATAAATTTCATCCAAAAAGACTGGAGTGATGAGCAGGGCTTAAAAGACTTGCCAAAACACGATATCGTGCTAGCATCACGCTCAGTTAGACTTTTTGATATAAGAAAGCTTTGCAAATTTGCTAAAAAATATGTCGTGATGACCTCTTTTTTAATGGATCATCCAAGCCTTAAAGATATCTGGTAAGACTTCTTAAAAGGGATAAAAAATGAAAACGAGACAGGTCTAAGCGACAGGAGATTTGGCTATAACTTTATCTTTAATATCGTCTATGACATGGGAGCAAATCCAAATTTAAAGATAATAGATACCACTTACGAGAGAGATTTTGCTAGCCTTGAAGAGGCGTTTTCTTATTTTAGATTTGTCGGCGAGATCGCGCCCGAAAAAGAAGAAATCTACAAACGAAACGTAGAAAAGTATCTTACTAAAACAAATGACGGATATAAATTTAAAAGAGAAACCAAGAGCTATCTCATCTGGTGGGACGTACGGGAGATGAAATTTGAGTAGTCAAAAGATCATTTTCGCATTATTTGCGCTACTTTTGCTGGTGCTCTTTTTTCTCTAGGCATCGGACGCTACGAGATAAGTTACGCTCAAATTTTTGAGTTTATAAGATCAGCCATTTTAAACGAGCAGCCAAGCGACGAGCAAGGATATACGGTCTTTACGCTCATTCGCTTACCAAGGGTGCTTTTTGCCATTCTAGTTGGAGCAGCGCTTGCTAGCTCCGGAGCGGTCTATCAAGGTCTTTTTAAAAACCATCTAGTCTCGCCTGACATCCTTGGCGTCTCAAGTGGTGCAGCTGTGGGAGCGAGCGTGGCTATCATCTTAAATTTCAACTACATAGGCTTGCAGCTTAGCGCCTTTGCCTGCGGTCTTTTTGCTGTTTTTGCCGTTGTTTTTATAAGCAGCGTCATCGCAAAGGGTAGGCTAGATTTACTCGTGATGGTGCTAACTGGCATCGTCATCTCATCTCTTTTTGGAGCGCTTAGCTCGCTCATAAAATTTCTAGCTGACAGCGAAGATAAGCTGCCTGAAGTTACTTTTTGGCTGATGGGAAGCCTTGTAAGAAGTGGCGGATATAAAAATTTAGCTCTACTTTTTTGCGTAGTCATGATCTGCCTTGTGCCACTTTTCATGCTTCGCTTCAAGCTAAATACGCTTAGTTTTGGCGAAGAAGAGGCTAGGGCTATGGGGCTAAATGTCAAATTTTACAACATCATAATCATCATCGCCTCAACGCTTCTAACCGCTACTTGCGTCTCATTTTGCGGTATCGTGGGCTGGGCGGGGCTCGTCATCCCTCACATTATGCGCTTTGTCGTGGGAGCAAATTTCATCACGCTCTTTCCAGCTTCGCTGCTTGGCGGAGGGCTGTTTTTACTGATAGTTGATACCACTTCACGCAGCTTAATGGCAAGTGAGATCCCACTTGGCTTCATCACTTCGCTAGTTGGCGCGCCTGTTTTTGTCTATCTGCTCTATAAGAGCAAAAAGGGTTTTGCGTGAAATTTAAGATCAAAAATTTAAGCTGCGGCTACGATAAAAAGGTCGTTATAGAAAATTTCAATGCAAATTTACAAGATGGCGACATCTTTTGCCTGCTTGGTAGCAACGGTGTTAGCAAAACGACGACGTTTAAGACGATACTTGGCTTTTTAAAGCCACTTGGGGGAGAAATTTTAATAGACGGCAAAGACGCGCTAAAGATGAGCGAGAAAGAGCGAGCAAGCTTTATAAGCTACGTCCCGCAAGCTCACACTCCGCCATTTGCCTTTAGCGTTTTTGACGTGGTGATGATGAGTGCAAATGCAAGGCTTGGTATATTTGAGCGGCCTAGCAAAAAGGATGAAGAAATAGCGTTAGATGCGTTAAAGACGCTAAATTTAGAGAGCTTTAAAGATAAAATTTATACCGATCTAAGTGGCGGCGAGCGGCAAATGGTGCTCATAGCTAGGGCATTAGCGCAACGCTCAAAGGTGATGCTACTTGACGAGCCAACGGCAAATTTAGACTTTGGCAACCAAATGCGAGTTTTAAAAGAGATAAAAAAGCTCGCAAAGCAAGGCTACATTATCATCCTGACCTCACATCAGCCAGAGCAGGTCTTTTATCTAAACGCAAAAGTTGCGATGCTTGGGCGTGATAAAAACTACATCTACAGCGAGGCTAGCGAGGTGATGAGTAGCGAAAATTTAAAGAAAATTTACGGCGTAGATATACGAGTGGTGAAAAATATCATCGATGAGCGCGAGCATTACTCTTGCGTGATGGTGGATTAAAAGGAGAATATATGTTTAAGAAAATTTTACTTTTGGCTTTTTTGCTTGTTAGTTTGCAAGCAAGAGTGGTGCTTGATAGCGACAATAAAAAGGTAGAAGTGCCTGACGTGATCGAGCGTGCGACACCTTTGATAGGGGCTTTTGTGCAGGTCTCTGCGATGCTTGGCAACGAAGATCATATAATTAGCGGTGCGCCAAAACTGCCTCCACTTATGTCAAAAATTTTTCCAAAAATAAAGAGCAACGACAATAAAAGCGGCATGCTAAGTAGCAGCGTCGAGACTATCATCGCGTCAAAAACGCAAGTTGTTTTTGGGCCAATTGGTATGATGTTTGATGAAAATAGCAAGGTTCAGTTAGAGAGCGCTGGCATCGCAGTTGTGAAGATAGATAAATTTCAAAGCATCAAAGAGATATAAGATAGCTTTAGCAAGATCGCTGAAATTTGGGGTGAAAAGAGCGTAAAAAGGGCGCATGAGTTTAATGACTATTTTAACGACAACATAAAATTTGTAAGTCAAAAAATAGCAAATTTAACGCCAAAAAAGAGAGTTTTGGTGCTTAACTACAACTCAGGAAACTTTAATACCATCAGCTCAAAAGATATCGGCGCAGAGTATATTAGCGTGGCCGGTGGTATAAATTTAAGCTCAGAGCTAAGTGATGATGATTTTAAAATTTCAAAAGCGATAAACGAAGAGCAAGTCATCATCTTTAACCCAGATATCATCATCACAAATTCACAAAAAAGTGCCGATGCTATCGCCAAAAACGCATCATTTGCTAAGCTAAAAGCTGTGCAAAATGGAGAAATTTTTGTAGTGCCAAGTGGTGTTTATCTTTGGAATGTAAGAAGTGCTGAAGGTGCGTTATATCCGCTTTGGCTGGCTAAGACATTTTACCCAGAGCAATTTAGTGATCTAAATTTAGAGCAAAAAACAAGAGAGTTTTACGAGAGATTTTATAACTACAAGCTAAGTGATAGCGAGCTAAAAGAAATTTTGCACCCAAAGGGTGAATTTTGATAATAGGACAAAAATAAGGTTATTTATTATATTTAATATATTTATTTAAGTATAAAAAGTAAATTTATCTTTAAAATATCCTAAAAAAGAGCTTTTAAAGCTTAAAAACTCAAAAATAAAAATAAACTTCAAATCGGTAGAAATTTTTATATATCTTATAAATTTTTCTACCATTATATTTATATAAATTACCTTTAAAAGCCTATTTTATCCTTTTTGATTTTAATATCAGCTCTCATTTCTTAATCTAAAATAAATCTTTATGTTTCTTTTAAGTAAATTTAATGTAATGTTTCATTATTAATTATTTAATTAATGTAGTTGTTTTAAAAAATATTAAGAAATGAACTGGCGGTGCGTTTTAAACGCTAAAAATTTACTAAGATAGGAAGTTATCAATGAGTGAAAAATTTACCAGAAGAGAATTTCTACAAAGTGCCTGTATCAGCGTAGGTGCGCTAGCTACAACAGCTGGTGCGACCAATGTTTTTGCTGGTGAGTTGCCAAAAGGTAATGAAAATGGCTTACCATCTGTTGATGTGCTAATAATCGGCTCTGGTGGTGCTGGACTTCGTGCAGCAACAGCCGTTCGCAAGCAATATCCAAACTCAACCGTCGTTGTCACTACAAAGATGATGCCATCTCGCAATGCAACCTGTATGGCGGAGGGTGGCATAAACGGCGTTACTGACTTTAGTAATGGTGATAGCTTCAAGCTTCACGCTTATGACACAGTTAAAGGTGCGGCTTATCTTGCCGATCAAGATGCAGTTGTGAAATTTTGCGAGGCAGCAGGCGCAGTCATACATGAGCTAGATCACAATGGTATGCTCTTTTCTCGTATAGACAATGGCGATGTGTCCCGTAAAGATAATGGTGATGTTGCGTTTCGCTTCATGGGTGGCGCTAGCAAAAAGCGCTGTAACTACGCAGCTGATAAAACTGGTCACATTTTGATGCATGCTTGTCTTGATGACGCTATCACAGCTGGCGTTAAATTTCTAATGGATCACGAGCTGCTTGAGATCGGTCTTGAAGATGGCAAGGTTGAGGGCGTCGTTCTTCGCAACATCCAAGATGGTCAAATTTACCCAGTTCTTTGCAAATCTCTTGTTATCGCAACTGGCGGATACACTAGAATTTTTTATAACCGCACATCAGTTCCATTTATAGCAACTGGTGATGGCATCGCTGCTGCGCTTAAAGCAGGTCTTGGTTTTGAAGACCCTGAGATGCTTCAGTTTCACCCAACTGGCGTTCAAAATGGTGGCACATTAATCACAGAAGCTGCTCGCGGCGAGGGTGGATACTTGTTAAACAACAAGGGCGAGCGCTTTATGAAAAACTATCACGAAAAGATGGAGCTAGCTCCACGTGATGTTGTCGCTCGTGCGATCGAGACAGAAATTCGCGAAGGCAGAGGCTTTGGTGAGGGCATGAGCGCTTACGTACTTTGTGACGTTCGCCACCTTGGCAAAGATACTATTATGAAAAAGCTTCCAAAAATTCGCCACACAGCTATGCTTTTCCAAAATATCGATCTAATCGAGCAACCAGTGCCTATCCGTCCAACAGCTCACTACTCAATGGGCGGTATAGAGGTAGCTAAATTTGATGATATGAGCACAAAAATTCCTGGAATTTATGTAGGTGGTGAGGCTTCATGCGTGTCTATCCACGGTGCAAACCGCCTTGGCGGAAACAGCCTAACTGATGCAGTTGTAACTGGCGATCTAGCTGGCAAAGGTGCTGGTGCTTACGCTCAAAATGCAAAATTTGCAAGCGGCAAAAAGACTTCTGAGCTAGCAAAAATGTGGCAGGATAAATTTAAAGCCATAGCAACAGGCGAGGGCGGTGTGAACGACATGTACGCACTTCGTGAAGAGCTTGGTAAAAACAACTGGGATCTAATGGGTATCTTTAGAACTGGCGCAAAATTAGATCAGCTCTCTAAAAATTTAGAAGCTATCCAAGCAAAATATGACACCCTTAAAGTGCCAAATCAAAACCCAGTCATGAACACAGCATTTACTGACTATGTCGAGCTTGGCAACCTTATACTTCTTTCTCGTGCAGCATGCCTTGCAGCGCAAAATCGTCTTGAGAGCCGTGGCGCTCACACAAGAGAGGACTATCCAAAAAGAGATGATGTAAATTTCTTAAAACACAGCATAGTCACACTAAAAGACGGCAAGCTTGAACTTAGCTACAAAGACGTTGTGACAGGCATATTTTCACTTGACGGCAAGAAGCCAGAGTAAGGAGCTAGGATGAAAATTATTATCGACCGTTTTGACGGAACTAAAAAATATGAATCAACTTATGAACTAACAAATGAAGAGATCGCAGGGAAAACTCTTTTAACAGTGCTTCTTGATATCAAACAAAAAAAGGATGCGACGCTAAATTTCACAGCATCTTGCCGCTCAGCGATATGCGGTGCGTGCGCTGTTAGAGTAAATGGCCACTCATATCTAGCCTGTGATACGAAGATGAATGAGCTTTTGGCGGAGTATGACAATCCAGAGAGCATAAGAATTTCTCCACTTGGAAATTTCAGGGTTATATCTGATCTTATGGTGGACTGGGAGCCAAGTATCGAAAATTTACGCAAGATTAGGCCTAGCATCACTGCTAAGTCAGAATTTAGCGCAGAAAAAGGCTGTAAGCAAAGCCAAAAAGAGTATGAAAAAGTAGCGCTTGAATGGGACTGCATACTTTGCGGTGCGTGCGCTAGCGAGTGTAATAAACTTGAAGCTGATGCGAGCGATTATATGCAGCCATTTGTATTTGTTCATGCTTATAGAGCGGCCTTTGATTCACGTAGTAAAGATCCTATGCCGCACCTAAAACCAGCTATAGATAATGGGCTTTGGATGTGTGTAAAATGCCAAGAGTGCGCTGATCGCTGTCCAAAAGGCATAAGCGCATGCAAAGATATAACTGATCTTCGCATTATGGCTATACAAAAAGGCTTTGATGATGGTATGGGACCAGATCATGCTGAGGCGTTTTTAACCGATCTAGTTGATGGCTCAGGCAGACTAAATGAGATCAAGCTTGCACTTCGCTCTGAGGGAGTGTTTAGAAATATGGGCAAAATGGATATCGCTGCAAATTTAATGCTTGCAGGTAAGATGAATCCGCTTCATATTTTCGGCGAAGAGGACATAGAAGGACATGATGATCTAGTAAAAATGATAAATGCGGCTCGCAAAGCTGCTAGTAAGGAGTAATTATGCAAAACGAATTCGCTTTTTTCCCAGGATGCGTACTCTCTCAAGCAGCTAAAGAGGCTAAGATGTCGCTTGAGGCTATCGCTCCGATACTTGGCTGGAAGCTTCACGAGATAAAGGGCTGGAGCTGCTGTGGTGCCCAACAAGCACAAGACGTCGATCCTATCGCTACGCTTGTGGCAAATGCTAGAAATATAGCGCTTGCTGAACAGATGAATATGCCTATGCTTACGACATGCTCAACTTGCATGCTAACTCTAACAAGAGCTAAAACTACGCTTGATAAGGGTGCAAAGGACCGCATAAATACTTTCTTGGCTGAGGGTAATATGAAATACAATGGTTCAACCGAGATCACAAGCCTTCTTTGGGTGCTTTATCAAAACGTAGAAACGCTAAGAGCAAAGGTTGTTAAACCACTTAGCGGGCTAAAAGTAGCGCTATTTTACGGCTGCCACAGTCTAAGGCCTGAAAAAGATCTGCACAATAGAGAAAGCTCAGTCAATCCAAAGAGCTTTGAAACTGTTGTAGGCGCACTTGGTGCTACTATCGTGCCATTTGAGAAAAGACTTGATTGCTGTGGTTTCCACGCTAGTTATCCAGCTGGCACATCTGTAAGAAAAATGTCAAGTCAGATCGTAAATAACGCCGATGAAAACGGCGCTGACGTAGTTGTCACACCATGCCCGCTTTGTCAAATGCAACTTGACATCTACCAAGAGAGATATCAAGATGAGAACCACTCAAACGTGAGAAAGCCAATCATTCACCTATCTCAGCTTGTAGGTCTTGCACTTGGACTATCTGTTGAAGATCTTGGACTTGATCTAAACATCATCGACGCTACCAAGATAGCGTAAATTTTACCCCACGTCTTTTGGCGTGGGAAATTTAGCTTACACAATTAAATTTTTACTACAATAAAAACAATAAATATAAGAAATTAAATTTATAGAAGTAGGTTAAAGCCCAAAATTTCTCTTGGGCTTTATAAATTTAGATAGCTTTTAGCATAACTTTCGTTAGTAGCTCTGAAAATTTAACTGGATTTTCTAGGCTCATGCCTTCATTTAACCTTGCCATATCAAGAAGTAAAGGCGCGATCTCGTAAATCATAGCCTCATTCTTCTCTAGTTTTGCAAAAATTTCATGATCAGCATTGATTTCCAAGATCGGCTTAACTTTTGGAGCGTTTGCACCTTGTCCCATTTGTTTTAGCATCTCTTGCATAGCAAAGTCAGGATCGTTTTTATCATAGATAAGCACCGCAGCAGAGCTTGAGAGTCTTGAGCTAAGTTTTACGTCTTTAACTTCATCTTTTAAAATTTCTTTCATTTTAACAAGTGTATTTGCAACTTTACTCTCATCTACCTTTTTATCGCTTTTTATCTCGTCATTAATATCAGCGTGCGAGATAGATTTTATAGGAGTTTTGTCGAATTCATTCACCATTGGCATAACGATCGTATCTATCTCTTCATCCATAATAAGAACCTCAATATCATTTTTCTTAAAGCTCTCAAGAAGTGGAGAATTTCTTAGCATATTTTCGTTGTTGCCACTGATATAATAGATCGACTTTTGATCATCTTTCATTGCTTCTTTGTACTCTTTTAGGCTAATTAAACCATCTCTTTTTGAGCTTTTAAATAGACAAAGATCCAAAATTTGCTCTTTTTCAGCACTAAATCCATAAAGACCTTCTTTTAAAACCTTACCAAATAGTTTGTAAAATTTTATGTATTTTTCACGGTCATTATCTTTTAGCTTTGCAAGCTCGCTTAAAATTTTCTTCACGCTTTGTTCTTTGACACTTCTCATGATCGCATTTTCTTGTAAAATTTCACGGCTCACATTTAATGGCAGATCCTCAACATCAATGATACCCTTGATAAATCTTAAATATGGCGGCAAGAGTTCTTTTGCATCATCTGTGATAAAAACTCTTTTTACATAAAGTTTTACGCCACTTTGATAATCAACCCTAAATAGATCAAATGGCTCAGAGCTTGGCACATAAAATAGCGTCGAGTACTCGATCTTGCCTTCAGCCTTTGTATGAATATAAAGGAGAGGATCGCTACTGTCGTGAGAAATTTGCTTATAAAAGTCGTTATAATCTTGCTCTTTAAGGCTAGCTTTATTTAGCCTCCAAAGCGCATTTGCCTTATTTATTTGCTCGTTTTTGGTCTCATAAGTGCCTTCTTTTTCACCTTCTTTTGGAGCAACATAGCTTTGCTTATCCATAAATATAGGATAAGGAATGTGGTTTGAATACTTCTTGACTATCTCTTCAATGCGCCAAGAATTTGCAAACTCATCGTCATTTAGATACAAAGTGATATCAGTACCAAAGCTCTCTTTGCTGGCCTCTTCTATCTCGTAGCTTTTTGCATCAGATGTCCATTTGTAGGCCTTATCGCCAAGTGCTCTTTGGCTGATGACTTCGATCTTGTTTGCTACCATAAAGGCTGAGTAAAAGCCAACACCAAACTGGCCTATTAGCGAACTATCTTTTTTTGCATCGCCGCTTAAATTTTTCATAAAACCTTTTGTGCCACTTCTTGCTATCGTGCCTAAATTTTCAATAAGCTCGTCCTTATCCATACCAATACCATTGTCACTGATGGTTAAAGTCTTAGCCTTATCATCTACTTTGATGTCTATCCTTGGAGTGTAGCTTAGACTTTTATACTTTTCATCAGTCAAGCAAAGGTAGTTTAGCTTGTCAAGAGCGTCATTTGAGTTTGAGATGAGCTCTCTTAAAAATATCTCTTTGTTTGAGTAAAGAGAGTGAATCATTAAATTTAGAAGGTCATTAACCTCGGTTTGAAATTCAAATTTATCTGCCATTTTGATTTCCTTTTTTTAAATTTTTGGCAGATTATAACACAAAGTGATAAAAATATACTTAACCTTGATAGTAATACTATCAAGGTTTTTAAATTAATTTTTTAAAATAATTTCAAAAAAGTTATAATTTATAAATAAAATAATAATGATAATTTATTAATTATTATTAATTATGCATTCTTGTATAAAGTTTATTTAAAATAGTGCTATAATCAAGGCGAAAATTTTTTGGAAAAAGGAGACAAAATGAATTTACGAAGCATTTTGGTAAAAGTTTCAGCAACGATTGCTACGGTTTTGGCTGTATCTATGACATGTTTTGTCATATATACATCAAATATTTTAAAGCGCGAGATAAAAGATGGTGTGCTTACGACAGTAGAACAAAACGTCCAGCTTGCTATGAATACGGTTAAATTATTTGAGAAAGATAATGCAAGTAGTGCAGAGCTAATAATGAGTGTTTTTAAAGAGATGATCGGAAAAATTTCAACCAATCACCAGATGAGTAAGACTGGTAAATACGAAGCGATAGAACTAATATCTCAAAATGGTATTTTAAACAATAACTACGATATTCTAGATAAATTTAACAACGCTACAAAAGGCGGAATTTCAACGATTTTTGCAAAATCAGGTGATAATTTTTTAAGAGTTAGTACATCGGTGACGAAGGCTGATGGTAGTAGAGCTGTTGGTACAATGCTTGACAAAAGCGGTCAAGCCTATAAAAATATCATGAATAAAGATAGGTATATAGGTGTTGTAAATTTATTTGGACGCAACTATATGAGCGTTTATGATCCTATTATTGAAAATAACGAGGTAATAGGAATTTTATTTGTTGGCTATGATCCTACCGAGGGATTAAACAATATGAAAAAGACTTTTTCTGAGATGAAACTTGGTAAGCATGGATATTTTTCTCTGTACAATACTAAAACTGGTAAATTTGACTTCCATCCAACCAAGGCAAATCAAGAGCTAAGTGGTGAGCTAAAAACTACTATGGATAATATTGTTAAAAAAGGAAAAGGTGTTGAGCCCATTATAATTGATGGGGTTGACTGCATAGTTGCTTTTGAGTCATTTGATAAACTAGACTGGATGGTTTTAGGTTCAGCTGTTACTGATGATTTTTTAACACCATTAAAAGTAGTTAGTAAAAATTTCATCATAGCAAGTATCATAGTTACCTTACTTTTGATAGTTGTTTCGATGTTCTTGCTTAAGAAGATGGTTGCAAATCCTATCGATAGGCTAGGAACAAATTTAAATGCGATAACATCTGATTTTACAATTAAAATTCCTATTTATGGTAAAGATGAAATAGCTAAGATAAGTAAAGACATAAATGATTTTATTGAAAGAATAAGGGTATTAATAAGTGATACAAAGCACCTTTCAAGTGAAAATAGCTCCGTTGCAAATGAGCTTAGTTCTACATCTCTTCAAACAGGCAAACGTGTAGAAAAATCAACTGAAATAGTGGAAGAGACAAATCAAAGATGTAAAGTAATGCAAGAAAATATGAAAGAATCTTTAGCAGTAGCTCAAGCTGGTAAAGATGACCTTCAAAAGGCAAGCACGCATATAAAAACGGCAACTGAAGCCATAAGATCGCTATCGACACAGATTATTGACTCTGCTAATGTTGAAAATCAAATGGCTGATAAGATCAATCAGCTTAGCCGTGATGCCGAGCAGGTAAAATCAGTCCTTGTTGTTATCAATGATATAGCTGATCAAACAAATTTACTTGCTCTTAACGCAGCTATAGAGGCTGCAAGAGCAGGTGAGCATGGACGAGGCTTTGCCGTCGTTGCTGATGAAGTTAGACAGTTGGCTGAGAGGACTCAAAAGAGTTTAACTGAGATAAATGCAACTATCAATGTTATTGTTCAAGCGATTAATGATAGCAGTGAGCAAATGGGTATCAACTCTAAACAGATCCAAGAGCTAACTCACGTGGCAAGCGACGTTGAAAAAACTATAAATGTTATGAGTGAAACGATGAATAACGCTATAGCAATGTCTGATAAGACTATGCAAGACTACATCGCAACTGGCAAAAATGTAAATGAAATCATGGAAGGTATCTCAAATATCAACCAAATTTCATCCGAAAATGCTAGAAGTGTCGAAGAGATAGCTTCAGCGGCAGAACATCTAAACAAGATGACAGATGCATTAAATTCAAAACTTAGTGTCTTTAGAACTTAAGAACTTATCTACAAAACTAATATTTTTAGGTCTAGCTCTCCGCTAGACCTTTTTAAATTTATTGATAAAAATTTCTAGTATATAAAGTCAAATTTTTATAGATAATGATATAGAGTAGGGGCTTTGCAAATTTGCAAAACTAAATTTATTTTCTATTTTCGTCTAGGACTTTTTGCATACTCTCTCTAGTTGTCTCTAACCAGTTTTCTTTTGAAGTATCGACTAGATCAAGGCAAAAGAGCTTGATATCTGCTTTTTTAAAGCTAAATTCTTTTACTTTCATCGCATCGCTTCCTACGATAACGATAGGCTGGACTTTTAAATTTAGTTTTTCAACTAATAATTTTGCACCACCCTTAAAAGGCAAAAGCTTATTGGTTTGAGATCTAGTTCCTTCGGGAAATATGGCTAAAACGCGACCATTTTCAACCCTATCTTTTGCTTCACTTAAAAGCTTTATTAGTGAATGTTTATTTTCACGCTCAACCGCTATCATTTTTGGTAAGCTTAAAATTTTACCAATTATAGGAATCTTGCCAATTTGTACCTTTGCTATCCAGCAAAGATTTTTTGGATGAACCTCTTCAAGGACAATAATATCAAGCATACTTTGGTGGTTTATGAGCAAGATATTTGCCTCATCACTAAAATCGCCTATCACTTCAAGTTTATATCCACCAAAAAATCTTTGCGACCTTCCCCAAAATTTTCTTATGTCTCTATTTTTATCATTAAATAGCCACATAAAAAAGACGACTAGAATAACGCTGATAACAAACTCAATAGCAAAAAATAAAGCTCTAATTTTTGACAAGATTATCCTTTTTTACCCAGCCAATCTTACCATCAGCAAATAAAATTTTAGAGTAGTCACCTTTAGTGTCTAAAATTTCTACATTTTCATTTTTACGGGATGTGTAAAAGATGGTTGAGTTTTTTGTAGGCAAGATCGAAACGCTAATATCTGGTTTTAGAACAGCCTTACCAAAAGGGTTGTAGGTATAAATTCCAAGTGCTATAAAAATGGTTGCTACGAAAAAGTAGCTAAGCCTTCTGCGCCAAATAGCTAATAATATAAAAATTACCGCACAAGAGTAGATCGTGACATCTTTATAGGTGCTAAACTCGCTTTGTTTTGGGTTTAGTCCGATTTGTGTGCTGACATCGTCATCTTCGACACTAACTGGTAAAGAAAAGCTTTCAAATTTAGCCTTTTTTAGGTTGTAATAATTAAAGTCAAGCGATTTTTTGTTTGGCTTAAATACTGCAAAATAATATGCACTTTGTGAGTTAAAGTCGCCATTTATAGTATCTACGCCTTGCTTTAATATCGTTTTATTTTCAATATTAAAGGCGCTTAGATCGACATTGTTGCCATAAATTTCTACAACCATGATATTGTTTATATCATCAAATTTTGTTGTCTTAAATTTCTTAACTTCAAGATTATCAGCCACGATATGGTTGTAGTTCTCATCACTTCTAAGCTCTTTTAACTTCGGCAAAAAGATATTTATG